>NZ_JACCQC010000048.1:0-30051 GCF_015712225.1 Burkholderia sp. 9775_39 | reverse complement strand
GAGCGCCTCGTGATCAACGCGCAGAATTGCGTGCACTGCAAGACCTGCGACATCAAGGACCCGACGCAGAACATCGTGTGGGTCACGCCGGAAGGCGGCGGCGGGCCGAATTACCCGAACATGTAACGCAACGCATCCCCGCGCCCCGCGGGCGCGAACGAACCGGAGTGAGACGATGAGCAATGCAGCGAAGGAAGTCGTGGTGGTGAGCGGTGTCCGTACCGCGATCGGTGATTTCGGCGGCAGCCTGAAGGATTTCTCGCCGACCGACCTCGGCGCGAAGGTGGTCGCCGAAGTGCTGTCGCGCGCGAACGTGCCGGGCGATGCGGTCGGGCACGTCGTGTTCGGCCACGTCGTGAACACCGAGCCGAAGGACATGTATCTCGCGCGCGTCGCGGCGATCAACGGCGGCGTCGCGCAGCACACGCCGGCGTTGACCGTGAACCGCCTGTGCGGCTCGGGCCTGCAGGCGATCGTGTCGGCCGCGCAGACGATCATGCTCGGCGATGCCGACGTCGCGATCGGCGGCGGCTCGGAGAGCATGAGCCGCGCGCCGTACACCGTGCCGGCCGCGCGCTTCGGCCAGCGCATGGGCGACGGCAAGCTCGTCGACATGATGCTCGGCGCGCTGCACGACCCGTTCCAGACGATCCACATGGGCGTGACGGCCGAGAACGTCGCGAAGAAATACGACATCTCGCGTGAAGCGCAGGACGCGCTGGCGCTCGAATCGCATCGTCGCGCGGCGCGCGCGATCGCGGAAGGGCGCTTCAAGGACCAGATCCTGCCGATCTCGATCCGCACCAAGAAGGGCGAAGTCGCGTTCGACACCGACGAGCACGTGCGTCACGACGCGAGCGCGGACGATTTCACGAAGCTCAAGCCGGTGTTCGCGAAGGAGAACGGCACCGTGACGGCCGGCAACGCGTCGGGCATCAACGATGCCGCGGCCGCCGTGCTGATGATGAGCGCGGACGCCGCGCGCGCGCAGGGCGTGAAGCCGCTCGCCCGCCTCGTCGCGTATGCGCACGCGGGCGTCGATCCGGCGTACATGGGCATCGGCCCGGTGCCGGCCACGCAGAAGGCGCTCGAACGCGCGGGCCTGAAGATCAGCGATCTCGACGTGATCGAAGCGAACGAGGCGTTCGCCGCGCAGGCCTGTGCGGTCACGCAGGCGCTCGGCCTCGATCCGGCCAAGGTCAACCCGAACGGCTCGGGCATCTCGCTCGGTCACCCGATCGGTGCGACCGGCGCGCTGATCACGGTGAAGGCGCTGTACGAGCTGAAGCGCATCGGCGGGCGTTACGCGCTCGTGACGATGTGCATCGGCGGCGGCCAGGGGATTGCGGCGATCTTCGAGAACATCTGATAATCGACCGCTCAGCCTCCGAATACACAGGAATCGTCATGGCCATCGAAACCGTCGGCGTCGTGGGCGCCGGAACCATGGGTAACGGCATTGCGCAAACCGCCGCCGTTGCAGGACTGAACGTCGTGATGATCGACGTCAGCGACGCCGCGCTCGACAAGGGCCTCGCGACGCTGAAGGGCAGCCTCGAGCGGCTCGTGTCGAAGGACAAGCTCGACGCGGCCGCACGCGATGCGGCGCTCGCGCGCATCACGACGTCGACCGACTACGCGAAACTCGCCGCGGTCGACATCGTGATCGAAGCCGCGACCGAGAACGTCGAGCTGAAGGGCCGCATCCTGAAGCAGATCGAGGCCGTCGCGCGTCCGGACGCGATCATCGCGACCAACACGTCGTCGATCTCGATCACCGCACTCGCGGCGCCGCTCGCCGATCCGTCGCGTTTTCTCGGCATGCACTTCTTCAACCCGGTGCCGCTGATGCCGCTCGTCGAGATCATCCGCGGGCTGCAGACGAGCGATGCGACCGCGTCAGCCGTGCGCGCGCTGACCGAGCGTTTCGACAAGTCGCCGATCGGCGTGCGCAATTCGCCGGGCTTCGTCGTGAACCGGATCCTGGTGCCGATGATCAACGAAGCGTTCTTCGTGCTGGCCGAGGGCATCGCGTCGGCCGAGGAGATCGACGCGGGGATGAAGCTCGGCGCGAACCACCCGATCGGGCCGCTCGCGCTGGCCGACCTCGTGGGCCTCGACGTGTGTCTCGCGGTGATGGACGTGTTCGCGAAGGACTTCGGCGATCCGAAGTATCGCGCGTGCCCGCTGCTGCGCGAGATGGTGTCGGCCGGGCGGCTCGGGCGCAAGACCGGGCGCGGCGTGTACGACTACAGCAAGTAAGCGGCGCGTCATGCCACTTCGCGCGGAGCCTTCGGGCGGCCGCGTGCATGGTGCGGCGCGCGCGGCGCGATTACGCGTCGAGCACTGACAGGTCGCGCGGCAGCGCGCGCTTGAACATCGCCAGCATGTGCCGCGCCGCCTTCGGCGGCAGCGTGATCGCATGGCGTACGGCCGCCGCGATCTGGATCATCATCAGTTCCGCGAATGCGCTGCGCTGTGCGCGCGTCGTGTCGGGCGCGACTTCCGCCAGCGCATCCGCGAACAGTCCGGCCAGGAATTCGCCGTCCGCGCGATCCAGTGCCTGCAGCGCGCGATCGGCCTGCGTCGCGCGCCAGATGTCGCGCATCAGCGGCTCGTCGACGAACATCCGGTAGTAGCTGTCCGTGATGCGCGCGAGCGTGGCGTGCAGATCGTCGATCGTCTTCATTCCCGCGAGGTCGCGCCGCACGCAGTCGTGGCCGACGGCGTTGTAGCGCTCCGCGAGCGTGCCGATCACCGCGGCCTTGTCCGGAAAGTACTGGTACAGCGAACCGAACGAGATGCCCGTGCGTTCGACGATGTCGCTCATCCGGAACGCGTCGCAGCCTTTCTCGATCATCACTTCCGACGCGCACGCGAGGATGCGCTCGAACCGCTCGCGGCTGCGCTGCTGCGTCGGTACCAGCCGCGCGCGCGCCGGCGCGTCCGCTGCCGCCGCGTCGGGCTCGTCGCTCTGCCCCGATTTTTGTCGGCCCATGCCGCCTCCCGAAAAGCTTGACGTTGCTAATGCGAGAGTCTATCGTGTTTTTGAAACGCGAGAGATTCTCGTGTTTTTCCAAAAGGAGACGCACATGTCGGCACTTCCTCTCCTCATCGTCGGCGGTTCGGGCAAGACGGGCGCCCGCGTCGATGCCCGGCTGCGTGCGCGCGGCCATGCGACACGGCCGGTATCGCGCACGTCGGCCGTCCGCTTCGACTGGACGGCGCCCGAAACGTGGCCGGCCGCGCTCGATGGGGTGTCGGCCGCCTATGTGACCTACCAGCCCGATCTGGCCGTCGAAGGCGCGGTGGACGCGATCGCCCGATTCGCGCGGCTCGCGCGGGACCGCGGCGTCGAGCGCGTGGTGCTGCTGTCCGGGCGCGGCGAGCCGCGCGCACAGGCCGCCGAGGCTGCGTTGCAGGCGTCGGGCGTGGGCTGGGGTGTCGTGCGGGCAAGCTGGTTCAACCAGAACTTCTCCGAAGGCTATCTGCTCGACGGCGTGCTGGCCGGCGAAGTCGCGCTGCCGGCCGGCGCGGTGCGCGAGCCGTTCGTCGATGCGGACGACATCGCGGACGTTGCCGTGGCCGCGCTCACCGATGCGCGCTTCGCGAGCCGCGTGATCGAGGTCACCGGCCCGCGCGCACTGACGTTCGCGGAAGCGGTCGACGAAATCGCGCGGGCCGCCGGGCGGCCGATCGCCTACCGCGAGATTCCGCACGATGCGTTCGTCGCGGGGCTGCGCGAGGTCGGCGTGCCGGAGCCGGTCGTCGCGTTGCTCGACGACCTGTTCGACGGGGTGCTCGACGGGCGCAACAGCGCGGTGACGCACGGCGTCGACGCCACGCTCGGGCGCCCGGCGCGCGATTTCGCCGACTATGCGCGCGCGGTCGCCGCGACCGGCGTATGGAGCGCCTGACCATGATCGCGTTCGTGACGTCAGCGTTGCTGTGGGGTTCCGCCATCGGCTGCGGGCTGATGGCCGGCGTGTACTTCGCGTTCTCGACGTTCGTGATGACGTCGCTCGGACGGCTCGCGCCGCCGGCCGGCGCGGCCGCGATGAACGCGATCAACGTCGACATCGTGCGTTCGCCGTTCATGCCGCTGTTTCTCGTCACGACGCTGATGGCGCTCGCGCTCGTCGTGATCGCGCTGTTCGATCGCGACTCGCCGGGCGCGATGGCGGCGCTCGCCGGCGGCGTGCTGTACGTGTTCGGCATGTTCGCGGTGACGCTGGCCGTCAACGTGCCGCTCAACGATGCGCTCGCCGCGGCCGATCCGGCCACGGCGCAAGGCGCGGCGCTGTGGACGCGCTACCTGCACGACTGGACGAGGTGGAATCACGTGCGCACGGTGGCATCGGCGGCCGCATGCGCATGCTTCATCGCGGCACTCGCGGCGCGCTAGCGGCAGCGCCGCCGTTACGCGTAAAACGCCGACGGCGACATCCCGAAGTGCCGCTTGAACATCGCGGAGAACGCGCTCTGGCTGCTGTAGCCGTGATCCATCGCGACGGTCAGCACTTTTTCGCCGTGCGCGAGACGCTTGAGTGCGAGCAGCAGCCGCGCCTGCTCGCGCCAGCGGCGGAAGCTGAGCCCCGTCTCGCGCCGGAACGCGCGATGCAGCGTGCGGACCGACAGGCCGAGCAGGTCGGCCCACTCGGCGATCGTGCGCAGGTCGTCGGGCGTGGCGACCAGCGTGTCGCAGATCGTCCGCAGGCGCGCGTCGTGCGGCCACGGCAGGTACAGCGGCAGCAGCGGCGCGACGGTCACTTCCGCAAGCAGCAGGTGCATCAGGTGATCGTGGCGCGAGCCCGGCGCGTAATCGAGCGGCACGTCGACTGCGGCGAGAATCAGCTCGCGCAGCAGCGGATGCACTTCGACGACGCAACTGCGCGCGGGCAGGTGCTCGACCGCGCCCGGCTCGACGAACACCGTGCGCATCTGCACGTCGCCGCTCATCTGCACCGTATGGTCGAGCCCGGCTTCGAGCCATACGCCGCGTGTCGGCGGCACGACCCACGATGCACCTTCGGATTCGACGTGCATCACGCCCTCGATCGCATAGAGCAGTTGCGCGCGCCGATGGCGGTGCGGCGCGATCGACGTGCCGTGCACGTAGGTGGCCGCCATCGCCGACACGGGCATCGGCGTCGATTCGTAGCGCAGGTGCGCAAACGGCGGGGTGGACTCGCGTGTCCGATTGGCGACAAGTCGTGACATTTTGGCGTGAGACAGGCAGTGGGCGGGCGGGCACGATGGCGTTCCGATTCACGCCAGCCTCCCTGTCACGATATTAATCCGTCCAACGCGATGAACAAGTCTCCTTTTCTGCTCCCCTTCTGCGCGATCGCGCTGTGGGCCGGCAACGTCGTCGTCTCGAAGCTGTCCGCGTCGACGATCGACCCGTCGGCCATCACGTTCTACCGGTTGCTGCTCGCCGTCGCGCTGATGAGCGTCTTCACGCTGCGCCCCGCGTGGCGCAATCGCGCGGTGCTCGTCGCGCACCTGCCGAAGCTCGCGGTGCTCGGCTTTCTCGCGATGGCGCTGTTCCAGAGCCTGTCCTACGAGGCCGCGAAAACGACCAGCGCGACCAACATGGCGATCATCACCGCGCTCGTGCCGCTGATGACGATGCTGCTGAGCTCGCTGCTGCTCGGCGATCCGCCGGGCGCCGGCATGATCGGCGGCGGTGTGCTGTCGCTCGCGGGCGTCGTCTACCTGATCGCCGAAGGGCACCCGACGGCGATCGCCGCGCACGGCGTGCAGCTGGGCGACCTGCTGATGCTGGCCGCGTCGGCCGCGTACGCGCTGTACGGCGTGCTGCTCAAGCGCTGGCGCATCGGCGCGCTGCCCGCGTGGCAGTCGACTTACGTGCAGGCGCTGGCCGCACTCGTGTTCATGGTGCCGATGCTGCTGCGGCTGCCCGCGCAGGCCGCATGGCCGACGCGCGCGAGCGTGCCGCTGATCCTGTATGCCGGCGTGCTGGCGTCGGTGGTGCTCCCGTATCTGTGGATGCAGGGCGTGCGGCTGCTCGGCCCGAGCCGCTGCGCGATGTTCATGAACCTGCTGCCCGTGATGACGGCCGGCGGCGCGATCGTGCTGCTCGGCGAATCGCTGCGGCTGTATCACCTGATCGGCGGCGGCGTCGCGCTGCTCGGCGTCGCGCTCGCGCAGCGGTTTCCGTTTCAAGCCGGTGCATCGCAAGGAGCCCGCCAATGAGCGCGCATGCGGACCTCCAGGATCTGATGGCCATGCTGCCGGACGAATGCGCACCTGGCGCCGCGCCGGCGCTCGCGCGCCAGCTCGAACGGATCGCGACCGCGCTCGAGGCGTTGGCGGGCATCCGCCAGCCGGCCGCGATCGATTTCGATGCGGCCATTGCGTTTCGCTGGTGCGGTGTCGGCGGCGGCCATCGAACGGCGCCGCTCGAACCGATCGCCACGCCCGCGCTCGTCGGGTTCGACGCGCTGCGCAACGTCGGCCGGCAGGCGGCGATCGTCGAGCGGAACACGCGCCAGTTCGTGCACGGGTTCGCGGCCAATCACGTGTTGCTGACCGGCGCGCGCGGTACCGGTAAATCGTCGATCGTGAAGGCGTGCCTGCATGCGTTCGCGGCGCACGGCCTGCGGTTGATCGAGGTCAGCAAGGAAGGGCTGAACGATCTGCCGGCGATCGTCGAGCTGGTGCGCGCGCGGCCCGAGCGCTACCTCGTGTTTTGCGACGACCTGTCGTTCGAGGCCGGCGAGACCGGCTACAAGGGGCTCAAGACGGTGCTCGACGGCTCGGTGGCGAGCGACCTGTCGAACGTGCTCGTGTACGCGACGTCGAATCGCCGCCACCTGATGCCCGAGCAGGCGAGCGACAACGCGAACGTGACGCGTGCGGAGAACGGCGAGCTGCACCCGGGCGACGCGATCGAGGAGCGGATTTCGCTGTCCGAGCGCTTCGGGATCTGGGTCACGTTCTACGGCTTCACGCAGGACGAGTACCTGGCCGTCGTCGAGAGCCGGCTCGGCGCGGCCGGTTTCGATGACGCGCAGATTCGCGCGGCCCGCGAGCCCGCGCTGCAGTGGGCGCTCGAACGCGGCGCGCGTTCGGGCCGCATCGCGGTGCAGTTCGCGCGCGATTACGCGGGACGGCTCGCGGACGAAAGCGGTGCGGACGATCGCCCGCCGGGGCGCCGGCGCGCCTGAGCCGCGCGCTACAGCAGCCGCTCGGACAGGACGCGGAATGCGACGTCCGGCACGACGAAGCACAGCGGCTCGCCGGTCGCGCCGATGCGGGCGAGGAAGTCGCCGCCGCCTGCGGGGCCGATCGTCTTGAGCGGCCGCACCGCGTCGACGTCGATCGGCAGGTCGATCGACGCATGCGCGAGGCGATCGCAGTCTGCCACATGGGCGACGGCCGCGTGCTGCAGCGACAGCGCGGCGACCGCCGCGCGCCAGTCGTCGAAGAACGGCGCGAAGGCGTCGGGCAGCGTGCGGTCGTGCGACGCTTCGGCCGTGCAGCGGAAGTCGGGTGCGCTGCCGCCGCTCGCGGCCAGCAGCGTGTCGTAGCGTCCGTCGCGCGCCGCATGCGTGAAGGGCCGCGCGAGATGCGACGGCAGCGCGTCGCTGAACAGCCGGCTGCCGAGTGCATAGAGCGGGTGGTCGAACACGTTCTTCACGAACAGCACAGTGCGCCCGGCCGGCGCGCCGTCCGGCAGCGCGTCGACGTAGAGCCGCCAGTTGCTTTGCAGCGGCGACGGAAACACGCGCCGCAGCGGGCCGGCGAGCCGCGGGCCGAAGTGGCGGTGCCGGTAGGTGAGCGTCGTGAACAGCGTGCGGCCGCCACGGCTCGCGAGCGTGACGCCGCGCGGCACGAGCGGCGCGACGGCCGCGACATCGACGACCCACGTGCAATACACGACGTGCTCGACGTCGCTCGCGAGCTGCAGGAACGGCAGCCGCGACAGCAGCGCGCGGCGTGCGCGCAGCAGCGGGCCGCTCGCGACGATCCGGTTGGCGAGCCGGCCGGCGAAGCCGGAGGACGGGTAGACGAAGGTATTGTCGTAGCGCATGGGCGGCATTGTGCCGGGGTTGTCATGTGTGCGGAAGAGGCGAGCCAGCGTCCTTGGCCGAACGCCGTGCATTTGCCGGACGCCGCCCGCATGATGCACGCTCGTGCGACGGATCGCGCCGGAATCGATGGAAAATTTCCGCCGACCCGCGCGTACGGGAGATGGGGCAGCGCTCCACCGATCCCGCCGCGATTCATTCCGGCTCGGGTTCGCGCATCGGTTGCCGCGGCGCGTTCAGCCAACGCGCGATCCTGCCGCCCGCGAGTCGCCACTCGAACGGATTGCGAAAATCGAACGTGTACAGTTCGTGCAGAAGGGACGGCCAGCACCCACGTAGATTCCGGGACGCCTGGGAGCGCTCGATGCGCGAGGGGCGCCACGTGTCGTGCCAGGGAAAGTTCGTCGTCGTACTCGAGCACCGTCGTGGTAACCGGAAATTGAGCGCATACGCGTACCGCGGCCGATCCGAGAAGTTTGCCCCCGCGGCGTGCAGCGTGCGCCCCGCATGCACGGTGCAGTCTCCCGGCATCAACGGACACGTCACGGCGCGCGCCGGATCGAATCCGCCGACACACTCGAGTCCATGGGCGGTCACGTCGTTCCCGAGCGGTACGTGCGGAAGGACGTCGTACAGGTGAGACCCGGGGATGAACCGCATGCACCCGTTGTCGACCGACACGGCTTGCAACGGAATCCAGAAGTTGACTTCGCGATGGTCGATGCGCGCGTCGGTAAACGCGTCGTCCTGATGCCATGGCGTCACGGTGTCCGTACGCGACTGCTTCAGGAAAAAGCTGTCGCCGGCAAAACGAACATTCGGGCCGAGCAGCGCCTTGGCGATATCGAACGCGGCGCAGCGGATACGGAGTTTCGCCAGCCGACGCTCGAAATAGGACGCCCAGTGAAGTTGGAGAAGTTGAGGCCCGGAATCGCCCCCGTTCGACTCGGGATAGAAATCGAACATCAGGCCCTGGGCGTAGCCCGTGCGACTGCCGAGCAGACGATGGCCGATTTCGCGCAAGTCTTCGATCTCCGCGGTGTCGATCAGCCCGTTGATGACCGCAAAGCCGTCGTGATGGAACCGGGACCGAAGATTGGCTTGCATTGGAGCCTTGACGATGAGTTCACGGATCGCGAAGCGATGCAGACGGCCTCTGATTTTTCGATTTTCGTATTTTCGCGAAGGACGCTTCTGTTCGATACCTTACGTTGGTTGCCGACGGCGGAGCAGCCCGACGCGTTCTGCGACAAGGGCTATCGGGTCGTGAATGGCGCGGGCGGGGCAACGTGAACGTCGCGATGCCGCCACGTGCCGGGCGAGCGCAGTACCCGGCCGGCGCCGCCGTAGCGGTGGTGCAGCCGATGTGTGCACCACCGATCGCAGCATCGCCGTGCTGGCCGTCGATGGCGTGTGCCGCACCGGTCGTCGCCTGGCGTGCGTCCGACGTCGGACCGGGTCCGGCCGGAACCTGCGCGACGAGCTTCGACGGCCAGTCTTGACGTGTGATGCACGCGTGCGAAGGCCGGCCGTTCGCGCGTCAGTACCCCGATCCGCCGCCCGTCTGATCGCTGACGATCGCCACTCCCGAGCTCGTACCGAGCCGCGTCGCGCCGGCTTCGAGCATCGCGAGCGCGGCCGCGCGGTCGCGCACGCCGCCCGACGCCTTCACGCCGAGCGTCGGCCCGACCGTGCGGCGCATCAGCGCGACGTCGGCGAGCGTCGCGCCGCCGTGGCCGAACCCGGTCGACGTCTTCACGAACGCGACGCCGAGATCGCGGCATATCTCGCACACGCGCACCTTCTCGTCGTCGGTCAGCAACCCCGTTTCGAGGATCACCTTGAGCGGCACCGTGCCGCACGCGCGATGCACGGCGTCGATGTCGGCCTTCACGTCGTCGGCGCGGCCGCTTTTCAGCGCGCCGATGTTGATCACCATGTCGATCTCGCCGGCGCCCGCCGCGATCGCGGCGGTGGCTTCGAATGCCTTCGCGGCGGACAGCCCCGCGCCGAGCGGAAAGCCGACCACGGCACACACGAGCACGCCGGTATCGGCCAGCTCGCGCGCGGCGAGCGGCACGTTCGCCGAATTCACGCAGACCGAGTAAAAGCGATGCTCGGCCGCCTGGCGGCAGAGTTCGCGGATCTGCGCGTCGCTCGCGTCGGGCGCGAGCAGCGTGTGATCGATGGTTTGGGCGAGTTGGGCGTTGGAAAGCGGCATGTGTCAGGACTCCACGGATCGTGTGCGGAAAGGGCACACGGAAAGTTGATGTTTTCACATCGGTTTGTTACAAATACGACATTCCGGCCGGGCCCGCGCGCCCGGCACGACGAGCGACTCACGCGGCGGGCACGCAGGATACAGGCATGGAAACAAAGAAGGGCGAGCGGATCAAGACATTGATGAACGTGCTGCAAGGGCAGAACGCGATTCATCTGAAGGAAGTCGCCGAGTTGTTCGGCGTGTCCGAAATGACGATCCGCCGCGATCTCGCGGACAACCCGCACGGCCTCAGCCTGATCGGCGGCTACGTGACGCGCCATTTCGCCGCGCAGCGCAGCGACATCGGCGAATACCTGATCAGCGCCGAGAACAACCGGCAGACCGAGGAAAAGCGCCGCATCGGCAAGCTGGCCGCGCAATTCGTGACGACCGGCGACACGATCTTCGTCGACTGCGGGTCGACCACGCCGTTCATCGTCGATTTCATTGCCGACGACCTCGAATTCACGGCGGTCTGCAATTCGCTGAACGTATTCGCGAAGCTGCAGCAGAAGCCGCATTGCAACGTGATCCTGTGCGGCGGCGCGTATCACCGCCAGAACATGGTGTTCGAATCGGTCGCCGAAACGGGCATCCTCGATTCGGTGCGCGTGTCGAAGGCGTTCATCTCGGCCGCTGGCGTGAGCGACCGCTGCGGCGTCACGTGCTTCAACTTCCACGAAGTCGACGCGAAGAAGAAGGTGATGGCGCGCGCGCAGAACCGCTTCCTGCTGGTCGACCACACGAAGTTCGACGAAGTGCGCGCGGCCTATTTCGCGGAACTGACCGATTTCAACTACGTGATCTCCGACGGCCAATTGAGCCGTCGCTACGAAACCGCGATCCGCGAGCACGGGATCGCGCTCGTGACGTGAGGCGGCGCGGGCGTGCGGCGCGCGGGGCGTCGCGCTTTTCGTCGCGGTTTTCATCACGTTTTCCATCACATCACGCATCGCGCGCTTCCGCCGCGCTCAGGTAGCCGGTGACCACGTCGAAGCGGCGCGACGCTCCCGGCGCCAGCGCCGCGACGTGGCCTTTGCGGCGTTCGGCTTCGTAACCTTCGGGCTCGCAGGTCGACGGCAACGCGAACGCAGCGACCTGCTGGTCCGCGTTGTGCAGGATCCAGCGCGTCGCATGCGGGAATTGCGCGGGGCGGTACGCGGTGTGGAACGCGCCGCCGTCCGGATGCGCGAGCCGGAAATGCGCGACGCCGTCGCCATCCGTTTCAACCTCGTTCATGAAGAACACGATCTCGGGGTCGTACAGCGCGGGCGCATCGAGCGTCGCGAGCCGCGCCGGATCGCGCGCGAGCGTGGCCGTGTAGTCGCGCCACGCGGCGGTCGGCTTCACGTGCGCGGGCACGCTGTCGCGCAGCCGCATGCCGCCAGGCGGGAGCGACTGCTCGAAGCGGCCGCCCGGCACGTACGCGTAGTTCAGGTGGGCCATGTACATCAGGTCCATCGGCGCGCCGCCGAGGTTCGTCACGTCCATCGCGATCGTCATCCGCGCATCGTGCTCGGCCAGCCGCACCGACGGACGCGCGACGTAGTGGCTGCCGAAGCCCTGCACGTATTCGTACTCGCCGGTCACCTCGACCGTCGCGCCGCGCGCATCCGCGCCGACGACGAGGCTCGCGCGGTCCATCGGCGCGCACGGCATCTCGCCGTGCAGCGCGTGCGTGTCGTCCGGCCCCGGGCAGCCGTTGCGCAGCAATCCGCTGTGGAACATGAAGCAGCCGTAGGTGTCGATGATCGACGCCACGCGCTTCGGCTGCCGGAACATGTGCTTCATCGTCAGGTCGCGGCCGTCGAATTCGGCCGCCCAGATCATCTGGCCGAGATACGGCAGCACGACGAGATGGCCGCGGCGGTTCTCGAGCTTCAGCGCCTCGACGCCGGACGGATACGCGAACGCGGTCACGGTGAGGCCGTCGGTGCGGTACAGCGTGCGCGGTGTTTCGCGGAAGTCGTCGCGCCGCAGTTCGATCTCGCCCTGCATGGTCAGGCTCCCGACGTGTTGCGCGTCGCGGCGTAGCGCGTGGACGCGTGGCCGTCGGCCGCCGCGTCGGGCGTCGCCGCCGGCAGGTGACGCAGGCAGTAGAAGCCGTAGTAGACGATCACGACGAAGCAGACGAGCGGCACGACGAACGCGAGCTGCATGTTGCCGCCGGTGTGATCGGAGATCAGCCCCTGGATCAGCGGCACGACCGCGCCGCCGACGATGCTCATCACGAGGATCGAGCCGCCGTATTCGGTGTCCTTGCCGAGGCCGTCGATCGTGAGCCCGTAGATCGTCGGCCAGCACGGGCCGAGGAAGACGCTCACGCACACGGCCGCATAGACGGCCGTGATGTTGTGCACGCTGATCGTGTACGCGAGCAGCGCGATGCACAGGATGCCGTAGACGATCAGCACCTTGGCCGGCCCGACGCGTTTCATCACGAGCGTCGCGACCAGCTTGCCGACGAAGAACGCGAAGAAGGTCGCGAGCAGGTAGCGCGATGCGCCGCGCTCGGTGAGGCCGCCGATCTGCATCGCGAGCCGGATCGTGAAGCTCCATACGCCGACCTGCGCGCCGACGTACAGGAACTGCGCGACCACGCCCGCGACGAAGCGCCGGTTGCCGAACAGCCGCGCGAGCGTGCCGCGCGCGTCGATCCGGTGCGTGACCGCGCCCGTGCCGTTGCCCTTGCAGGCCGGGTACGGCGTGAGCGCAAACACGATGAACACCGCGACGAGCACGACGATCAGCCACTTGTACGGCTCGAGCGTCGCCTGGATCATCGCGAGCTGATGCGTGTGCGCGTCGGCGGCCGACATCGCCGCGAGCTGCGCATGCGACGCGTCGCCTTCCTTGAAGATCAGGAAGCTGCCCATGTAGACGCCGGCCATCGCGCCGAACGGATAGAACGTCTGCGAGATGTTCAGGCGCCGGGTGCTGGTGCCGCGCGGGCCCATCAGCGTCGAATACGAGTTCGACGCCGTTTCGAGGAACGACAGGCCCGCGGCGATCACGAACAGCGCGACGAGGAACATTCCGTACTTCGCCATCGACGCGGCCGGGAAGAACAGCAGGCAGCCGGTCGTGTAGAGCAGCAGGCCGACGAGGATCGTCGTCTTGTAGCTGAACTTCTTCACGACGGTCGCGGCCGGAATCGCAAGGAAGAAGTAGCCGAGATAGAACGCGGACTGCACGAACGCCGATTCGAAATCGGACAGGAAGAACGATTTCTTGAACTGCGCGATCAGCACGTCGTTCAGGTTCGCGGCGGTGCCCCACAGCGCGAACAGGCAGCACAGCAGCGTGAACGCGAAGAGCGGCGTGCGATTCAGGTAATAGCCGTCGGGGGCGTGTTCGATCCGGGTTCGGCTCATGGGTGTCTCCTTCCCAATGTCTCGTCGATGAAGGTGCCGGTCAGAAGCCGGCGTCGCGGAGAAAGCGTTCGAACGTCGCGGCGTCGGCGTACGACTTCTGCGTGCCGAGGCCCGTGACCGAATGCGCGGCGTACGCGGATGCGTAACGCATCGCATCGATCGCGTCGCGCGACGCCGCATAGCAGCGTGCGAAGCAGCCGATATAGGCATCGCCCGCGCCCGTCGTGTCGCGCGCGTCGACCGGCACGCCCGGCACGTGCCGCACGCCGTCGCGCGATACCAGCAGCGAACCGTTGCTGCCGAGCGTGACGAGCACGTGCTTGAGCCCGCGCGCGACCAGCGCTTCGGCGGCGCGGGTCGCACTTTCGCGCGAATCGACCGGCATACCCGACACGATCGCGAGCTCGGTTTCGTTCGGCACGAAGAATTCGACGGAACGGATGCGTTCGAAATCGAGGTCGGCGACCGCCGGTGCGGGATTCAGCAGCACCGGAATGCCGTGCCGCGCGCCGAATTCGATCGCGTGATAGACGGTGTCGAGCTCGATCTCGAGCTGCAGCACGATCAGCGCGCATTCGGCGAGCATCGGCGCGGCCGCGTCGATGTCGGCCGGCCGCAGGTGGCGGTTCGCGCCCTTGACGATCAGGATGCTGTTGCTCGAATCGGGTTCGACGAAGATCGGCGCGACGCCGCTCGGCACGCCGGCGACCTTGCGCACGTGCGTGGTGTCGATGCCTTCGCGTTCGAAGTTGCGGATCGTGTTGTCGGCGAACACGTCGTCGCCGACTTTCGTGACCATCACGACGCGCGCGCCGAGGCGCGCGGCCGCGACGGCCTGGTTCGCGCCCTTGCCGCCGCAGCCGAGCTCGAAGTTCGGGGCCTCCAGCGTCTCGCCCCGGGCGGGCATGCGCGCGACATAGGTCACGAGGTCGACCATGTTGCTGCCGATGACGGCGATTGTCTCCATCTGCGTCTCTTCCTTGGTATGGGATGCGCCGCGGCGCGCGCATGGTCGGCGGCCGCTCGCGACAGGTGATAATAAAATCACATTAAATGTGAAAATGCAATCCTATGATGTTAGGAGGGTCACTTTTCGGTCGCTGGCCAGGCGGACGAGACGCCCGCATGCCGCTGTCGGCATGCAAAAAGATTGCACGTGGGAGGGCCGGGCGAGGATGGGCCAGAAAGATGGGCTTTCGCGAGAACCGCGCGCGATCCGTCGTGCGCATCGCTGTTTTTAGCAGTCCGTTCCTGCGGGGGAACGAGGCATCGATGGCAAGACGCCCGTGATGTGCGAAAGCGCGTCGGTCACGGGCGTACGGAGGCTACCGCTGCGCCACCGCGCTCGTTTCCCGCCAGCCGCCGCCCAGCACCTTGTACAGCGTGATGAGATTGGACTGCTTGGCGAGCATGTCCGTGACCAGTTGCTGTTGCGCGGCGTAGAGCGTGCGCTGCGCGTCGAGCAGGGTCAGGAAGCTGTCGGTGCCGCTGCGGTAGCGTGCCTGCGCGAGGTCGTAGTATTGCCGCGCGGACTCGACGTAGTCGCGATCCGCGGCGACCTGGGTGACATACGTGGTGCGTCCCGCGAGTGCATTCGACACCTCCTTGAACGCCGTCTGGATGGCCTTTTCATAGTGGGCGACGTCGATGTCCTTCTCGACTTTCGCCACGTCCAGCGTGGCGCGGTTGTAGCCGAAATCGAAGAGCGGCACCGAGAGGGTCGGCGCAAACGTCCACGCCCCCGTGCCCGCCTTGAACAGGTTCGAGAGGCTGCCGCTCGTGGTGCCCGCGGAAGCCGTCAGCTCGATCTTCGGAAAGAACGCGGCGCGCGCCGCACCGATGTTGGCGTTGGCGGCCTTCAGCGTGTGCTCGGCTTCGACGATGTCGGGCCGGCGCGCGAGCAGATCCGACGGCACGCCTTCGCCAATGTCCGCGAACGTGTGCTCGCTTTCCATCAGCGAAGGGCCCTGCGGCAGATCGTCGGGCAGCGGCGCACCGATTTCGGCCACCAGGTTGTTGCGGTCCTGCGCGACCGCACGCGTGTACGAGGCGAGACTCGACCGCGCGCTCGCCAGCGAATTTTCGGCCTGGCGCACGTCCTGCAGCGACGCGCTGCCCATTTTCATCATGTTCACCGTGAGATCGTAGGTGTGCTGGTCCGCATCCACGGTGTTCTGTGCGATCTGCAACGACGTCTCGTCGGAGCGCAGTTGCAGATAGTCGGTGGCGACGGTCGCGATCAGGCTGATCTGAGTGCTGGTGCGCGCGGCGTCCGTGGCGAGGTACTGCTCCAGCGCCTGGCGCTTGAGGCTGCGCAGGCGGCCGAAGAAGTCGATTTCCCACGATGTGAGGCCCACGCTCGCGCTGCTCGAACCGTATGCGCCCGTGGAGCCGGCCACGCGTTCGCGCGTGATCGAGCCGGATGCGTTGATGGCCGGTCCGACGTTGGCGCGCGCGATGCGGTACTGCGCTTCGTACTGCGCCACGTTGAGCGCGGCCACGCGCATGTCGCGGTTGTTCGCGAGCGCGAGTTCGATCAGCTTTTGCAGTCGCGGATCCTTGAAGAAGTCGCGCCAGCCGAGGTCGGCTCCCAGCGGTGCCGCAGCCGTGCTCTGCGCGGCCTTCGGCTGCGACCGCGAGGGCACGGTGGACCAGGTATTGTCGACCGGTGCGGCCGGCCTGTGGTACGTCGGGTCCAGCGTGCAGCCTGCCAGCATGCCCATGCAGACAAGGGCGATCAGTGTGCGTTTCATGCGTTGCCCTCGTTGATGTCGGCGGAGTCCGTCGTGTGACCGTGTTCGTTGAACAGTCTGCGCACCACGACGAAGAAGACCGGTACGAAGAAGATGGCGAGCACCGTGGCCGCGATCATGCCGCCCGTCACGCCCGTGCCGATGGCGTGGCGTGCGCCGGCGCCGGCACCCGTACTGATGACGAGCGGCAGCACGCCGAATACGAACGCGAGCGAAGTCATGAGAATGGGGCGCAGCCGCATGTGGGCGGCTTCGAGTACGGCGTCCACGAGGCTGCGTCCCTGCGCTTGCAGATCCTTCGCGAACTCGACGATCAAGATGGCGTTCTTCGTGGACAGACCGATAGTGGCCAGCAGCCCCACCTTGAAATAGATGTCGTTCGAAAGCCCGCGCCCATGAGCGGCAACTAACGCGCCCAGCACACCGAGCGGCACGACGAGCAGCACCGCAAGCGGAATCGACCAGCTTTCGTAGAGGCCCGCAAGGCACAGGAACACGACGACGAGCGAGATTGCATAGAGCACCGTGGCTTGCGAGCCGGCCTGCTTCTCCTGATACGACTGGCCCGTCCATTCCACGGCGAAGCCGGGCGGCAGTTTGCGTGCAAGCTGTTCGACTGCCGTCATTGCCTCGCCGGTGCTCACGCCGGGCCGCGTGGCGGCCGAAATGCCGGTGGCGAGCTGCCGGTTGTAGCGCTCGATCTGTGGCGGCCCGAACGTCCAGTGGCTCTTTGCGAACGACGAGAAGGGCACCATCGTGGAGTCGTAGCCTGTCGTGCTCGTGGTGGTGCTCGAGGACGATGAAGACGACGAACTCGACGCACTGCTGCTTGCCTTCACATACCAGTCGCCAAGGTCGGCAGGCATCATGCGATACGGGGCGTCCGACTGCACGTAGACTTTCTGCACGCGCCCCGTGTCGATGTAGTTGTTCACGTAGGACGAACCGAACGCGGTCTGCAGCGTCGCGTTGACGTCGGAGATGGAAAGCCCCAGCGCGTTGGCTTTTTCGCGGTCGATGTCCACCTGCAGCTGCGGCGTGTCTTCAAGGCCGGACGGACGCACCATCGCGAGCGTCGGCTCCTTCGACGCCATGCCGAGAAACTGGTTGCGCACCGCGAGCAGCTTGTCGTGGCCTGCGCCGCCGCGATCTTCTATCTCGAAGTCGAGGCCGCTTTGCGTACCCAGTTCCTGAATGGCGGGCGGGTTCAGCACGAAGATGCGCGCGTCGCGATTGCCGGCGAAATGCTGGTTGGCGCGCGCGATGATGGCCGACACGCTGTCGCGCGAACCGCGCAGGCTCCAGTCCTTGAGCGTCACGAACGCGATGGCGTTGTTCTGCCCCTGGCCGTTGAAGCTGAAGCCGTTGATGGCGATGACCTGCTTGACGCCCGGCTCGTCTTTCAGCACGTACTGCTCCACGGCCTCCACCGTCTTCAGCGTACGCGAGGCCGGCGTGCCCGCGGGCGCGCTGATCGACACGATGAAGTAGCCCTGGTCTTCGTCAGGCAGGAACGAGGAGGGCAACGTGACGTAGAGCAACGCCACGACGCCGGCGATCGCGCCGTAGAGCAGCATGTAACGCGCGGGTCGCGCGACCACGCGTGCGAGCGAGGAACTGTAGCCCGCGTTGCGCTTGGCGAACCACCGGTTGAACCAGCCGAAGAAGCCGCGCTTGTCGTGGTGCTCCACGTCGGCGCGCTTGAGCAGCGTGGCGCACAGCGCCGGCGTGAGCGTAAGCGCGAGCATGACCGACAGCAGCATCGCCGAGACGATGGTGATGGAGAACTGCCGGTAGATCGCGCCCGTGGAGCCCGCGAAGAACGCCATCGGAATGAAGACGGCGGTGAGCACGGTGGTCACGCCGACCAGGGCGCCGGTAATCTGCCCCATCGCCTTGTGCGTGGCTTCCTTCGGGCCGAGCTTCTCCTCGCTCATGATGCGCTCGACGTTTTCCACCACCACGATGGCGTCGTCCACGAGCAGGCCGATGGCGAGCACCATCGCGAACATCGAGAGTACGTTGATCGAAAAACCGATCATCGACATCACGCCGAACGTGCCGAGCAGCGCAACGGGCACCACGAGGGTCGGAATCAGCGTGGCGCGCACGTTCTGCAGGAACAGGTACATCACGAGGAAGACCAGTACGACCGCTTCGAACAGCGTCTTCACGACCTCTTCGATCGAGATGCGAACGAACGGCGTGGTGTCGTACGGGTAACTGATCGCGACGTCCTTCGGCAATTGCAGCTGGATCTCGGCGAGCTTCGCCCGCACGGCGTTGGCCGCGTCCAGCGCGTTGGCGCCGGTGGCGAGCTTGATGGCGAGCGCGGATGCCGGCTTGCCGTTCAGACGCGACGCGGTGTCGTAGCTGTCGCCGCCCACCTCGACGCGCGCCACGTCCTTCAGCAGCACGCGCGAGCCGTCGCTGTTCACGCGCAGCAGGATGCTGGCGAACTGGTCGGCGCTCGTCAGCAGACTCGACGAGCGGATGGTCGCGTTGATGGCCTGCGAATCCGTTGCCGGCGAGCCGCCGACCTGCCCCGTGGAAAGCTCGACGTTCTGGTTCGTGATGGCCGTGGTCACGTCGGAGGGCGCGAGTCCGAAACCGTGCAGCTTCACCGGGTTGAGCCAGATGCGCATCGCGTGCTGCGCGCCGAACAGCGTCACGTCGCCCACGCCGTTCAACTGCGCGAGCGGATCTTCGATCCGGGTCGCGATGATGTTGCCGAGATCCACCGAATTCCAGGTGCCGCCCGGCGACGAGAGCGCGACGATCATGAGAAAGCTCGTCGACGCCTTCGCGACCTGCACACCTTGCTCCTGCACCGTTTGGGGCAGGGTAGGCGTGGCCTGCGTCACCTTGTTCTGCACCTGTACCTGCGCGATGTCGGGATTCGTTCCGGGATTGAACGTCAGCGTGATGGTGGCTTGCCCGGCGGAACTGCTCGTGGACGACATGTACAGCACGTTGTCGATGCCGCTCAGCTTCTGCTCGATCACCTGGGTCACGGTTGCCGCGACGGTGTCGGCGGAGGCGCCGGGGTAAGTGGCCGTCACCTGCACGGAGGGCGGCGCGATGGTGGGGTACTGCGCGACGGGAAGACTCGTGACCGCCGCCGCGCCCACCAGCATGATGACGATGGCCATGACCCACGCGAGAATGGGGCGCTTGATGAAGAACTCTGCCATGCCGTTCTCCGCCTAGCGTTGTGCCGACACGGTCGAGGCCGTGTCCGTCGCGGGTGCCGCGGATGCCGCGTTCGCCTGCGTCTGCGGCGTATCGGCCGCCACCTTGACCGGCGCGCCCGCATGCACGCTCTGCAGGCCGCTCACGATCACGCGGTCGCCGGCGTGCAGGCCCGAGGTCACGATCCATTGGTCCCGGAATGCGTTGTCGGCCGTGACTTGCACTTGCCGCGCGTTGCCGGCCGCATCCACGACGTAGACGCTCGCCTTGCCGTCCGACGCGCGCGTCACGGCCATCTGCGGCACGAGTATCGCGTTGTCGTTCTCGCCTTCTTCCAGGCAGGCGCGCACGAACATGCCGGGAAGCAATTCGCGTTCGGGGTTCGGGAACGTGCTGCGCAGCGTGACCGACCCGGTGGTGGCGTCCACCGTGACGCCGGAGAACTGCAGCGCGCCGGGGTGGGCGTATTCGGTGCCGTCTTCCATCACGAGCGTGACGGCGGCGCTGTCGCTGCCCGTTTTCTTCAGGCGCCCGGAAGCGAAGGCCTTGCGAAGCCTCAGCCATTCCGTGCTGGGGCGCGTGACGTCGAGGTACATCCGGTCGAACGCCTGGATGGTGGCGAGCGCGGTGGTCTGGTTCGAGGTCACGAGCGCGCCTTCCGTCACGGTCGATGCGCCGATGCGTCCGGAGATGGGCGCACGCACGTGCGTGTATTCGAGGTTCACGCGCGCGGATTCGAGCGCTGCCTCGTCGGCCGTGACGCTCGCGGCGTCTGCGCGAACCGCGGCGACGGCGTCGTCGTAGTCCTGCTTGCTCACGGCGTTGATCTTCACGAGTTCGGTGAAGCGGTCCGCTTTCGTCTTCGCCGAAGCCAGCGTGGCGCGGGCGTTTTCCAGCGTGCCGCGTGCCTGGTCGTAGGCAGCCTGGTAGGTGGCCGGATCGATCTGGTAGAGCACCTGGCCCGCCTTCACGTCACTGCCTTCCACGAACAAGCGCTTGAGGATGATGCCGCTCACCTGCGGTCGTACGTCGGAGACCTTCTGCGCGGAAAGGCGGCCGGAAAGTTCGGTCGTTTCGACGATCCGCTGCGGCGCGAGCGAGAGCACGCCCACCTGGGCGGTCTGCGTGGCGAAGCCGCCGGGCGGTGCGCCGGTTTGCCTGTTGCAGCCGGCGGTTCCGACTATCGCAAGGATCGAGAGTGCGGCAAACAGCTGGCGCGGCCTGTACGTCATGGGGTGGTGCGCGTGGTTCGCGAGAATGGGCGTCTTCATCTTTGACCTGTTTGGACATCGCGATGTCGCGCGATGCGAGAACGGGACGGCTCCGGACGCTTCAGGGGACCTGGCGGTGCCGGTGCTGGACAAGGCGTAACGCTACCGACGGCGCATTTTTTTGTGCTTACGGAAACTTACTGTCCAGTGACGCGCCTGGAGAGGGGGAAGAGAATCGGGATTTCGGCATACGTAATACCCTCGCGGCCCGGCCCTTGTGCTGGTTCCGTTAGGAATCGCAAATCACAGTAATATTTCGAAAGCCAGTCAGATCGTATCCGGGCTACCATCATTTCGTCCTCACGCCGCCCTGAATACCTGAAATGCACCCACCTTCCATCCCCGGCTCCGCGCCGCAAGTCCTACTCGTCGACGACGATGCGGAACTGCGCGACCTGCTGCGCAGGTTCTTCCAGCAGCGCGGCATCGAGTTCTCCGTTCTGCACGATGCAACGAATCTCGCGCGGCGGCTGGAGCGCGAACGGCCGGCCATCATCGTGCTGGACCTCATGATGCCGGGCGTGGATGGCCTCACCGCGCTCAAGCAGCTGCGCGCGAGCGGCGACACGATTCCCGTCATCATGCTGACCGCGCGCGCCGACGGCATTGACCGCGTGCTCGGGCTCGAACTCGGGGCGGACGACTATCTGGGCAAGCCGTTCATGCCCCAGGAACTGCTCGCGCGCATCCAGGCAGTGCTGCGCCGCCAAGGGCCACCGCGGACGACAGCGGTGCAGGAGAAGCCCGCTCCGTGCCGGTTCGGCCGCTTCGAACTGGATTTCGCGACGCGCACGCTGCTGTGCGAAGGCACGCCCGTGAAGCTCACCGGCGGCGAGTACGCGCTGCTCGAGGTGCTGGCCTCGCACCCCATGGAAACGCTTTCGCGTACGCGGCTCATCGAATTGCTCCACGGTCCGGATGCCGAAGTGACCGAGCGCGGCATCGACGTGCCGGTATGGCGCCTGCGCCGCCTGATCGAGGACGACCCGTCCAATCCCCGACGGCTGCAAACCGTGCGCGGGATCGGCTACATGTTCATTCCCGACAACCCGGCCGATGAAGAATCCACTTGATACGATGTTCGGCCGGCTCGTCATCACCACGGTGGGCCTGCTGATGCTGGTTCATCTCACGTCGCTGCTGTTGATCGAGCGAACGCGCGCGAGCCTCGCCGCCTTCCATATTTCGCGCGTCGTGGAGGTTGCCGCCGGCATGGACGGGCGGGGCGGCGACGGCGAGCGGTCCGGGGCGGACATCCTCGGTATTTCGTTCGTGGACCTGAAGCAACTGCCGGCCGCCGACGCGCGGCGCTTTGGCGACGACACGAACGGGCCCATCGAACGGCAATTGCGGCACGTGCTGCCGCCGGGCACTCACGTGGCAATGGACGACGACGGCACGCTGCGCGTGCTCCCCGCGGGCAGCACGCGTGGCATCGTGCTGCCGCAAGCCGAGGTGCCGCTGAGCCGTTTCACCGGGGCGCTGGCGTTGACGCTGATGTTCGCCATCGTGGTTGCCGTCGTGCTTGCGTGGCAATTGAATCGCCCCATTCGCGATCTTGCCGCAGCCGCGCGCGAACATCGCACCGGCCACCATCTGAACATCGTGCGCAAGCGCGGGCCGCGCGAATTGCGCGAGCTGATCGGCGACTTCAACGACATGACCGGCGAGCTGGCCGTGGCCGAGCGCGAGCGCGCCGTGATGCTGGCGAGTATCGCGCACGACCTGCGCACACCGATCACACGCATGCAGGTGCGGGCAGACCTGCTGACCGATCGTGGCGATCGCGAGGGTTTTCTGCGCGATACCGAATCCATGTCGCGTGTCATCACGCAGTTTCTCGACTTTGCGCGCGAGATCCCCGAAGGCTCGCCGCGGATCAGCGTGGACACGCATTGCCGTCGCGATTACACCGACGCGCTGGGTCCGAGCGGCGAGGCGCACCGGGATGCGCTCGTCACGCTCGATCTTCACGCGGGGCCCGACTTCATGCTACCCGCGGTCGACATCGACCGCACGCTCTCGAACCTCGTCGAAAATGCGCTGACCTACGGCGAGCCGCCCGTGGAGATCACCACGCGAGCGCATGGCGAGCACTACGAACTCGTGGTGCGAGACCACGGGCCCGGCGTATCCGAGGCTGATCTGGATCGCGTGCTGCGTCCGTTTGTCCGGCTCGATCCCGCTCGCGGCGGCACCTCGCACAGCGGTTTGGGCCTGGCCATCGTTCACCGCCTCGTTCGCCATCACGGCGGCACGCTGCAAATTGTCAACGCGGCCGACGGCGGGCTCGTCATAGCGATGCGGTTTCCGAAGCGCGGCGTCGCGCAATGAAGCGCCGCGCGCCGCCCAGCTTGCTTTATGCGTCCACATCTTCAGCGCGAGGAAAAAGATGTAGACGGAACTCGCGAGCTTGACCGCGTCATAAAGCCAGGGCCGGCCGCCCAGCGAGCGCGGACAGGAAGAATCCCCATCCGGCAATCGCGATCGCGTAGCGTGCGCCTCGGCGACGATCAGCGGCCAGGTGCCACGCAAGCCGACCTTCAAGCCGGACGACAGCAGCAGCGTATTGGTCGGCCCCGGCACGATCGGCACCAGCGACACGTACATCGACATCTTCAGCAAGGCTTCCTGGATGGGCACGCGGCCTCCTCGATTCGTCAGTGTCGCGGTTCGCGGCCGGCCAGCGCTGGCACGCCGTTGAAATGTTTCAGCGCGAATGCGATTCGCGCTTCCGTGAATGTGCTCGCCTTCATGGCCTTTCTGTTCTCCCGCGGGCTCGAGAACACCGCGGTGACGATCCACGCGCTCGCAGCGCGCCTGATCTCTTCGGGCCGTTCGGCATGCTGTCGCGCGCGCTTGGCATGAACATGTCGCAGATGAACCTGCACTTCGACGGCTACCTGGGCGGATGCGTGATGACCGTCGCGCTGGACGCAGACGTCAAATACAAGCTGCTCCAGTGCGTGACGCCGGTGAGCGACGGCAAGAACGTCATGCACATGCTGATCTCGATCAGGAAGGCCGCGGCGTGCCGCGGCGCGCGATCGACTACCTGCTGTTCGGGCTCCAGACCCGGCAGGCGGCGGGGTACGACGTCAGGATCTGGAACGGGATGAAGCCGGACGGCGGCGGTGCGTACAGCCGGTACGACAAGCTCGTGCTGAAGTACCGCGCGTTCTACCGCGGCTGGGTCGCCCGCGTCGGGGTGAGCGAGCCGCCCTGCGCGAGCCGGCGGCGTTAGCCTGACCGGCGCCGGCCGCGCCGTTCCGTCCGGCGCGCGCGAACAGCGATGAACCGCATGGACGGCCGGCGTTGGCGCGCGCGGCCGAACCGCCCCGCGATGTCAATGTGTCCCTGTTTTCGTGCAACCGCACGCCAGGCTGACCGGCTGATTACGGTTTTGTCATCTACGCCATTCGCGCTTGCACGCAGCGGCGCCGCGTCGCCGTTTCCCGGTAACATCGCCGCATGTCCCCACGAATGCGACGGAGCCGGCGATGCGCATCCTGATAGTCGAAGACGAACCGAAGACGGGCGCGTACCTGAAGAAGGGGCTCGAGGAGTCGGGTTTCAGCGTCGATCTCGCGAAGGACGGCGGCGAAGGGCTGATGCTCGCGCAGGAAGAGCGTTACGACGTGATCGTGCTCGACGTGATGCTGCCCGTGCTCGACGGCTGGGGCGTGCTCAAGCGGCTGCGCGACACGCACACGACGCCGGTGCTGTTCCTGACCGCGCGCGACGACGTGCAGGACCGCGTGCACGGCCTCGAACTCGGCGCCGACGACTACCTCGTGAAGCCGTTCGCGTTCGTCGAGCTGCTCGCCCGGATCCGCACGCTCGCGCGTCGCGGGCCGCCGCGCGAGACCGAGCACCTGGCGGTCGGCGATCTGGACATCGACGTGGTGCGCCGCCGCGTGAAGCGCGGCGCGACGCGGATCGACCTGACGCCGCGGGAATTCTCGCTGCTGCAGCTGCTCGCGCGCCGCCAGGGCGAGGTGCTGAGCCGCACGCAGATCGCGTCGTACGTGTGGGACATGAATTTCGACAGCGACACCAACGTCGTCGAAGTCGCGATCCGGCGCCTGCGCGCGAAGATCGACGACGCGTTCCCGGTCAAGCTGATCCATACCGTGCGCGGCGTCGGCTACGTGCTCGAACCGAAGGACGACGCATGACGCGGCCGCGCTCGCTGGCCGCGACGCTCGCGCTCGCGTTCGCCGCGACCACGCTGGCCGCGTTCGCGCTCGTCGGCGCGTACGTGTATGCGGGCCTCGAGCGGCAGGTGAACACCCAGGACGATCTCGACATCGTGCTGGCCGCGCGCCACACGCGCCGGCTCGCGGGCGAACTCGAGTCGCTCGACGCGGTTCGCTCGCACGCGGAGCGGCTGACGAGCCAGGTGCTGGGCAACGAGGCGCTGTCGATGGTCGTCGTCGATGCGGGGGGCGACGTGCTCGCGCGCCACAACGTCCGGCTCGCCGCACTCGACGACGCGCCGGCAGCCGCTTCGGCGCCGCTGGCCGACGCGCAGCTCTTTGCGCCACGCGCGGTGCCGGTTCCTGCGAACGACCGGATCACGGACGACCGGCTCGTCACGTGGACCGCCGACGGCGGCACGCCGATGCGCGGCGTCGTGATCGAGGCCGCGCTCGGCGACCGCACGCCGATCCGCATCGCGATCGCGCGCAACATGCGCGACCGGGCCGATCTGCTCGACGGCTACCGCGACCGGCTCAAGCTCGCCGGCGGGCTCGGCGCGCTGTTCGCGCTGCTGCTCGGCTACTGGCTGATCCGCACGGCGCTCGCGCCGTTGCGCGAGATCGTCGACAACACCGGCCGGATCACGGTCGACAAGCTCGACACGCGGCTCGACGCGTCGCGCGCGCCGCCCGAGCTGCGCGCGCTGGTCGACGCGCAGAACGCGATGCTCGGCCGCCTGCAGCAGGCGTTCGCGCATCTGTCGCAATTCAGCGCCGATCTCGCGCATGACCTGCGCACGCCGCTGAACAACATGCGCGGCGCCACCGAAGTCGCGCTCGCGCGGCCGCGTTCGGTCGACGAGTACCAGACGCTGCTCGAATCGAATCTCGAGGAATACGACCGTCTCGCGCGGATGATCGAGAACGTCCTGTTTCTCGCGCGCGCCGAGCATCCGAGCTTCGTCACGCGGCAGCGCGCGTTCGACGTGCGCGACGAACTCGAGCGCATCGCCGAGTATTTCGAGGGGCTCGCCGACGAAGCGGGTTCGACGTTGCGCGTCGACGGGCAGGGGCAGCTGACGGCCGATGTCGAACTGTTTCGTCGGGCCGTGGGCAACCTGCTCGCGAACGCGCTGCGTTACACGCCGGCCGGCGGCGTCATCACGCTCGCCGTCGACGAAACGCCGGATGCAGTACGCGTCGTCGTCGAGAATCCGGGGGAGCCGATCGATCCTGCATTGCTACCGCGGATCTTCGACCGGTTCGTGCGCGGTGATCCCGCGCGCAGCGGCGGTGCACCGGGCGGCACGGCCGGGCTCGGCCTCGCGATCGTGCGCTCGGTGATGGAGCTGCACGGCGGCACCGCGCAGGTCGAAAGCGACGCGCGCGGCACGCGGTTCGTGCTCATGTTCAACCGGCCGACGGCTGCGTAATGGCGGGATCGGGCCGGGCGGCTGTCGCGTGTGCCTTCGCGTCGCTGTTCAATTCCGCGCGTGCGCCGATAAACTGGAAATGAACATGATGAATATTGATCATCACCGCGTATACGATTCGTCGGACGATTTTTTTCTCCTGGCTGGCAGTATTGTGATGAAGCTCACTACAGAGGCGGCAGTCGATGTTTGCGAGCGGGCCGCCCAACAGGGTTTGGTTGTCGCTAGAATCGAAGGCGGCATCTGGCGTAACCCCGGATTCGAAGCGAGGGTCGATTGCATTTGGGATGGCGCTGATCCTCCTGTTGATCTGGACGCTGCGGAACAAAATAATCAAAGGGCAGCCGAGTTCATTCGATCGGAGAGCCCTCCGCATGACGTTTTCGTGGTGACGGCCCCGTCGATGACGGGCTGGAAACACAGACGGCGAGCAGGCCCGTGACAACCTTCGTTTTGCACAGGTCAGGCTGCCACGATAAACGGCATTGAAATCAAGGGCCGACCGAGATAGCAGAAAGACCGGTCATGAAGCCCGTGAACCTATTTCAACCGGCCGCTGCAGGTTCCTTCTTGCTAGCGTTCGATTCCGCGCCTGAGCCAGCGCTCGCGCTCACCTGCCAGCCACCACCCAGCGCCTTCAGCAACCCGACTTCGGCCTCGATCCGGCGCGCGTCGATCTGATCGGCCGTGCGCCGGTTCGTCAGCGCGATCGTCTGCGCGGTCACCACGTCCAGATAGCTGACGGCGCCCGCGTTGAAGCGATTCGTCGTCAGCCGCAGCGACAGGTCGGCCGCGTCGGTCGCGCGCTGCTGGCTGCCGGCCTCGGACGCGAGCGCATCGAGCGCGGACAACTGATCCTCGACCTGCTGGAACGCGACGAGCACGGTTTGCCGGTAGTCGGCGACCGCACCGTCGTATTGCGCATGCGCGTCGCGCAGCGACGCGCTGCGGCGGCCGCCGTCGAACAGCGTGCCGGCGAGTTGCGGGCCGAGCGACCAGAACAGGCTCGGCGCGGCGAGCCACGGCGCGAAGAACGAACTTTCGAGGCCGGCGCTCGCCGACAGCACGAGATCCGGGAAGAACGCGGCCCGCGCCTCGCCGATCTGCGCGTTCGCGGCCGCGACGCGACGCTCGGCCGCCGCGATGTCGGGCCGCCGCTCCAGCAGTTGCGACGGCACGCCGGCCGGAATGGCCGGCACGTGGAACGGCTGTACGTGCGGCGGCAGCGCGAACGTCGACGCGCTTTCGCCGACGAGCGTCGCGATCGCGTGCTGCAACTGCGCACGCGACGCATCGATGTCGGTGTCCTGCGTGCGGGTCGATTCGAGCTGCGTCTCGGCTTGCGCGACCGCCGACGCGTCGATCGCACCGGCCGCGAGTTGCTGCTTGAGCAGCGTCAGCGCGTCCGCGTACGCATGCACCGTGTCGTCGAGCAGTTGCTTCTGCGTGTCGAGCGAGCGCAGCGCGAAATAGTCGGTCGCGAGTTCGGCCGTGACCGACAGCTTCACGGCCTGCAGGTCGGCCGCGCTCGCGGCGGCGTTCGCCTGCGCGCCGGTCACCGCGTCGCGCACGCGGCCGAACAGGTCGGGCTCCCAGCTCGCGGCCACGCCGACCTGGTAGTCGGGCGTCGTCTTGCCGGCGAGCGACGAGCCGAGCCGGTTCTGCGACACGCGCGCGCGGCTCTGCGCGGCACCGGCCGTGATCGT
Organism: Burkholderia sp. 9775_39; assembly: GCF_015712225.1. Classification (NCBI taxonomy): domain Bacteria; kingdom Pseudomonadati; phylum Pseudomonadota; class Betaproteobacteria; order Burkholderiales; family Burkholderiaceae; genus Burkholderia; species Burkholderia sp. 9775_39. The sequence continues at coordinate 1,800 of NZ_JACCQC010000048.1, read as the reverse complement.
CGGCAGGAACCCGGCGTGCTGATAGTCGACCATCGCGCGGGCTTGCTGCAGATCGGCGACGGCTTTCTTCACCGTCTGGTTCGACACGTCGACGCGCGCTTCGAGCGCGTTCAGATCGGCATCGTCGAAGACGGTCCACCAGGCGCCGCGCGCGGCGGCGTCGGCCGGCATCGCGACGTGCCAGCCGGTTTGTTCGGCAGGTGCTGCCGGTGCGCCTGCATAGTGCGCGGGCACCGCGACGGCGGGCGGCGAATAGCGTGGCAGCGTCGAGCAGGCGGTCAGTGCGGCGACGGCGCCGAGCGCGACGATGCGGCGAGCGAACGGGAGCGGATGAGGAAGACGCATGGCAGGCATCTCATGGGTGGTCGTCGATGGGTCAGCCGTGGGCGGGCGCGGGAGCGAGTGTTGACGCAGCCGGCGCGGCACCGGCCGCGTGTACCGGCGGCACGTCGCGTGCACTGACCGTGGAGGCCGGTTGCGCGGGCAGAGCGGACGAAGCGGATGAAGCGGATGAAGCCGCAACCGGCGCCGCATCGTGCGAAGTCGACACGATCTTCACGGCTTCTCCGGCCGTGATCGCATCGCCCGGGTTGTCGATCACGCGATCGGCCGCCGCGAGCCCCGCGACGATCTCCACGCGCATGCCGAAATCCCGCCCGATCTGCACGGTCTTCAGCGCCGTACGTCCGTTCGCACCGACGGTGGCGACCTGCACGCCGTTCGGGCGGAACAGCAGCGCGCTGACCGGCAGTTCAAGCGCCGGCGCCGCGCTCGGCACGACGAGATGCGCCTGCGCATACGCGCCGGGCATCAGCGCGCCGTCGCGGTTGTCGACGTCGATCTCGACACGCAGCGTGCGCGTGACGGGATCGATCGCGCCCGCGCTGCGCGCGACCTGCGCGGCAAAGTGCCGGCCCGGATACTGTGGCGTCGTCAGGTAGACGGACGTGCCGGCCGACACGCCGGTCGCGCTGTCCTGTGGCACGTCGACGAACACGCGCAGCGTGTTCGTCTGTTCGAGATGGAACAGTTCGCCGGACAGGCCCGGGCTGCCCGGCGTGCCGCCCGCGGTCACGAGCGTGCCGACGTCGACGTTGCGTGCGGTGATCACGCCGTCGAACGGCGCGGTGACCGACTCGTACGACACGAGTTCGGCAAGATGCGCGACGTTCGCCTGCGCGGACGCGAGCATCGCGCGCTTCGCGTTCATGTCCGCGACCTTCGTGTCGGTGTCCTGCTGCGACACCGATTGCGTTTTCAGCATGTCCTGCCAGCGCTGCGCGGTCGATTTCGCATAGTCGTAGTTCGCCTGCGCGCTCGCTTCGTCCGCACGCGCCTGGCGCAGCTGCGCATCGAGATCGGGCGCCGAGATCTGCGCGAGCGTCTGGCCGGCCTTCACGTGCGCGCCGAGATCGGCGCTCCAGTGCGCGATATAGCCGCTCGTGCGCGCATAGATCGACGCGTCCGCATACGGCATCACCGAGCCGGGCAACGTCAGCGTCTGGTCGGCCGGCGCCGCGCCGGGCATGACGACCGACACCGGCAGCGCCTGCTGCGCGGCGACCTGCGCGCGCTGCGCGGCGCGTGCATCGATCCGCGGCACGATGCCGAGCGCGAGCAGCGCGGCGGCGAGCGCGACGGCCGCGAGCGGCACGGCCAGCTTGCGGCCGCGGCGGGGCGGCGGTGTATCGGAGGCGGCGCCGCGCGCGGCGGGCGGCACGGCTGCGGCCACGGTGGCCGCTTCGGCGGCGGGCGGCGGGGCGACGGGTTCGATCGAGTCGTTCATGATGGGTCCGGGGG
>NZ_JACCQC010000047.1:0-33942 GCF_015712225.1 Burkholderia sp. 9775_39 | reverse complement strand
CCACGTACTCGCAACCGCCGTAGTAGCGCTTGCCCGGATACCCTTCCGCGTACTTGTTCGTGAGCTGCGAACCCTGCGCGGCCATCACGGCCGGGCTCGTGTAGTTTTCCGACGCGATCAGCTCGATATGATCTTCCTGGCGGCGGTTTTCCTGCTCGATCGCTGCAAAAAGTTCCGGATCGACGTGGGCAACGGTGCTGGTGGTGCGATTGAACATGATGATTGACCAAAAGAAAGTGATGGACTGACCGCGAAATGCCGGCTGCATGGTGATTCGGCCTTCGCATTCCATCAGAGCCGCCCGCGTTCAGATAGAAGGATTGCGACATCCCGCTAGGACGCCCCGCGCGGCGCGCATGCAAAGAATCGAAAGTCCGCCTCGCTGCGGAACCTTCGATCCGGGTTGCCTATTCAGTACGCAGGCGCGACACCTGCCCTTCGGTGGCTTGCGACTTTCCGTACCGCGCGGCCTCAGGCAGCCTCAGACGGCGGAAAAGCAGTTGTCGACGAACAAATGGGCGCCATTCACGAAGCTCGACTCGTCGGACGCGAGGAACAGCGCCGCCGCCGCGACTTCCGCCGGCTCGCACAACCGGCCCTGCTGCTGCGCAATCGCCGCTTCGGTCGCGTCGACACCCATCGCCTGCAGATCCCTGAGTTCACGCATCCCGTGCGGCGTGCGGATGAAACCCGGCGCCAGCGCGTTGCAGCGAATGCCGCGGTCGCGGTACTCGACCGCGATCGCCCGCGCGAACATGTGGCATGCGCCCTTGGTCGCGTCGTACAGCACCTCGCCCGGCGTCGCGCAGACCGCCGAGATCGACGACGTGCAGACGATGCTGCCGCGCCCTTTTTCCAGCATCTGCGGCAGCACGGCCTGCGTCATCAGGAACATGCTCTTCACGTTCACGCCCATCAGCCAGTCCCATTCCGACTCCTCGATGTCGAGGAACGGTTTGACGATCAGCGTGCCGGCGTGATTGAACAGGATGTCCGCGTTGCCGTACTGCTTGCGCGCGGCCTCCACCGCCTGCCGGACGTCCGCCTGTTTCGACACGTCCGCGCCGAGGCCGATCGCCTGCAAGCCGGCGTCGCGCAGCCGCGCGGCGAGCGTTTCGGCGGCGTCGCCGTCGCGGTCGACGATCGCGACCTTCGCGCCCTGTGCGGCGAACAGTTCGGATGCCGCGCCACCGCATCCGCCCGCGCCGCCGCTCACGATGGCGACCTTGCCGGCCAGCCGGCCGTCAATCCTGACATTCATGTGTCGTTCTCCCGTCTGGTTCGTTCGGTATGCTCAACTGAACAGCGTCCGAAGATGATCGTTGAGGAAAGCGCCTTCGGGGTCCACGCTGCGACGCAGTGCGCGGAACGCCTCGGCCTTCGGGAACCAGCGATCGACGTCGTCGCGGTTCGTGAAATGCAGCTTGCCCCAGTGCGGGCGTGCGTCGTAGTCGCGCAGGATATCGTCGACGTCCTTCAGGAATGGCCAGTAATCGACGCCGTTCGGTCCGCCCGAGCACGAAATGGTCACGCTGTCCTGCTGGTGAAACGGGCTGATCCACGCGGGATCGCCCTTCGTGAAGCGGTATTCGACCGGGAAAATGCAGTCGCGGTGCTTCGTGAGGATCAATTCGCGCACGCGGCCCAACGCTTCCTTGCCGTGCTGTGCGGGCACCGCGTACTCGAGTTCGTGGAAGTTCGGCACGTAGTGGATCGCATACACCTCCGAGCTGTACGCGATCTTCTCGTGCTCGCCCTCATGGAACGTGCGCGCGTCGGTGAGATCCATCACCTTGATTTCGCACACGTCGTAGTCCTTCTTCGACTTCGACACCTTCGTGGTGTCGGGCAGGCAGTACAGCTCGCGGCTAGCGGAGGTCGGGCACCAGAAGAAACCGAAATGCCGGTGCTTCGCGGCCAGTTCGTCGTACTGCTCCATCAGCGCGTCGAAATCCTCGCGCCACACGCGGTCGTGCAGCCAGAACGCATCGGTCACCTGCAGCGTCAGCTCCGACACCACGCCGAACATGCCGATATTCACCTGGATCGCATGCAGCAGGTCGAGATCCTGCCGGTCGCTGACGGTCATGATCGACCCGTCGGCGCGCACGATGCGCATCCCGACGACCTGCGACGACAGGTTGCTCAGGGTCGCGCCCGTGCCGTGCGTGCCGGTGGCGAGCGCGCCGGCGATCGCCTGCGAGTCGATGTCGCCCTGGTTGACGAGCGACAGGCCGACCGCCTTCAGGTGACGCGTCACCGCGTTCAGCCTGGTGCCGGCCTTCACCGTCACGCGCTTGCGGCCCTGATCGACGTCGACGATACCCTGATAGTCCTGCAGCGACAGCAGCAACCCGCTCGTCGCGACGACGGGCGTGAACGAGTGGCCCGACCCCGCGCAGCGGACCTGCTTGCCCTGGCGTGTTGCGGCGTGCACCAGTTCCGCGATCTCGGCCTCGCTGGTCGGCGATGCCAGGTGCGCGGCCACGCACGACTGATTGCCGACCCAGTTTCTCCAGAATCCGCCACGGGGAAGTTCCATCGACGTCGCTCCAGCGTTGGTGTCATGCCAAAGGTAGGGCGTCGACAGGCTTTTCACTATCGGATTTCGGCAAGCGAGGGTTTTTTCGAGGCCGTGCCGGCGCGCGGCTTTTTGACCGGCCGGGCGAGCGGCTACAATGAATCGATCCGGACCGCCCCTTCCCGCCCCGATGACGCTGCCTGCCCATCCGAGCGATTTCTCTCGCGACCCGCTGTTCGTGCGTACGGTCGCGTTCTGCGCGTTTACCGACGTGGAGGAGCAGGCGCGTTCGTTCGACGGCTGGAACATGAACTACACGCAGATCTCGGGCGGGCTTTTTCACGGCTGGTCGTCGATCGTGTCGCTGGGCGGCATCAAGCTGCTTGTCGAGAACCTCGACAAGGTCATCCTGCAGCAAGGCGCGGTGCCGTCGGAGCGGATCGCCGTGGCCGTGCCGCTCGAACTGGAAGGCCATGCGCGCCTGTGCGGCGAGAAGAGCGTGCGCGACAGCCTGCACGTGTTCTCGAGCCGGCCGCGATTCGAGTTCTACTCGCCCGACCGGCACGTGCTCGTGAATGTCGAGATCGAGCCCGAAAAACTGTCGACGCAGGCGATGCGCACGGTGGCCGCGTCGTTGCGCGCGCAACCCCTTTCGCCGGTGATCCCGATGGCGCCCCATGTGGCCGACCATCTGCGCGACCTGCTGCGCCAGACGCTGGCCGCCGCGGCACGCGGCCCGCGCATCGACGACGTGGCGACGCAGGACCGGATCGCGCTGCTGGAGCGCACCGTGCTATACGCGATCTCGGAAGTGATGACGGCCGCCGCGCCCGAGGCTGGCGTGCAGACCGCGCGAACGGCGAAGTACTGGTCGCTGGTCAACGCGGTGCAGGAACGGCTCCAGGACCCATCGACCTGCCCGCTGTCGATCGCCGAACTGTGCGTGCAGCTCGGCATCAGCCGGCGCACCGCGCAGTACGCGTTCCACGACACGTTGAACCTGAACCCGATTGCGTACCTGCGGGCCGTGCGCCTGAATCACGTGCGCCGCGAGCTCCGGCTCGGCGATTCCGTCACGTCCGCCGCCACCAAGTGGGGCTTCTGGCACCTGGGCAGCTTCGCGCAGGACTATCGCGCGATGTTCGGCGAACTGCCGTCGGCCACGTCGAAGCGCTACGCTGCGAGCCGGGCGATCTAGCCCCGTCGGCGCCCAGCCTGCTACGTCGCTCGTCCTGCCGGTTCTAGTGGTGTTCATGGCGGTGGCGCGGCGCATTCCACGTCTCCCGAGATTAGGCCGCACTTGCCCGGGCCTCGCTGCCGGACTGCTGTTTGAGCCCGACAAACGGAAGGCGGCCTTAATCTTCAACAAGAAGAGCCCGACCGACAACCCGCCACAACTGAATGAAGTGGTACGGCTCGTCGCCACGCTCGACGGCCTCCTCGCGCGAAGGCGATGGTGAGCCTGGTGTAAAAACCATCTGGCTAGCCAAGCAGCGAATCGAGGGCTTCGTTGCGGCCATCAGGTATATGCGTGAGGTTAGCTGCAGAATGCCTCTAAATATCGGGCGTTGTTTGAATGTTTGCCAGCCGCGTCGCACGATAAACGTTCGGCGAAACATCGAATTCTTTCCGAAACTCCCTGCCGAGGTGCGACGCGTCCGAAAACCCACACGACATCGCAATATCCGCGATAGTCCGATCGGAACTCGTCAGCAGCCACGACGCCATCCGGATTCGGATATGTCTCCAATAAGCGCGAGGCGTCGTCCCGGTTTCAACAACGAATAGCCGTTCGAGGTGCCGAACCGACACTTCGAGCCTGCGCGCCAGTTCCGGTTGACCAAGCGGTTGGCCGACATGTTGCTCCATCAGGAGGACCGCACGGCGGACCTTCGGATGCGCCGCGGGCGCCAGACCCGGGGGATGAGGTTGCGGTGCATTACCCTTCTGTGCATCGTCCACGAGCAGAATGCGAAGAGCCTTTCGTACTATTGTCGCGTCGACGTGGCGCAACAGAATAGCTGCAGCAACGTCAATCGAAGCACGCCCACCCGAACACGTAATGCGGCGTCTATCGATCACAAATAGTCGATCTGCAACAATATTGCGCTCATCAGCTCCCGGAAAACGCTCGACGAAATCCCAATAGTGAAACCAACTGACGCAGATACGGTGTCCGTTCATTGTACCGGCCCGCATCAGTGCGAACGCACCGGTACAAATCCCCACAAGCGTGGCCGATGCTTCCGCCATTGCGCGGATAAATGCGAGCGTTGCGTCACCAGCTGGCGGCCCCGAATGCAACAACCCACCGATTACGACGACGTAATCGAACGTAACAGCGTGGTCAAAAGTCACCCAAGGGGCGACTTGAATGCCGCAACTCGCACGCACTGGTACGAGACTTTCGCCGACGATCGTCCAGGAACAACGGACCGGGCGACTCAAATCACCTTCGTCGCTCGCCAACCTCAGCAAATCGACAAATCCGGAGAATGCGGTCAGAGTGAAATTGGGTAGTAAGACGATCCCGAAACGGATCTGTTTCGAATCTCTGCTCCCAGTGTCGATGGAGTGGCTAACCATGGAACTGCCCGTGTAATTGCCGTCCAAAGAATCAAGTATTTCCGGTGCCTGTCGAGCCGGTTCGTCCGCTTCTCATTCAACTTCTTCAACTGCTAGCGCCAGACGACGCGCTTGTGTCGAGCCAACCGTGCATCATCGCCTCGACTTCGTCGTTCAACCAGCTTCGAAACTGGTGATACTCCGGCCGAGCTCGTGAATTGCGATGTGTAATCAGATAATGATGACGATCGTGAAACGTCAGCACGTCGGGCACCGGCCGAATTAGCCGGCCTTGGTCAATTTGATGATGCAGCAAGTGATGCCAACCAAGCAGCGTACCCTCGCCAGCCTCGGCTTGGGCAACGAGCAGCCGATAGTCGTTGCTCTCGAAGTGCTTGTTTTCGACCTGCCCGTCAGTGCCATCCCCTTGCTGGAACCAGTTTCGCCATACGCGCCAATCCACGTGCTCACATACCTGCGCTCTACCGAGGAGTGACAAATTCAGCGTTGGGCTGGCGAGCAGGTCTAAGGGCTTCAATGACTGTCCTCGAAAATACCTATCGTGGAAGGACGGGCTGCAAACCGGATAAACGATGTCATGGAACAACGGTTCGACTTCGAATTCCGGCTCGCGCGGCGGATTTTTCGTGATGATGACATCGGGCTCAATGAGCCCGTCCAACTCCATAAAATGCTCGGTCACCATCACATGCAGCCGGAAATCGGGAAACTGCTGGCGAAACGCGGGGAGCCGAGGCGATAACCAGAGCGCCGAGAATGTGTGTGACACGCATACCACCAAGGCGAGCTTGTCGGTCCGGCGCACTGCCTCCGCCGCCTCTGCGATGTTCATAATCGACAGATACGACGCGTTGTAAAGGATTCGTCCGGCATCAGTCAAAGCAATATGCCTGCCGGTACGTTCGAACAGGGCGACGTCCAGCGAGTCCTCGAGTTCCTTAATTTGTCGGCTAATCGCCGCCTGCGTCACACACAGCACCTCGGCCGCCTGAGTGAAGCTTTCGTATCGCGCCGCCGTGACGAAACACCGAAGTGCCCGGAGTGACGGCATCTGCGCGAGGAGACGGTCTGAAAACATCTGCTTTTTCAACATGGCATCACTCTAAAATCCGACCTTCGTTGTAGAGCTGCGGCCGGCCGGTCGCCTCGCTCGGAAAGACGGAGACTTCCATCGTACGCTGAAGCGTTCAGAACCAGGACGCTACAGGTTGCGAGTCACCTACCTGCGGCAACGCGCCATCGCCGGACCATCGTCACGATGGTGCCATTCAGCTTGTGAACGCCTGAGCCCAATTGTTGGAAGCAATTATGGAGACCGCAAGACGCATTCTTCAGTAGGAAAAATCCGCGCCGGTACGCCTATCGATTCCGGGTGGCGCGCCATCCAACTCGCTTCCGAAAACGCATACGTACCTCGCTGGGACGGTTCCGCAACAAGTTTCTGGTTGATATCGCCACGACAGACGCAATGCCCGAGCATCCACGCACGAGATTGCTTCGTTCGCTTCATTTCCGCATACTAGCGGGACAAAATTTCATGTATGCCATCCCAGCGCGGCGCTTGTCGCCCGTCCTACCTTGTCCGCCTCCGGCACTACCTTAGCAGGCTCAATTATCTCCCTCTCGGATGACAGCGGGTCGAACCATCGCCACTCTCCGCCTCCAACAACCTTTCCAATCACGAAAGCAGCGCCGTTGCGGTTCCCGCCGGATGATGATCGACCGTACCCTTTGTACTCGGCCATGGCAGGGATCTGTATCGCCTGCGTCACCACGGTCGTTGAATAAATATACTTGGCCCTGCGCGAGCGGAATCGTGGTTGTAACGCTGCTCCCGCAACGTCATAGAACGAGATGGAACTCATTAGCGAGGCTAGTCAGGCGTCTACGGCACAATCACGAGACAGTTCACGTTCCATTCACGCCGGGCTTCGATAGATGCTCATGCCGACTAGCCCCCCCGTCCACTTCTACCGCTCCCGCATCTATGATTTGGGCGGACAAATGCGAAGGTGCTGCCGGGGCTCTCAGTCGAGCTTCAGCCACGTGGTCTTCAGTTCGCAGTATTGATCGTGTGCGTACACGGATTTGTCGCGGCCACCGAACCCCGACTGCTTGAAGCCGCCGAACGGCGTCGACAGGTCGCCCTCGCCGAAGCAGTTCACCGTGACCGTCCCCGCGCGAATCCGCGCCGCGACCTTGTGCGCACTGTTCACGTTGTCGGTCCACAGCGACGCGGCGAGCCCGTAGCACGTATCATTGGCGATGCGCACCGCATCGTCGACGTCGTCGTATTCGATGAAGCACACGACCGGCCCGAATACCTCGTCCCGCGCGATGCTCATCTCCGGCGTCACCTGGTCGAAGATCGTCGGCTCGACGAACCAGCCGCCGGTTTCGGTCAGGATCGCGCGGCCGCCGCACGCCACGCGTGCGCCTTCGGCCTTCGCCTTCTCGATATGGCCGAGCACCTTATCGTAGTGCTTCTGCTCGATCAGTGCGCCGAGCTTCACGTCCGGGTCGAGCGGATCGCCGGTCTTCCAGCCGGCGAGCACGGCCTGCATCTTTTCCAGCAGTTCCGCCTTGCGGCTCGACGGTACGAGAATCCGCGAACCCGCGCTGCAGTTCTCGCCCATGTTCCAGAACGCGGCGGAGACCGCCTGTTCGGCCACTGCATCGAGGTTCGCGACGTCCGGCAGGATCAACTGCGGGTTCTTACCGCCGCACTCGAGCACGACGCGCTTCAGGTTCGTATCGGCCGAGTAGTGCAGGAAGCGCTTGCCGGTTGCGGTCGAGCCGGTGAACGCGACGAGATCGACGTCAGGATGGCGGCCGATCGCCTCGCCAGCCTCGGCCCCGAACCCGGTGACGACGCTGAACACGCCCGGCGGCACGCCGGCTTCCAGCGCGAGATCGGCGATGCGCAGCGTCGACAGCGACGTCTGCTCGGCCGGCTTCACGACCACGCTATTGCCCACCGACAGCGCGGGGCCGATTTTCCATGCGAGCATCAGCGCCGGGAAATTCCACGGCAGCACCGCGCCGACGACGCCGATCGGCTCGCGCGTGATCATGCTGACGACGCCGGCGCCGGACGGCGACAACGCGTCGTAGCACTTGTCCGTCACTTCCGCATGCCAGCGGATGCACGCGGCCGACTCGGGAATGTCGAGCCCCAGGCATTCGCCGATCGGCTTGCCGGCTTCCAGCGCCTCGAGCAGCGCGAGTTCCTCCGTGTGCGCGTCGATCAGCTGCGCGACGCGCAGCAGCACCGCCTTGCGATGCGCGGGTGCGGCCTTCGACCAGACGCCCGACTCGAACGCTTCGCGCGCGGCCGCGACCGCGCGATCGACGTCGCGTTCGCTACAGCGCGCCACTTCGGCGAGCACGTTGCCCGACGCCGGGTTGAGTGTCGCGAACGTCTCGCCCGACGCCGCCGCACTGCGCTCGCCCGCGATGAACGCGCGGCCGTCGAGCGACAACGCATTCGCCTTCTGCTTCCAATCCTGATGGGTCGTCATGTCGTTTCCTCAATAATCAAAGCTCGGCACCGGCCGAGAATTCCTTCGCCCAGATCGTCGCCGACACGGCCAGGTCGACAAGCGGCCGAACCGGCAGCGGACGCGGATGCGGCTGCTTCAGCAACTGCTGCACGAGGCTGTTCGATTCGCCGAGCGCGTATTCGGCGATCAGCTTGCCGGACGACGAGCCGCGGCTCAGCCCGAGGCCGTTGCAGCCGATCGCCTCGTAAAGACCGTCTTCGCGCTTGCCGAACAGCGCGCCGTTGTTCGCGGACAGGCACAGAGGCCCGCCCCACGTATATTCGAGCTCGACGCCGCCGAGCATCGGGAAGCGGCGTTCGAACGAGCGCTGATGCAGATGCCGCGCCTTCGCGAGGTCCGCCGACGACACCTTCACGTCCGGCCGGAACGCGAAATGGTTGCGCACGCAGATGCGATCGGTGATCAAGCGCCGCACCGTCGTCCCCATCGGATCGGCCGGAATCACCGCCCACGAGCGCGTGCCGCCGAGCTTCGCGACTTCGTCGGCATTCATCGGGCGCGTAAGCGACGCGAACGTGTAGACCGGCAGCAAGCCGTTCGAATGCATACCGAACGTCGCTGCGTACGCGTTCGTGCACAGGATCACCTGCTTCGCGACGATCGTTCCGCCGGCGAAATGCAGCACGCGCGTGTCGCCGCGCGGCTCGATCCGCGTGACCGGGCTGAACTCGAACACCGTCACGTTGTCCGGCTGCGTGGCCGCGAGCCCGCGCATCAGCGCAGCCGGCTGCACCGTACTGCAACCCGGCGTGAACAACGCGCCCGTGTAGAAGTCGGTACCTGTCACGGCCCGGATCGCCGGCTGGTCGAGCCATTCGAACGCTTCGCCGATACGCGACAGGCCGTCGGCGAAATGCGCGAGCGCGACGGTGCCCTTCTTGTTGACCGCCGCGTGAAATTTGCCGTCGTCGCGCCAGTCGCAATCGATGCCGAAGCGCCGCACGATCGCGCGCACATAGTCGATGCCGTGCCGCTGAAACCGCACGTCGGCGCGATCTTCGTCGATGCTGCGCGAGTAGCTTTCGCTGCTGATGTCGTGCGGCAGGTCGACGAAGAATCCGGAATTGCGCCCGGACGTCGTGCGGCCGATCCGGTCGGCCTCGACGAGCGCGATCGACGCACCAGGCGCCAGCTCCGCGAGCCGGCGCGCCGCGCACAGGCCGGTAATGCCGCCGCCGACCACGACCCAGTCAAACCGGCCGTCGGACGTGACGGTCCGGGCGTCAGGCGCCGGCGTCAGGCTTTCCCACCAGCCGTTCATCCCGTCCGCCGCCGGTAACCGCGCAAATTCCAGATTCGAGCCCATGATGGATTACCGACGGTCGCGCAGCAGCGGCTGCACAAGCTTCGCGAACGCGTCGCGCTCGTCGCCCGACAGCGCGCCGAGCGGTGCGCGTGCGACGCCGACCGGCAAGCCGGCCAGCTCGCAGCCGTAACGCACGTACTGAATGAACTTGCCGCTGCGCTCGAGCAATTCGAGCACCGGCAGCAGTTGCGCCATCAGTTTGCGGCCGGTCGCGAAATCGCCGCGCGTCACGCAGGCGTCGAACAGGTCGGTGTGCGCTTCCGGCAGGAAGTTGGACGCGCCGCCGACCCAGCTGCGCGCCCCCCACGCGAAGAACTCGAGCGCCTGGTCGTCCATCCCGCAGCTCACCACGAGCCGGCCGCTGAAATGCGTCGACAGGTGATGCAGATGCGCGATGTCGCCGGTGCTCTCCTTCATCGCGACGAAATTCTTCCGCTCGAGCAGCGTCTCGAGAATCCCGTCGCCGATTTCGGTGCCGGTGCGGGCTGGGAAGTTGTATAGCATGATCGGCATGTCGAGCGCGTCGTCGATCGTGAGCAGGTGCGCGAGCAGTTCCTGCTGCGTCGGCTGCGCGTAATACGGCGCCGCCACCAGCAGCGCGTCCAGCCCCGCGCGTTTCGCTTCACGGCCGAGACGCAGCACTTCCTTCGTCGTCGTCGCGTTGATGCCCGCGGTCAGGAACGTCTTGCCGCCGGCCGCGGCCGCGACCGTATCGAACGTGCGCACGCGCTCGTCGAAGCTCAATGCATAGTATTCGCCGGTCGTGCCGCCGATGCCGAGGCCGGACACGCGGCCGGCGAGATCGGCCGCATGCCGGCCCAGCAGTGCGTGATCGATTTCGCCGTCCGCGTCGAACGGGGTGACCAGCGGTGTGTGTACGCCCTCGAAGCTCATTTGGATTCCTCATTCAAGTGGGTGCGCCAGGTTCCCGCCGTATGTCAGGAAACCGGCCATTCGATAAAACATCGGCGCGCGCCGCGCGGGTTCCGCGCAGCCACGCCGTTCGATTCGTCATGCGGTTCGAACCACATGTCCGTCCGATCCGGTGCCGGCGATCAGGCAAATGCCTCCGCATGCGCGTAGATGGGAAACTGGTTGCACAGGTCGCGTACGCTGGTCCGGACCGCGCGCTCGACCGCCTTATCACCGTCCGGATTGCGCTCGAGCGCCGCCAGGACCGTGAGGATCATGTCGCCGATCTGCTCGAACTCCGCGGGGCCGAAGCCGCGCGTCGTGCCGGCCGGCGTGCCGAGCCGGATTCCGGACGCGACGGTCGGGTTTTCCGTATCGAACGGAATCCCGTTCTTGTTGCAGGTGATGCCGGCACGCTCCAGCGCCTTCTCGGCCTGCATGCCGGTGATGCGCCGCGCGCGCAGGTCGACCAGCAGCAAGTGGTTGTCGGTGCCGCCGGTGACGAGCGTCAGGCCGCCGGCCGTCAGCACCTGCGCGAGCGTCTGCGCGTTGCGCAGCGTCCGGTCGATATAGCGGGTGAACTCCGGGCGCAGCGCTTCCGCGAAGGCCACCGCCTTTCCGGCGACGACATGCATCAGCGGGCCGCCCTGCAACCCGGGAAAGACCGCCGAGTTGATCTGCTTCGCGATGTCGGCGTGGTTCGTCAGGATGAAGCCGCCGCGCGGGCCGCGCAGCGTCTTGTGGGTGGTCGACGTCACGACATCGGCGAACGGCACCGGGTTCTGATGCCGGCCCGCTGCGACGATGCCGGCGATATGCGCCATGTCGACCATCAGCTTCGCATCGACGCTGTCCGCGATCTCGCGGAACGCGGCGAAGTCGAGCGCGCGCGGATACGCGGAATAGCCGGCGATGATCAGTTTCGGACGATGGCGCTGCGCGAGCCGGCGCACGTCGTCGTAATCAATGCGCAGCGTGTCCGGGCTCACGCCGTACTGCACGGCGTTGAACCACTTTCCCGACAGCGAGGGGCGCGCGCCGTGCGTCAGGTGGCCGCCTGCATCGAGCGACATCCCCATCACCGTGTCGCCTGGCTTGACGAGCGCGAGCATCACCGCGCCGTTGGCCTGCGCGCCCGAATGCGGCTGCACGTTTGCGTGGCTCGCGTCGAACAGCGCGCACGCGCGATCGATCGCGAGCGCCTCGATCCGGTCGACGTGGTCGCAACCGCCGTAGTACCGGCGCGACGGATAACCTTCCGCGTACTTGTTCGTCAACACGGTGCCCTGTGCTTCCAGCACCGCCGCGGACGCGATGTTTTCGGACGCGATCAGTTCTATCTGCGTCTGCTGGCGACGCAGCTCCAATGCGATTTCCGATGCGATCACCGGATCCCGGCTCTGGAGCGTTTCGGCAAAAAATCGGGCGTTCTCGTTCACTTGTGACTCCGCGACGCGATTCGTTACGTGCTGCGTGGACTGCCTGTACCGCACATTGCAAGGCCGGCGCCGTCGTGACGGCCCCGGCCGCCGATATCGGCCGGCACACGCGCCCGGCTTGCGTGAACGACGCGGATCGCGTCGTCCGCATGACCGGCGCGTGGCTTTACTGCTGCAGCCATGCCTTCAGCTTCTCCGGATGGGCGTCGACAAACTTCTTCGCGGCGGTCGCGTAGTCGTTCGTGCTGTTGCCTTCCAATTCGATCGCCTCGACGTCGGCCAGCGTTAGCTTCAGGTGCTTGAAGAACACGTCGGCGCGCGGGAACTTGCCCGCGAACTTCTTCGACGCGAATGCGTGGATCTGCTCTTCACCGCCCAGCGTGCCCTTCGGGTCCTTCAGGTAACGCATCTGCCACTTCTGGAACAGCCAGTGCGGGCTCCAGACCGTCGCGACGATCCATTGCTTCGACTGGTACGCACGCGACACGCTGGCCAGCATCCCGGCCTCGCTCGATGCCTGGAGGTTATAGCCGTCCAGGTTGTAGGCTTTGATCGTCTTCTCTGACGCCTGCATCAGGCCGCCACCCGGTTCGATGCCCTGGATCGTGCCGCTCAGCTTGCTCTTGACTTCCGGCTTGTTCAGATCGGCGACCGACGACAGCTCCGATTCCGGAATGTAGGTCGGCACGGCCCAGCCGTTCTTTCCGCCGGTGTAGATGATGCCCACGTCATCCAAGTCGCTCTTGTACTTCGCGTAGTACGCGCCGTGGGTAACCGGCAGCCAGCCGCCCACCATAATGTCGAGATCGCCGCGCGCGACACCCTGGTACTGGATGCCGATGTCGGCCTGCACGAACTGCACCGGCTGCTTGAGCTGCGTCTCGAGCACGTACTTCGCGACGTTGGCCACCGCGAGCACGTCCGCCCAGTTGGTGACCGCGATCTTGACCGGCTCGGCAGCCGACACCGCGCCCACACCTGCGCTGCAGGCAACCACCGTCGATAGCGCAAGCTTCGCCAGAAGCGACTTGAACGTATGGGGATTCATCTAGTACTCCTTTTTAATCACGCGAATCTTTCAAGGGTGAGGAACGCCTTCGATCGGCGTTTCTGGTCTCCACGCACTGCTACACCGGTTCCGCCACGGCCCCGTGGCCGAGGCGCTTCATCGTCCTTCAGTTACCTCCGACCGCCGTATCCGTCACGTCCGTGCCGCGCCACTCGGGCCGGCCTTGCCGGCACGCACGATCGGCTTCTTCACCTTCTTCTTCGCCTTCACGCCGAAGCTCTCGGTCAGGCGGTCCAGGACGATCGCGAGCAGCACGACGCCGAGCCCGCCTTCGAAGCCGATCCCGATGTCGAGACGCTGGATCCCGCTCAGCACGTATTCGCCGAGGCCGCCCGCGCCGATCATCGACGCGACCACCACCATCGACAGCGCCATCATGATCGTCTGGTTCACGCCGGCCATGATCGACGGCAACGCGTTCGGCAGCTGAATCTTCCACAACAGCTGCCAGTCGGTGCTGCCGAACGAGCGGCCGGCTTCGATCAGTTCCTCGCGCACCTGCCGGATGCCGAGCGTCGTCAGCCGCACGACGGGCGGCATCGCGAACACGATCGTGGCGATCACCGCCGGCACGCGTCCGAGCCCGAACAGGATCACGGCCGGGATCAGGTACACGAATGCGGGCATCGTCTGCATGAAGTCGAGCAGCGAGCGCAGGATCATCCCGATCCGGTTGTTGCGCGCACCCCAGATCCCGAGTGGCACACCGATCACGAGGCTGAAGAACGTCGCCGCGGTGACGAGCGCGAGGGTCGATACCGTCTGCGCCCACAGGCCCATGTAGTGGATGACGAGCAGCGCGCAGCCGACGAAGATCGAGAACACGACGCCGCGGCGCCACAGTGCGAGGCCCACCAGGATCACGATCATCGCAATGAACGGCACGGCGGCGAGGCCGTCCTCGAGCAGCTTCACGACCGCGCCGAGGCCCGCCGAGAACGTGTCGAAGCCGCCACGGAAATGCAGAAACAGAAAGTTGACGAAATTCTCCGCGAACTTCCCGATCACCGACGAATTCATGCTGCCCTCCGTTGCATCATCTGCTTGAGTATCGTCCGGCAGGACACGACGCCCGCCAGTTGCCCCGCCGCGTCCGTCACCGGCACGTCGTGCTGCTGTGTCAGCGCGATCGACGCGAGCCGATGCAGATCCGTATCGATCGACACCGCGTTGAAGTCGTCCAGGAACGCGTCTCGAATCGGCTTCGTGCCGGACCGATGCAGCGTGGCGGGCGTGACGCAGCCGAGGTAACGACCGGACTCGTCGCACACGTAGCCGCATTCCGCGCCGCTGTCGATCAGCTGGTTCAGATAGCGGTCGGACGGCGTGCCCGCATCGCAGCGAAGCAACCCGCGCTCGACCGGCGTCATCATGCTCGACGCCTTCAGGAAGCGCGACACGTCGACGTTGCGGAAGAAGTCCTGCACGTACGCGTCGGCCGGCGTCTGGATCAGTTCGGCGGGCGTGCCGACCTGAATCAGACAGCCGTCCTTCATGATGCCGATGCGGCCGCCGATCTTGACGGCTTCCTCGATATCGTGGGAGATGAACACGATCGTGCGCTGCTCCTCCTTCTGCAGGCGCAGCAGCTCGTTCTGCATTTCGAAGCGGATCAGCGGATCAAGCGCGGAGAAAGCCTCGTCCATCAGCAGCACCGACGGATTCACCGCCAGTGCGCGCGCGAGGCCCACGCGCTGTTGCATCCCGCCGGACAGCTCGCTCGGCAGCAGCTTCTCGTACGACCCGAGACCGACGCGCTCCAGCGCCGCTCGCGCGACCTCGTAGCGCTGCACCTTCTTGATACCCGCGACTTCGAGGCCGTACGCGATGTTGTCGAGGACCGTGCGGTTCGGCAGCAGTGCGAACGACTGGAATACCATCGTCATCTTCTGGCGCCGGACATCGCGCAGTTCCGGCGTCGACATCGGTGCGATGTCGCGGCCTTCGAGCACGACCTGCCCGGATGTCGGCTCGATCAAGCGGTTCAGCAGCCGGACGAGCGTCGATTTCCCGGAGCCCGACAGCCCCATGATCACGAAGATTTCGCCGGCGCGCACGTTCAGGCTCACGTCGTTGACCGCCACCATGTTGCCGGTTTCCGCGAAAATCTCGTTGCGGCCGACGCCGCGCTTCATCATCTCGATCGCACGCTCGGGCTTCGGACCGAAAATCTTCGACAGGTGCTTGACGGTCAGGATGTCGGTTCCGGTCGCAATACTCGACCGGGCGATCGACGGCGCACCGTCGGTGTGGATTGCTCCGGGGGGAAGTAGGTCGCCCGGCGCAAACGTCAGATTTGGAGCCATTCTGTCATCCCGACTAACTGGTAAGGGAAGCCGCGAACTTCGTCTGAATCGTCATCGATTGCCTGCTTGTCGCTTGGGCTCGATGCCGCTCCTGCGTGGTTGACGGCGCTGATGCAGTGATTGCAGCGTATCAATCCAATTTCGTCGCTCCAGATACATTTTCTGTGCGCTTTTCCATACCTTTGGTAATGCATCGAATACGAGCGAAAAGGCGCGATCGCCCCAAAACCGTGCGAATTATGTGAAACGCAATGCCGGCGCGGCTGTGCGGGATTTTGCGGGGACGACGGCCCAGCGGCGCGTGCAACTCGCGGAAGCGTCCGTAGGGGAAAATCCTGACGAGGGTACTTAGGGGAAACTACTGAGAAATCAGGTCAGCGACTGTGTGAACGGCCTTCGAGCCGGATCTGGACCGAACGATCGATGATGGAAGAAGACCGGATCGCGCGCATTCCGGTTAGGTCGATGCGCCGCGGTACTGGATACGCCGGTGCACCGCCGCAAGCACACGCACGCGCGCTACTTCGTGTCGCCGAAGTTTGCAAGCCGACTCGATATTCAGGGATCGATCACGGTCGCACACGCGTCCGTCGGCGCCGCAGCCATGTGCCCAACGACCGGCACGATCTTGATCCCAGCGGACGCGATACGACACGGTGCTGCAGCGAGACCGCATCCGCCAAGGGCGATACAACTAGCAACGCAAACGGCTCGAACGAACCACTTCATAGAAACCTCCAGGTAGCGATCCCACACATCTTCCGAACAGGCCTGACTTGTAGACCTGTGCCCGGAACATCATGCTAGCATACAAACCGTCTAGACGGTTTGTATGCTAGCATGATGTTCATGTCGCTCACCGTACTGGCGACGACATGCACTGCTCAATCGACCGCTCAACGCGTGACCAACGCTCAAATGACCGTGTCGATCGCGCAGCAGCCCGTACTCCCTTCTGTCACTTATCGAACAACGACCATGCGCCACTCCACCACATCCACCGCGAGCCCCAGATTTTCAATCAGCCCGCTGCTTGCGATTGCAGCCCCGCTTGTTGCATCGCTCGTGAGCGTCTTCATCATCGTGACGGTATTTTCAACCGACGTTCCTTACCTGACGAACGGTTTCTAGCATGGGCCAAAAATGAGGATTTCATACGTCGCCCTGATCGTGTCCTGCATGGCAACGACCGGTTGTGTTTCGACGGCACATGCTCAGTTTCGCGGTCTCGACGACTTGAATCGATTTGGCGAGAAGCGCACCCTCTGCCGTCAGGCGCTCTCGTCATCAGGCATGGAAGACGATATGGACCAGCGCATCCGCGACCTCGTCAGAAAACCGTACGAGTCCGCCGGTCGCAAGGGCTGGCCAAAAGGATCGTCGGACGCCAGCACCTATCGCGAGATGGTTGAAGACACCGTCAACGATCTCCGGGACCCGGTACTCAAGCAGTTGACGGATAGCTGCGCAAGGAATTTCTCGATAGACGAACTCCGTAGCGTCAACGATTTCTATACGAGTCCGGCTGGACAGGCATGGCTTAGCAAAGGTCGAACCACAATCATGCCGGAGATGGCCAGAGCCGTTTCCCGAATTCAACCCCGGATAGATGAAAACTGAGGAAGCGCGATTGCATGACGCGCATGTTACGGGCGGAGTCCATGCCCGCCGGACGGCACGCCGAAACGGCCCCACAGGTCGCCGTGCCGGTGTCCAGTCCGGGTGAGGACACGTGTCTTCGCCGACGCTCTTTTCCGTGTGGCAACGGGGTGATCAATGTGACGCGGGCGGGTGAACTCCATCGCATGCGCGATCATTCATGTGAGCGCGAATCCCGATCCGCAAATAGGCAGCCAGGAACACGATCGAAACCATGAGCGGTGGTGGCGTCGTAAGAATGAGATAGGCGATTTCGCGCATACTGCCCGCTCCTTGTCGATGTCGGTCAGGTCATCCGGGATGTCTCGACATCGACAGGCGGCGTTGCGGCGAGCGTGACATCCTCGCCATCAACGGAGCTCGGCAACGAGCGCATCCGCGCCCTTGTCGATACCGGTCCGGGCCGCACTCAACGAACCAAACGCGGCAGGCAGGTTCATGGCGTTCGGATACTGTTTTGTCACATAAGCCATCAGCAGTTGACCGCTCGTGCTGTCGTAGACTTCGACGGCGTACGACACCGAACCGCCGAACGCACCCTTGCCGCCCCGAATCGCCTGCACGCCGTTATACAGATTGCCGGCGATATCGAAATGCATGGCTTGTCCGACAACCGCCGTGGTCTTCTCCGCGCCCGTGAGCGTGAGCCGCACGCGCAGCGTCGCAGGAGACAGCTTAGGAGCGGTCTGGAAGCGCTTCGAGAGTTTGTCGGCAAACACCTTCCCCATGTAATCGGCAAGCGCCGCCTTGTCCTCGGTCTTCAAGTCGCCGAACTGACTGTCCTGACCGGCATACACGACGACCGGATCCACCATCACCTGCCGGTACTGCGACCAGTTGACACGTGGCGCATATCGGTACGGCACCTTTGCGGCGTCGTCGCCGCGGTTCGGTGTCAGCTGTGATGAGGATGCAATTCCCGAATAGGCAGCAGGCTGCACACCGGCGCATGCGGCCAGCGTCAACACCGTGACGCCTAAAAAAATAAAGGAGCTGAATTTGTTGGTGAGCATGTCGGATTCCGTGGAAGGTGCCCGGACGGCACCAGAGGTGAATTGCGAAAGGGATGACGCGACGGTAGCGTAGCACTGCCTCCATCATATGTAAACCGTCTGCCCGGTTTGTTTTATAGAAGAGGGGCGGGAAGGTACAATGTCACGCTTGGCAGCGGGAGAACTCCCTCGAGCTCATCTCGCGCTACCGCCCCTCACTGCGCATCAGCGCGACGCCATCGTGACAACTCAATGGACAACCAGACCCGCTCGGAAATTTCCCGCAAGAAGGCAATCGATGCAGCACTCAGCATCCTCACCCGCGATGGCGTCGGCGGCTTGACGTTCGACGCGCTCGCGCGTGAAAGCGGCATCAGCAAGGGCGGGTTGCTGCACCAGTTCCGTACCAAGCAGGGTGTACTCTCGGCGTTGCTCGAATTCCAGCAGCAGCAATTCGAACAGTTTGGGCGCGATTACCTGGTGAACGAGGGTGCATCGAAGGCCGAGCCGACCCTCGCTGCCCAGATCGCGATATTCCGGGAAGCCATCAATCAACCGAACTCGGTCGCGCGCGCCGTGCTGGCGGCAATCATCGAAAGCCCGGAACTGCTCGAGGGCCGGGAGAGCGGTGATGCCGACAAGTTGAAAACCATGGACAAGGAGTCGGGCGATTTCGAACTCTCGCTGCTGCGTTACTTCGCGGCGAGCGGCATCGCATTCAACGTGCTGCTTGGCCTGACGCCTCTGACCGGCGCCATGCGAAACCGGCTTTTCGCCCGCCTGCTGGATGAGGAAAGCTGGCAAGCCAAGGCCGTCAAGCCGAAACGGAAGTGATCGGTCGGTCTCTCGACTTTGCGGTCTGAGTCAGTATATGAAGCTCGAAGTCGCATGCGACCCGTTAGTGTACCGGCCGACGGCGCATTGAGCAGGATGCCCCTGCTCGAGCCGATGCCGCCCGCGATTCCCCGGCTGCAGAACCCGATGTGGGCGCACTCTACCTTATGAGCGACATCCGGACGCCGCCGGATGCGCGCGCAATCAGGCTCGGGTCAGAACCGATGAATGATCCCCGCACCGAACGCGAACTGGGTCCCGGTCGACGACGGCGCGGAGTTGAACCCGTCACCCAGCGTCGCGGTCGCGTCGACGATGCTGCCCGCGCCGCTCGTGCCGAGCGTCTTGCCCTTCGCGTGCTGATACGCTTCGAGCAGGTACAGCCCCGTGCGCTTCGACAGTGAGTAATACTGCGACAGGTTGAACTGGTGATACTGCGCGCTGTCGGTGATGCCGTTCGCCTCGGTCGCGCGCGTGTACGCATAGCCTGCACCGAAATCCCACGCCGCCGACGGCTTCCAGTGCAGCACCGCGCCGGCCGTGTTGAAGATCGCGGTGTTGACGAACTTCGACGCCGCGCCCGGGATGTATTCGGTGTTGGTGTACGTGGCCGTCGCATCCCACGCGTCGCTGAACCGGTAGCTCAGGCCCACCGCGAACCGCTGCTGCGCCTTCGCGGTCTGGTAGCCGTTCGTGAGCGCCGACACGCCCACTTGCGCGCCCCCGTTCGACGTCGTCGAATTCGCACCCCACGTGCCGCCGGCCGTATTCGAATTGTTCACGCGCTCGAACGCGAGGCCGACGCCGAGCGGGCCGGCCGCGTACTGGATTCCGGTTGCCCATGTCGAGCCGGCATTGGTGCTGCCGGCCACGCCGCCGAACGAATACGAGCCGCTCAGCGTCAGGCCATACCATTTCGGCGACGTGTATTCGAGCGTGTTGTTCGCGCGATAGATCGTGTCGAGCCCGTCGACGTCGCCCGGGTGCGCGCCGTAGTAGCCGGTGACCCACGTCGTCGGGCTGAATGCCGACATCGTCTGGTAGTACGACGCGTACTGCCGCCCCGCGCTCAGCGTGCCGTAGGTCGCATTGGTCAGGCCGACCCAAGCCTGCCGCCCGAACATCGCATCGGTGTACTGCGTGGCGCCCGTGCCCGAGTTGAAGCCCGATTCGAGCGTGAAGATCGCCTTCGTGCCGCCGCCGAGATCCTCGGCACCCTTCAAGCCGAAACGGCTGCCGGCCCACACGCCCTGGTTCATCCTGATCACCGACTTGCCGCCGCTCGTCGAGCCGAGCGTCGTCGCGTTGCTCTGGTAGCCGATCCCGTTGTCGACGATCCCGTACAGCGTGACGCTGCTCTGCGCGAACGCCGGTGCGGCCGCCGCCATCGCGATGGCGGTCAGCGCGACCCGTGATGCCTGCTTCTTCATCGATCCGTCTCCTTCCTTGCCTTGTTGAATGCGTGAGTTGTTGTGATCAGTGCGTGCCGCCGTGGGGTCATGGACGATACGCATGCCAGCCGTTGCCGCCCTTGCAGACGAGTTGAGAACCCTGGACTTGGCATTGCGCTTCGTAACCCGGCGAGTACAGCCATTCGCCGGCCCAGTGAAGGTCGACCACCGGGTCGGCCTTCGGCGTACCGGCGGCGAAGTTCGCCGCGTCGTCGGTGCTGCCGGTGCCTGTGTAGCGCGCGGTGGCCGGATACGGGAACACCGGGCGCGTGCGCGTCGTGTTGCCGTTCGCGTCGACGATCGACGCGACGATCCGGCCCGGCGTCGCGCCCGTTTCGGTCCACGCCATCAGCGGCGACAGGATGTCGAACACGTCCGGCCCCTGCCCGCCGCCGCAGTGCGCGACGCCCGGGAACAGGTAGAAGCGCGCGAAGCGGTCGACTCTTGCGTCGCCCATGTAGTGCTTCATCGCTTCGTAGTACGCGATGCTCGAACGCGGCGCGATGTGCTGGTCTTCCAGGCCGTGCCACAGCAGCAGCTTGCCGCCGCGCCCGGCGAACCGGGTCAGGTCAGGATCGGTCGCGGCCAGGTAGTTCGACACCGGCACCGTCTTCGCGAACCCGTCGAGCGTGAATTTCAGGTCGCCGATCGCCGCGGACGGATACGACGCGTTGTAGTAGTCGAGATAGCGCAGGAACGGCAGCACGAAGCCGATCGTGCCGCTCTGTGCGGTCGCGGTCGCCGGGACGAACAGCGTCCAGTTCAGCTCGGAGCCCCATTCGCGCGAGACGAGCGGCTCGAGACGCGTGCCGTCCGCGGTCGTCGCGCCGTCGTGGACCCGACGGACGACGTCGGCTTCCTGCGGCGTCAGGCAGGTCGCGGTGGACTGGCCTTGCACGCAGACGATCGTCGCGGGATCGAAGCGACACGCGCGCGGGTTGTCGATCACGCCGTCGACCACGCCGTCCAGCCCGTCGCACGCCTTGAGCACGGCCGCGTGCAGCATCGGCAGCTTGCCGGCGAGCAGAATCGCGCTGCCCGTCTTCGGGTCGGTGTTCACCGCGTTCGGCCATGCATGGTGGAACGTGTTCTGCACGATCAGGTCGTTCGCCGGCGCACCGGCGGCGATGCCGTCGAAGTCGTCGGGAAAGCGCTGCGCCTCCATCAGCGCTTCGCGGCCGCCGTCCGAGCAGCCGTCGAAGTACGCGTAGCGCGCGGGCCGTGCATAGAACTTGCCGATGATCGCCTTCGCGACCTGAGCCGTTGCGTGTTCGGCGCGGTATGCGAAGTCGAGCTTCGCCTTCGGATCGAGCGCCCACGAACCGTCGTTGCCGCCTTCGTGGCCCATGTCGGTCGCAGCCATCGCGATCGTGCCGTTCGTCACCGGCACGCACGTCGATGCCATCGGCGCGTTGACGGACAGGTTGCCGCACAGGCCACCGCAGCCCGTCTGCAGATAACGCTGCGTCCAGCCCTGCGTCGGCAGCTGCAGTTCGAACAGCGACGCGCCCGGGCCGATCGTCCCCTTCACGTCGCACACCGGCGCCGGCAACGTGTTGTTACCGACGACCGTGCCGGCCGGCAGCAGCACCGCCGACGTGATCGTGACGGCGCCGTCGGTCACGCCGCTCAGGTCGAGCGCCGCGACCGACGGGCACGACATCGCGGGCATCACCGCGGGAAGATTCGCGAGTCCGGCGGTGCTCGCCGCATTCGCGGCATTCGGCCAGCCCGTCAGCGCCGCACTCAGCCACACGACGCCGATCGCCAGCGCCCTGGTCAGTGCATCGCACCTTACGCGTGTCGCGCGATGCCAAGCGCACATCATCCACCCTGCCCTGCAGTTCGTCTGCATGCCTGTCTCCTGTCTTTCTGCTGGATATGCCGCTCGTCCGGGCCGGACGACGCGGCGACGTTGTATTGATTCTTCGATAGATCGTATGAGCTGGATCACCACTCACTGCTTCATCAGCATAACTAATATCGATGCGCAAGCCCGTTGCGAAGAAAGGTGAATCCCATCCAATTCGTTTATCGACCGGCCGCGTCAGCCTTATGCAGGCTCCATCCCGTGTTCGCGCTTGATGTGCGCGACTTGCGGCGACGCCAGATACGCGAGGAACCGCGCCGCGGCCACGCGATCGTGCGCGACGGCGCAGACCGCGGCGGCGAACACCGTCACCGCCTGCACGGCGTCAGGCAGCGCACCGACGATTGCGACGCCCAGCACGTGCATCAGCTCGCTCGTCTGCTGAAAGCCGAGCTCGACGTCGCCGGCTGCGATCAGCGCGCCGACCGGCACGCCCGGTGGGGTCTGCACGATGCGCGGTGCGATCGCGTCGGCGATGCCCCAGCGGGCGAACAGACGCGTCAGGTGCGTGCCGCTCGGCCCGGTCGAATAGCCGATCCGGCCTGCGCCCAGGATCGCATCGCGCAACGCGGCTTCCGTACCGATGTCCGGCCGCCGCGCACCGCTCGCGACCGCGACCGCGATACCCGAGCGCGCAACGTCCACGCGACTGCCCGGCTCGACGTGACCGTCCGCCGCAAGCCGCTCGATCGCATCGGACGCGAGCACGACGACATCGAACGGCTCGCCGTCGCGCACGCGCCGCGCAGCGTCGACGCCGCCTACCGACGTGATCGCGACGCGCGCGCCGGTGTCGCGCTCGTAAGCGGCGGCAAGCCGCGCGAGCACCGGCCGCGTCGCCATCGACGAGATGCCCGTGACGGCCAGCGCCGCTTCCGGTGTCTGCATCATCGCGTCCCCCTGAATCAGTCGATGTAGCGCAAGCCGGCCTGACGCAGCGGCTCGCGCATGTCGTACATGTCGAGGCCGAGCACACCGGACGCGAGCTTCGCGCGCTTCGCCGCTTCGTTCGCTTCGCGGGCCGCCGCCTTCTCGAGCACCTGAGCCGCGCGCGCGGCCGGCACAACGGCCACGCCGTCGTCGTCCGCGACGATCACGTCGCCGGGGTGAACGAGCGCGCCCGCACATACGACGGGCACGTTCACCGAACCGAGCGTCGCCTTGATCGTGCCTTTCGCCGAAATCGCCTTGCTCCAGACCGGGAACTGCATCGCCTCGAGCACCGCGACGTCGCGCACGCCGGCATCGATGATCAGCGCGTGCGCGCCGCGTGCCTTGAAGCTCGTCGCGAGCAGGTCGCCGAAATAGCCGTCCGTGCAATCCGCGGTGATTGCCGCGACGACCACGTCGCCCGGCCGGATCTGTTCGGCCGCGACGTGCATCATCCAGTTGTCGCCCGGGTGCAGCAGCACCGTGACGGCCGTGCCGGACGCCTGCGCACGCGGATAGATCGGCCGCATGTAGGGCTTCAGCAGCCCCGTGCGGCCCATCGCCTCGTGCACCGTCGCCGAGCCGAGCGCGCCGAGCCGCGCCGCCACATCCTGGTCCGCACGCCGGATCGTGCGGTACACCACACCGAGTTCAGTCATGATCAAAGCCCCTTCGCCTTCAGTTGCGCATCGAGGCGCGGATACACGCGCCGCGCATTGCCTTCGTAGATCTTGCGACGCGCTTGCTCATCGAGCGACGATGCGTCGATGTAGCGCTTCGTGTCGTCGTAGTAGTGACCGGTCTCCGGATCGATGCCGCGCACCGCGCCGATCATCTCGCTCGCGAACAGGAGGTTGTCGACCGGAATCACGCCGGTCAGCAGGTCGATGCCGGGCTGGTGATACACGCACGTATCGAAGAACACGTTGTTCAGCAGATGGTCCTTCAGCAGCGGCTTCTTCAGCTCCTGCGCGAGCCCGCGGAACCGTCCCCAGTGATACGGCACCGCACCGCCGCCGTGCGGGATCACGAAGCGCAGCGTCGGGAAATCGCGGAACAGGTCGGAGGTCAGGCACTGCATGAACGCCGTGGTGTCGGCGTTCAGGTAGTGCGCGCCCGTCGTATGGAAGCATGCGTTGCAGCTCGTGCTCACGTGGATCATCGCGGGAATGTCGTACTCGACCATCTTCTCGTAGATCGGATACCAGTAGCGGTCCGACAGCGGCGGGCTCGTCCAGTGGCCGCCGGACGGATCCGGATTCAGGTTGATCGCGACGTTGCCGTATTCCTCGACGCAGCGCACGAGCTCCGGAATGCAGGTCGCGACATCGACGCCCGGGCTTTGCGGCAGCATCGCGGCCGGGACGAAGTGATCGGGAAACAGTCGATGGACGCGATGGCACAGCTCGTTGCACACGGCCGCCCACGTGCTCGACACCGCGAAGTCGCCGATGTGATGCGCCATGAAGCTCGCGCGCGGGCTGAAGATCGTCAGGTCGAGGCCGCGCTCGCGCATCAGCCGCAACTGGTTGTGTTCGATCGATTCGCGAAGTTCGTCGTCGCTGATGTTCAGCTCGGCCACCTTCGGTTGCTCCGACGGACTGCCAAACGCCGCGATCTGGCGATTGCGCCACGCTTCCAGCGCCTTCGGCGCGGTGGTGTAGTGACCGTGGATATCGATGATCATTGATGCTCCTGCATTGGATGAAGTGTCCGGCACCCTGCCGACCGCCGCGGCGGACGGCGGTGTGCGACGTGCGTCAGTGCGCCGGGTTTTCGAGTTCCTGCGGTTCGGGCACGGCCGCATGCTGCGTCGTCATGATCGCGATGGCCGCCAGCGTGGCCGGCACCGCGAGCATCGACAGGATCGCGTCGAACTTCCAGCCGAAGCCGAGCAGCGCACCACCGATGGCCGAGCCGAAGATGCTGCCGAAGCGGCCCATCCCGAGCATCCAGCTCACGCCTGTTGCGCGTGCCACGGTCGGATAGCGGCCCGGCGCATACGCATTCAGCCCGGTCTGCGCGCCGCTCATGCAGAAGCCGGCCGCGAACACCAGCAGCGCGAGCGACGACGACAACGCACCGGCCCACGCGAGCACGGCCACGCACAGCCCGCCGCCGAGATATGCGGCGCCGATCACCGGTGCCGGCCGCACGCGATCCATCAGCCAGCCCACGCCGATCGCACCGATCGTGCCGCCGATCTGGAACATCGCGGTCACGTTCGCGGCCGTGCTGACGGACAACCCGGCATCCTTGATTAGCGTCGGCAGCCAGCCGGTCAGCAGGTAGATCACGAGCAGCCCCATGAAGTACGTGATCCACAGCGACAGCGTCACGCGGCTATAGCCTTGCGAGAACAGCACGCCGATCGGTTTGCGCGTCGGCAGCGCGGGCTCGCTCGACACGAACGTCTCGTCGCCGGTGAACCGGGCACCGCACACGCGGTTCAGCAGCGCACCGATGCGTTGCGGCGGCGCACCGCGCACGGCCAGGAGCCGCGCCGACTCGGGCAACAGCCACAGCTGCAGCGGAATCAGCAGCAGCGGCAGCGCCCCGCCGAACAGCAACACCGTGCGCCAGCCGTGCAGCGGAATCAGCCAGCCGGCGACGAAGCCGATCAGCGCCGAGCCGAGGTTGAAGCCTGTAGACATCACGGTGATCATCAGCGCCCGCATCCGCTGCGGCGCGTATTCGGACAGCAGCGTCGTCGTGTTGGGCATCGCCGCGCCCAGCCCGATGCCCGTCAGCAGCCGCAGCACCGCCATCTCGAATGGCGAATGCGCGTGCGCGGTCACGATCGTGAACACGCCGAACAGGAACACCGACGCGATCAGCACGCGCTTGCGCCCGAACCGGTCGGCGCTCGGACCGGCCAGCAGCGCGCCGATCACGAGCCCGATCGGCGCCGCGCTCATCACCAGCCCGAACTCGGGACGCGAGATCGCCCAGTCGCGAATCACCGACGGTGCGACGAATCCCATGATCGCGACGTCCATTCCGTCGGCGATCACGACGAGGCAGCACAGCACGACCAGCAGCCACTGGTAGCGCGACACGGGCCGCTCGTCGATGAACGACTTGATGTCGATTGTCTTTCCACCTGCCATCATGACTCTCCTGTCTCCTGGGCGACGATCTATCAGTCGATTCGTCATCCTATTTATATGGCCCGTTGCGCTTCCGGCAGTCCGGTCGCGCAGGCGCGGCGATCTCGCGCGCGCCCCTCGTCTTCGCTATGTGTTGACCGGCTGGTCCGCGCCGTCCCAGCCGAGCGGCCCCGCGCTCTTGCCGGCCACCGAGTACAGCGCGCCTGGCGCGTTGCGGGTGCGCTGGAAGTCCTCCAGCGATTCGCCGCGCATCGCCGCATAGATATGCAGGTTGGATACGCCCGTCACCGCGCCGAGCTTCTCCAGCAGGAAGAAGATCACGCCGTAGCGCAGCAGGCCGAGCCAGTCGCGCCGGCGGATCAGGTCGCGCTCCTCCGTGCTGAGGTCCGCGGCCGCGAAGCTCGCTTCGGGGTTGCTCAGAAACTGCGCGCGATGCGCGGGCTCGATCATCCGGTGCAGATAGTCGTTGATCCGGTACGCGCGCACGGCCCGCTCGATCGTGAACGGATAGGTGCCCGGCAGTTGCTCGACGCCGGCGAGTTCGGCCGCGATCCGTTGCCGGTGGCGCTCTGCCGCCGCCTCGTCGACTTCCGTGTCCGCCGGCTCGTACACGGCCGTCGCGATCCCCGTCATCGACGGCAGGTAGTAGCTGCGGTGGCGGCACACGACGCCCGCCGGCAAAGCGCCGCGCATCGTGAGTCACATCACGACCTCGGCGCCTTCGAAGCCGCCGAGCGTCGCGTATTCGCCGAGCGGCATGCCGGCCAGGCGCTCGGGATCGCGCTCGAGCAGATCGAGAAAACGCGCATCCCATTCGGGATTGTTGAAGCCCGAGCGCTCGCCGTGCACCTGATGCGACAACCCGCCGGTCGCGACGATCGCGACGCGCAGGTCCTCCGGATAGCTTTCGATCGCGCGGCGCAGCGCCTGGCCGAGCCGGTAGAAGCGGCGCGCGGACGGCACCGGCAGTTGCAGCACGCCCATCTGCAGCGGCACCAGTTGCACCGGCCAGTCGGGCCGGTGCGGACACAGCACCGACAGCGGCGAGAAGCAGCCATGGTCGAGCGGCTTGCTCTGGAAGAACGACATGTCGAACTCGTCGGCCATCAGCGACCGGCCGATATGCGCGGCCAGCGCCGGGTGGCCGGCGATCGGCGGCAGGTCGCGCGCGCCGCCGCCTTCGTCCGCCGGATGCCACTGCGGTCCGACGCCGAGCGAGAACGCCGAATAGTGATCGAAGAAGAACGACGTCACGTGGTCGTTGTAGATGAACAGCAGCACGTCGGGACGCTTGTCGGCGAGCCACCCGGCCAGCGGCGCGAAGTTTTCGAAGATCGGCGCCCAGACGGGATCGTCGCGCTTGTTCTTGTCGAACGCGAACCCGATCGTGGGCGTGTGGGAGGCCGCGATGCCTCCGATAATCCGTGCCATGCCAATGCTCCTTCGTGATGCTCTGATGCGGTCCGGCCGCGCCGGCCGTTGCTGATTGAATGCGTGCGCGTTCGCTCGCTACGCGCGCCCGTGCGGCTGCGGCGCAAGGCTGCGCTTGACGACCAGCGCGAGCGGAACGGCGAACACGAAATGCGACATGAACCCGCCGATGATCACGTTCGGGTCGAAATAGTTCGGATGATTGCTCGACGCGATCATGATCAGCGCGTGCATCACGATCCATGCGACGATCGCGAAAAACAGCGCGACGAACGTCGCCTCGAAGCCGCGCCGGCGGAACCACGGCCAGATCGCCGCGAACACGATGCCCCACGACAGCGCGAACGCGAAATGGATCGCGGTGCCGATGAAGTATGCGCCGATGCCGAGCGCGTCCTGTGCGGCCCTGCCGAACACGAGTCCCGTCGCGTTGCGCGGGATGCCGGCGAGCGGCATCAGGTGCTGGGTGCCAACCCACACGAGCGCCTCGTAGACCCAGATCAGCACCGCGCCCGCGAACCCGCCGCGAATACCGGCGCGTACCGTGTAGGAAAGCGGCGTGCTGCCCGCCGATGCGTCCGCCGGTTCGCGTGCTCCGATGATGTGCTGTCGTCCCATTACGCTGCCTCGCTCGTAGTTGGAGGTGCCGCGCCACGCGCCAGCCCCTTTTCGTGATCGGACGAACAATGAATCAGATGGCGGCCCGCTGCGCCGGCAACCGCGTGCTTGCGGCTCCCGGGATTGAAATTACTCAGTCGCGGCCGGGGCAATATAGTTAGGGTAAACCCTTATAACTCGACGTAACCGCATATCCGGCAAGCGCTCAACCGGCACGCGCACCGCGTCGCCGATGGCCCGGAAGCCCGCCGGATATGGCGTTCGCGCGGCCGCGTCCGGCGGCGAGCGAGCCGCAGCCGGTCGCTCGGCGATTCACATCCGATAAATAAAACAGATGGGCCGATAAGCACGACGCAAGTTCCGCGGCCGCCGTTCCGGTAAAGTCGTTCAACCCGCTGCGCCGCCGGCGCAGGCCGCACGGATGCACGTATGTCGTATGCTCGGCCGCCGCGACGCAGACCGCCCGAACACCCATGGACAACACCGACCTTCCGAATCTCGCCTGCCTGTACGCGGTGCAGCGCGTTGCCGAAACGGGCAGCGTGAGCCGCGCCGCCGCGACGTTGTTTCGCGCGCAGTCGGCCGTCACGCGCGCGGTGCAGGAACTCGAAGCGGCCGTCGGCGAAGCGCTGTTCGACCGCAAGCCGTCCGGCATGCTGGCGACGCCGGTCGGCCGTGCGGTGCTCAAGCGCGCAGAGCGTGTGATCGCCGAACTCGGCGCGCTCGCGAACTGGTGTGCGCTGCGCCAGTCGCGCCGCCGCGCATCGGGCGACGGCGGCCTGCCGGCTTACCTGCTCAACACGCGGCGGCTCCTGCTGTTCTCGACGCTCGCGCGGCACCGTCACATGCCGAGCGCCGCGCGTGCGCTCGGCGTCACGCAGCCGGCCGTCAGCAGCGCGATCCGGATTCTCGAGAGCGGCGCGGGTTTCGCGCTGTTCCATCGGCATCCGCGCGGCCTGCTGCTGACGACCGACGGCGAGACGTTCCTGCTGCACGTGCGGCGCGCGCTGAACGAACTGCGGCACGTCGCCGACGACGTCGCGGCGCTGCACGGCAGCATCCAGGGTGTCGTGACCGTCGGTGCGCTGCCGCTCGGCCGCACGCTGATGCTGCCCGAAGCGGTCGCGCGCGTCGTCACGCGGTTTCCGAAGGTGCACGTGATCACCGACGAAAGCGCGTACGAGGCGCTCGTCGCCGGCGTGCGCGCGGGTGACATCGACTTCATCCTCGGCGCGCTGCGCGCGAGCGATCCGGCGAACGACCTCGAGAACGAACGGTTGATGTCCGAGAACCTCGTCGTGCTCGCGCGCCACAATCACCCGCTCGCCGGCGTGCGCAACCTCACGCTCGCGAGCCTCGCCGGTGCGCAATGGATCCTGCCGCGCAGCCACTCGCCCGCGCTCGGGCTGTTCGAATCGCTGTTCCGGCGCATGAAACTCAAGCCGCCGATGCCGACGGTCGAGAGCGCCGACCTTGCGATAATACGCGGCCTGCTGCTGCACACAGACATGCTCGCGGTGCTGTCCGCGCAGCAGTTGCACTACGAATGCGAAGCGGGGCTGCTGGTCGTGCTCGATGTGCCGCTGCGCGAAACGACTCGGGACATCGGGCTGATGACGCGCGCCGGCAGCCCGCCGTCGCCGGCCGCGCGCGCGTTGATCGACGCGATTCGCGTGGTGGCGACCGAGGTCGCACGCACGCCGCACGCTAAACGTGGACGGTGAACGTGTCTCCGCGCTCGCCGTAAAGTACGCCGGCATCGCACATGAACGGTTTCAGGAACGGGAGATCGCAGGCAAATTGTTGGACGGGGGAGATATCTCTACTGCGGTGATTCGCTTCGCCGACGTAGGCCAAAATAAAGTTGTCACCGTTTGCGAAGTAAAGATGTCACTTCGCCATTTCGCAGTCACCCAAGAGCTGCGAACCCTTGTGAATTCAAGAATTTGCCCGCCGCGAATTAAAGTTGTCACCGAGCGCGGCGTTGCGAAGAGCGATGTCAACTCCCTCGCGACGTCGTTGCAGCGCCGTCGGTCGCGGTAACACGTTGTTCAAAACCTGAGTTTGAGCACGCTATCGTGCCGTCGTGATAAGAAGGACCCTGGAAGCGCTCGGGATCTTGAAGATCGACCTGCTCGCGCTTGGCATGCTGTCGATGGTGCGCCGCGCGCTCGACATGATCTCGGAGAAGCGCGACGAGACGTTGGAACTGCAGGACATCCCGGCCGAGGACAAGGCGACCTACGACATGCTCTGCGAAGGGGATAGCATGGGCGTGTTTCAGGTGGAATCGCGCGCGCAGATGTCGATGCTGCCGCGCCTGCGGCCGCAGTGCTTCTACGACCTGGTGATCGAAGTCGCTATCGTGCGGCCGGGCCCGGTCCAGGGCGGGATGGTGCATCCGTTTCTGCGCCGGCGCCAGGGGCTGGAGCCTGTCATGTTTCCGTCGGAAGGCGTGGAGAAGGCGCTGGCGCGCACGCTCGGCGTGCCGATCTTCCAGGAGCAGGTGATGCAGGTCGCGATGCTGGCGGCCGGCTTCTCCGCCGGCGAGGCCGACCAGCTGCGCCGCGCGATGGCGGCATGGAAGCGCAAGGGGGGACTGGAGCCGCACCACGAACGTCTCGTGAGCGGCATGCTCGAGCGCGGCTACGACCGCGAGTTCGCCGAATCGATCTTCGCGCAGATCAAGGGCTTCGGCGAATACGGCTTCCCGGAGAGCCACGCGGCGAGCTTCGCGCTGCTCGTCTACTCGAGCGCATGGCTGCGTCGACACGAACCGGCCGTATTCCTGGCCGCCCTGCTCAACAGCCAGCCCATGGGCTTTTACACGCCGTCGCAGCTGCTGCAGGACGCGCAGCGCCGCGGCGTTGAGGTACTGCCGGTCGACGTCAACGTGAGCACATGGGATTCTGCGATTGAAGGGCCGACGACGTCGGCGCCCGTGCGCCTTGCTTCTCGCTGTTGCGCGGCATGCGCGAGGACGTCGCAAGCCGGATCGAGCTCGCACGCGCGGCGCGGCCGTTTGCCGACGTCGCGGATCTGGCGCGTCGCGCCCAGCTTGATCGGCACGACCTTCAGGTACTCGCGCGCGCGAACGCTCTTCGCTCACTCGCTGGCGGCAACCGACGCGCCGCGCTTTGGCTCGGGGCCGCTGCCGCGCCTGATCGAGATCTACTGCGCGGCACCGAACGCGACGACGCGGTGCCGGCGTTACCTCAAGCGTCGGAGGGCCACGAGATCGTAACGGACTATCGCGCGATGGGCTTCACGCTCGGCCGGCATCCGCTGGCACTGCTGCGCGATCGCCTCGCGCTGGGCCACCTGCAGTCGGCCGAGCAGCTGGCGACGTTGCGCAGCGGCCAGCTCGCGCGTGCGTGCGGACTGGTCACCGTTCGGCAACGGCCCGGCACGGCGAACGGTATGCTGTTCATGACGCTCGAGGACGAGACGGGCCAGGCGAACGTGATCCTCTGGCCCGGTCTGTTGGAGAAGTTTCGGAAGGAAGCGCTCGGCGCTGCGCTGCCGGCCGTGTACGGCGTGTGGCAGGCCGAAGGTAGGTGCGGCACCTGATCGCGAGCAAGCTCGTCGACAGGACCGCGTTGCTCGGCGCGCTGCCGACGACGTCACGGGAATTTTGCTAATTCTCGGACCGGCGCCTACTACTTGCTACGCGAAAACGAACTTCCGTTGTACCGATACTCGCGCGTCGCATTGCCAGCATCGTCGATATTGGTCCAAGTGATTTTGAACCCGAGCGGATTGTCGATCCACTCGATCGCGAGCCATGGCGACCGGTAGCCCCCGTTGTCATTGAGAGACACGCTGTGCAAACAGCTTTGTACCGGCATCGAATAGACGGGGGCTGCGGCGTTACCGTGGACCTGCAACGCATACAGCGTGCTCTCCTCCCCTGCACCGCAGAAACCCATTGGCTTGTTACTCGAGGATTGGCTCACGACCACCAGCACAAATTCCTTTCCGTCGACGACCTTCGATGTCGCCGATGGGAATCCGATGCCGGACGATGATGCGACGGTCCGACGAAATGCCGTAGGCAACTTCACCGTGATTGTTCGGTGATGGGCGGCGTCTACTTCAATCAACCGTTTTCCATCTTCCGTTTGCTGTAACTGGCGTCCGTTCGACAGCTGAATCGAGGTCGGTGCTTTCTCGTCTGCGAACGCGTTAGCTGCACCAGCTACTGCAACAGCGAAGACGCAACACTTAATTACCGAAGATATGATCGACATAGCAGATTCCGGAATACTTCCATGGATGTTCTTTGGTTTGGCCGGCCTTCATTTTCGGGTACTCATCCTTGTCCCGCTTGCGAAGTTCCTCTTCTGTTTTCCCGGCGTTCGAAGGGTTCGTCATGTCCCAACCTATATTACCCGTTTGCGTGTCACACATCACATCGTCACGCACGATCGTCCCTGCCGCCTTATCTACCTTGTAGTAGGCACCCCCGTTCCATCTGGAAAATGTCTCGCGGCGAAGCTGCTCCTCTGTATAGGGGACCCCGTCAAAGTGCTTGATCGCGTCGGTTTGCTTCTGCTGCCACAACTTAACGCCAGCCTTAATGTTTTCCTTCCAGCTCCAGACCTGTTCGTACGACGGTGCGGGATTCGTCATTTGAGTCATACCGAAACCCTTGTCGCCAGCGACCACGGGTTCACTGTCAGACATCCTGAAGTTTTTGAAGTGACTCTCTTGATCGAGAACGAGCTCGAACCCGACCGTTTTCGGAATCGGCTTGAGGTAGGCGAGCACGTCTTCTTTCGCCGGATTCTTTCCGAGGACCAACACAGTTCTTCGGAACTCGGTTGACCCCGCCTTGACTTCGACGGACAGCTTCCCACCGATAATCTTCCCATTCAGATTCGCATCCCACACCTTGTCGTTGCTGGTAAAAGATCCGGTCTCCGAAAACGATCGCACCTTCTTGCCGCGGCTTTTCTTCTCGTTCAGCGGGCTCACCTGCGCGTCCCATACGATGGTCCACTTCCATTGGTAGGGGGGAGGATCGTCCGACTTGAACTCGAATGTGATCGACGGAAACTTCGTTGTTTCGTCGATGTAGAACTTGTCCCCTGTCGCCGGGCGCACCCAGTCACCGGCGTCGTTCTGAATGACGGCTTTCACTAGGGAATTTTGGTCAGCACTCGTCGTCGACGCGTGCCTAACGTGGCGCTTCACCGTCTTACGCTTCTTCGTCGCCGTCATCATCTACCTCCTTGTACACTGTCAGAGAAAGAGACTCTGGTTCATCGGTATAAATGTGCTGAGTAAAGCCGTTTGCATCGCTGAAGCCGCTCCACCTTTTACCCGACTCGCTTTCGATCTCG
>NZ_JACCQC010000046.1:0-36125 GCF_015712225.1 Burkholderia sp. 9775_39 | reverse complement strand
GGCGCCGGCAACGGCGGTTCGGCCGGCTCGACGGGCACGGGCGGCGGCGGGGCCGGCGGCACGGGCGGCGGTTCCAGCGGTTATTGACGGTGTCGTGCCGGCGCGGCCGGCACGGCGCGATGGCGGCGCGGTTTCCCCGGGGCGGGCGCGCCGCCGCCACGCAGGAGGACATCATGCAATCGAATTCCCGGATTTTTGTGGACAACGACGAGATCGACGGCGATGCGAGCGACACGGACGATCTCGACACGACGGTCCACGTGGACGTCGAAACGGGCAGGGTCATGTTCCATGCGGCGTGGGCGAACGCCGTCGAAGCGCCGCCCGAGGCGGCCCGCCATTCGGTCGTGCTCGCGCTCGAATGCTCGACGATGGAACGCTACGCGGATCTCGACGAAGGCGCGCGGATGCGTGTCCACGCGATGCTGCATGACGCCGTGCAGCAGACGCTGGAACAGTTGCCCGATACCGACGAGAACCTGACGCTGACGGTCGAGCTGACCGACGCGATGCTCGACGCCGTGCGTCATCTGCAGTAATCGCACGGGATCGGCGCACGGCGTCGCGTTACATCCCGTTGAAATCTTTGCAGTAGCACTGGGCCCGGCGGCCGGGCAGCCCGCCGATCGCATTCGATTGCGGGTCGCTCCCCGGTGGCCGGAACGCATGCGCATCCGCACCGGCACGTTCCCGCCGCCGGCCGCAGTCTGCGCGGCCGGAACGGCGCTTGCTGGGCGACCGATACGGCACGACGCGTGCCTTGTTCCTATTCCTTTCCACGGACCTTTCCACGGAGGCATCCATGAGCGGCAGGCTGGATCATTGCAAGGTAGCGATTCTCGCGGTCGACGGTTTCGAGGAAGCCGAGCTCGTCGAACCGCAGCGCGCGCTCGCGGCCGAAGGCGCGCAGGTGGACGTGATCTCGCAGAAGCGGGGCGAGATCCAGGGTTTCCGGCACGTCGACAAGGGCGAGCGCGTGAAGGTCGACCGCACGTTCGACGACGCACGTGAAGGCGACTACGACGCGGTCGTGCTGCCGGGCGGTGTCATCAACGGCGACGCGATCCGGATGGTGCCGGCCGCGCGCGAATTCGTGACGGCGGCCGTCGGCGCCGGCAAGCCGATCGCGGCGATCTGCCACGGCGGCTGGCTGCTCGTGTCGGCCGGGCTGGTGGAGGGCAAGACGATGACGAGCTGGCCGAGCCTGCAGGACGACATCCGTCATGCGGGCGGCAAGTGGGTGGACGAGGAAGTCGTGCGCGACGGCAACCTGATCACGAGCCGCAAGCCGGCCGACCTGCCCGCGTTCAACGGTGCGCTGGTCGAGCGCCTCGCGTCGCGGGGGGCATGAGCCGATGTCGTCCGATTCCCCGCGCCCCGTGACGCTGACCGACGAACCGCCGACCTTCGACGGCGCGGCGCTGCAGTTGCGCTTCGTCGTCGAGGTCGATGGGGTGCCGCACACCTGCGCGATCACGGTCGAGGCGCTGGAAGATCATTTCGGTGCGAAGTCCGCGCTGGAGGCCGATCTGCGCGATGCGTTCGAAAACGGCCGCGCGCGTATCGAAGCCGCGTGCGCCGACGTGCTGGCGAGCGGCAACCACGACGTGGTGCTGCACAGCGGGTATTTCCGTGCGCCGGCCGGGCGGGCGCGGGCCGGGTTGTTTCGTTCGCGGCCGAAGTGAGCGGAGAGCGTTTTCCGACACGTTCTCCGGCGCGTTTCTCGCACCTGGCGCCGGCCGTCGCCCGGCCTTACATGCCGTTGAAAACTTTGCAGCGGTTCACCCGCATTCCACGGTGCCGCATCGCGCGGCGCGCGCACCGTACGGACGCCGGCCGCATGGCGTCCCTTGGCACGGTCCCTGCATGCTCATACCGTCGCCGGCGCACGATTCGCCGCATGCCGATGCGACGCCGGTGTCGCATCGCGCGCAGCCGCCAACGGGGAAACGAGCATGCTGACCGCCCATGAATTCGCCGCGCTGTTCCTGGCGCATCACGCACCCGAACAGATCCAGATCGACCGCGACGACGTTCTCGCGCTCGTCGAACAACACCTGATCGTGCTGCAGCACGACGACGCGTCGGGCGCGCACCGACCCGCGTTGACCGCCGACGGACTGTCGGTCCTGCGGTGCGTGCAACGTCACGACGCCGCCGAATCCCATGGGATCGGCGTAAGCGACGCGGCCGACGCGTGACGCGCCGGCCCGCGCGCGCCGCTTACCGCGCGATCGCGACGGATGCGTTGACCTGCACGACCGGTGGCTCGCCGTCGAACGGCGGCGCGTACAGGAAGCGGTCGATCACGCCGGCCTCGAACAGCAGGCAGTAGGTCGAGCCGCCGAACTGGAAATAGCCGATCTCGTCGCCTTTGTCGACGCGCTGGCCCGGCACGACCTCGATCACGCACGACGACACGTCGCCCATCCCGACGAACACGGCCGCGACCGTTCCGATGCCTGGATCATCGCAGGCGATCGCGACCACCGCGCGCGCGGCGACCGCCGTCATGTAGCCCTGCGAGTCGTTGAGGCCGGCCGGGTCCGGCCCTTCCGCTTCGGCGACCGAATAGTAGGCGCCGTCGACCCGATACGCATGCGTGACGACGCCGCGCACCGGCGCATGCCAGCGGTGATAGTTGTACGCACTGAGGTAGGCCTGGTAGACGTCGCCGCCGACGAAGCGCTCGGCGAGCGACAGCCATGCGGGCGTGAAGAGGTCGCGCAGCGAGTACGGCTGCGCCTTGATCCAGAACGTGTCGCGCAGCTTCACGTTGGTTTCGGTGTGATAGGGCGCGGCCTCGCACGCGCTGACGATCACGTGCGGATCGTCGGGCGCCG
Organism: Burkholderia sp. 9775_39; assembly: GCF_015712225.1. NCBI lineage: Bacteria > Pseudomonadati > Pseudomonadota > Betaproteobacteria > Burkholderiales > Burkholderiaceae > Burkholderia > Burkholderia sp. 9775_39. The sequence continues at coordinate 33,282 of NZ_JACCQC010000046.1, read as the reverse complement.
CCACCGGCCGCGCGCCGTCGCGAAAGCGCCGCGTGAAGAAGTCGTTCCACGAATCGAAGCCCCAGTGCGGCTGGTCCTCGCGATACTGGAACTGCGACAGCCCCAGGCGCTTGCGTGCCGCGTCGCAGAACCAGCCGTCGGGCGCGGCCGTGTCGAGATGCGCGCGCGAATGCGGGCCGCCGAGGAAATCGCACCATACGTTCAGCACGCGCTTCAACTGCGCGTTGACGGCCGCGTCGCGAAACACCGCGTGGCCCGACGGCATGCACATCGGCCAGTCGAAGAATGCGTTCAGCGGGCACACGATCAGGCTTTCCTCGCTGAACGGCGGCGTGTAGGTCATCAGATGGTCGAGCACGGTCATCAGCTCGCCGATCGACGCATAGCCGAGCCGGTATCCCGCTTCGCGCGCCTCGTCGATCGCGCGGGTCAGGTTCATGCGCAGCACGGCGTTGTCGTCGAACAGCTGCGCGAGTTCCTGCACGGCGGGCGTACGCAGCCGGTCGCCGGCCTGTGCGCGCGCTTCGCTCGCGATTTTTTCGCGGAACGCGGCCATGTGCGCTTCCTCGCTGGCCATCCATCCGCCGAGGCGGCGGCGTGTGGCGGGCGGCGTGTTGCGATTCGTCGGCATCGTCACCTCCGGAACGGTTTCGGTCGAATCGGGGGAGCAAGACGCTTGCCCGGCGCCCGGCATCGAAATTGCTGCATGCGGGCGACCGGTTTCTTTCGATGACACAGGAGAAAAGCATGGCTACAGCTTCGAACGCACGACAGACGAACGACGCGGGATCGACGGACGAAGGCCGCCGCAGCGGCCAGCGAACCGTGACGCCGACGCGCACGCGGAAACGCCCGCAGGCTGCGGGGCCGCACGACGGCGCGCGGCGAGTTGGGCGCGGTGATGGTCGCGCGAGCGGAAACGGGCCGGTAACGCCGAGCCGCGGGGAAGAGGCGGGGAAACCGCTGTGGGAGGACGACCGCGGCGAGATGCCGCCGGAAGAGTGGTCGTGAGTTGCCGACGCCCATCGTCGGGTGGCGCGAAATCGCTTGCGAGCAGGTGTTTCGGTTGTAATTCGATTGCGCGTGCGCATAATCGATTTCAGTGACTCGGGGCTGGCACGCAACGGGCGTCGGCTTCAATGTCCAGTCCGCGCAGCAACGAGCACCGCAACAGGCAGCTCGGCCAGACAGCGATCGAGCGCCAGCGTGCCGCCCGGCGCATCGATTGCTTGCGCCGCATTCAATCCGTCCGTCCACGGTCCTGCCACGCCGCGCGGCAGCACGACCGCCGTATCGCGCCATTGCGCGGGCTCCACGCGCGGCAACCCCGGCGCTTCCCCCAGCAACCGGCACGCGAGCCGGGTCGCGACCACCACCACGGTCGCCGCCTCATCACATCGCGCGAACGCGACCGCGTGTCGCGCGAGCGGGCCGCGCACCCGCAGCGGAACGTACGCGCCGTCCGCGAACGTCGCCGGCCAGCGCGCGCGCAGCGCCAGCATCCGCTCGATCAGCGCGCGCTTCACGCGCGCATCGGGCCACGTCGGCAGATACGACGCGACGGGGCCGTCGACCGGTTCGGCCGCCAGCGTCGCAAATGGCACGTCGCGCCGGTTGTCCGGATCGACGAGCGAGTGATCCCATCGCTCGGTACCTTGATACAGATCGGGCACGCCGGGCGACGCGTTGCGCAGCGCCGTCTGCGTGAGGCTGTTGACGACGCCGGCCGGCGCGATCCGCGCGACGAACGCGTGCAGCCGATGCGGAAAATCGCCGGCGCCGCGCGGCGTCAGGATCGCGCGGACGAACGCTTCGCAGTTGCGCTCGTAATCCGGCTCGGGCGCGAGCCAGTCGGTGTCCTGCTTCGCTTCGCGCAGCGCCTTCGTCTGCCATTGCACGACGCGCGTCGCGAGCGCGTCGAGGCCTGCCGCATCGTCGGGCGCGAGCGTCGGTGGCCAGCAGCCGACCAGCGTCTGGTACAGCATCGCCTCGGCGGCCGGCCCGGGCGTCCACGCGAGGTCGCGGTGCGCGCCGCCGCGATGACGGAGATTCAGCGCCGACCAGTCGAGCGACACCGCGCGCCACGCATCGGGCACCTCGCTCAGCACCGCGAGCCGTGCACGCGCATCCTCGCCGCGCTTGTGGTCGTGCGTGGCCGTCGCAACGAGCCCATGCGGGACGGTGCGCGCGCGGCGCCGGTTGCGCGCATGGAAGGCGCCGCGCGACAGGCTGAAGTCGCCGGCATCGGCGCCGACTTCGTTGCGCGACAGCAGCCGGCCGTAGCGATAGTTGGCGGTATCCTCGACGCCCTTCGCGGCCAGCGGCGCGGTGAGCTGCGCGAACGCGACGCGCGCCGCGACGAGCGCAGCGGCGTCCGCGCGCGGCACGCGCACGACCGGCAAGCCGAGCCACGCGGCGACGCGCTCGAGCGCGAACCGGTCGGTCGGATCGATCGCCGCGTATGCAGCTTCATACGCGCGGGCGAGTACGCGCCGGTCTGCGTCGGCCGGCTCGTCGCCTGGCGCCGGATACATCCGGTACACCGGCAATCGCACCGCGAGTTCGCCGAGCACGCGCTGGATCGCGATCCGGCTCACGTCGCGCGTCGCGGGCGACGCTCGTGCGATCTCGTGCAGCAACCGCGCGACCCGCGCATGCTCGACGGCGAGCTGGCGCATCAGCACGCGCCGCTTGCCGTCGAGCGCTTCCTGCGCGAACGTGCGCGCCGAACCCGACACGGCCGCCCAGTGCGCGGCGAGCGGCTCGGCGCCGGCCGGGTCGTGCAGCAGCGCGCCGACGTCGTTCATGAAGTCGTAGCCGGTCGTGCCGGCGACGGCCCAGTCGGCGCGCAGCGTCTCGCCCGGCGCGAGGATCTTCTCGACCACGACGTACGGCCGCGCGTCGCGCTGCGCGGCGAGCCGCGCATGCAGCCTGCGGCAATATGCGCGCGGATCGGCGAGCCCGTCGACGTGATCGACGCGCACGCCGTCGACGAGCCCGGCGGCATGCAGGCGCAGCGGCAGCGCATGCACGGCGTCGAACACCGCGCCGTCTTCGACGCGCACGGCCGCGAGCGTCGCGATGTCGAAGAAGCGCCGCCAGTTCAGCTCGTCGGCGGCCGTGCGCCACCACGCGAGCCGGTAGTGCTGGCGTTCGAGCAACCGGTGCAGGCACGCGCGCGAGCGCGCGCGGCGCGGGTCGGCGCCGCGCAATACCGCGTCGAGTGCGTGCGGGCCGTGCGCGGCCGCATGATCGCGCAGCGCCGCATGGGCGGCGGCGAGCCGCGCGCTGTCGCGTGCCGGCGCGGCGTCGAAACGCTCGGCCAGCGCGTTCAGGTCCGCGCGGTTCGCGATGCGCAGGATCTCCGCGTAGGTGGCAACCGCGACCGGCAACCGCCGGCCGGGGCATGCGATGTAGAAGCGGCCGGCGGCCGGATCGGCGCGCAGCGTGATGTCGCCGGCCGCGAGCGAGTCGCCGTACGGCGCGCCGAGGCACGGCAGCAGCACCTTGCCGTCGAGCGCGGGGTCGGGCGGATGCCAGTCGATGTCGAAATAGCGTGCGTACGGGCTCGCCGGCCCCCATTCGAGCACGTCGTTCCACCAGCCGTTCGACGACCCGCCGACGCCCATGTGGTTCGGGACGATGTCGACGATCACGCCGAGGCCGCGCGCGCGCAGCGCGTCGACGAGCCGCATGAAGCCGGCTTCGCCGCCGAGTGCCGCGCCGAGCGTGCCGTAGTCGACGGTGTCGTAGCCGTGCAGCGAACCCGGCTCGGCCGTCGAGACCGGCGACAGGTACAGGTGGCTGACGCCGAGCCGCGCGAAGTAGTCGGCGTGCGCGGCCGCGTCGTCGAACGTGAAGCCCGCATGCAGCTGCAGTCGCAGCGTCGCGCGCGGGATCATCGGCGACGCCCCTGCGCGCGGCGCGCATGCACGACGGCGGCGATGCGCGTGCGCACGTCGGCGTCGAACAGCGCGTCGATCGTGCGCGGCAGCCGCTGCCGCCAGTTCGGATGGCCGCACGGCGGCCCCGGCAGGTTCGGCTGCGCGTCGAGCGCGAGCAGATCCTCGAGCGGCAGCAGCGCGAGCGGCGCCGGGCCGCTCGCGACGTAGCCGAGGATCGCGTTCACCGGCGGCATGTCGGCCGGCGGCGTCGCGGCGTCGGCCGGCACGCACCCGGCCTGCTGCAGCGCGTGCCACAGCGCGGCGCGCTCGGTCGCGCGTTCCGCGTGAGCGGCGAGCAGCTCGGGCGGCGACGCCGGCGGCGGCGTCGGATTGCCGGGTTCGGGGCGCTGCACGGTGTCGTGTCCGAACGCCATGCTTTGCACGATCTCATCCGAATCGTGCGCGCTCGCATCGTCCGGCGCCGGGGCGGCGACGTCGCGCGGTTGCGATTCGTCGCGTCGCTTCGCGGCTGCGGCGTCGGCCGCGACGCGCCGCCATCCGAGATCGACGCCGCGCCACCAGCCGGCCACGGTCGGCAAATCGTGCGTCGAGGTCGTCGCGATCGCATCGCGATCCCACGCGGACGGCGGGCGGAACGCACCCTGCGCGTCGCGCTCGAACCACAGCACGCGCATGCCCGCGACACCCTGCGCGCCGAGCCGTTCGCGCAACCCGGCCGGCACGGTGCCGAGATCCTCGCCGATCGCGATCGCGCGATGGCGCGCCGCTTCGAGCGCGACGATCCGCACCAGATCGTCGAGCGGATAGCGCAGGTACGCGCCGCTGCGCGGCGAGCCGCCGTCCGGCACGATCCACATCCGCGCGAAGCCGAGCACGTGATCGATGCGGATGCCGCCCGCATGCGCGAACGCGGCGCGCAGCAGCTCGATGAACGGCATGAAGCCGTCCGCGCGCAGTGCATCGGGCGTCCACGTCGTCACGCCCCACGCCTGGCCGGCGGCGTTGAACAGGTCGGGCGGCGCGCCGAGCGACACGCCGCGCAGCAAGGTCGTGCCATGCGCCCACGCGTCGCTGCCGGCGCGATCCGAGCCGACCGCGAGATCGGCGATCAGCCCGGTCGCCATGCCCGCGCCGCGCGCCGCGTGCTGCGCGTCGCCGAGCGCGCGCGACGCGCACCATTGCAGGAACGTGTGGAACGCGATCGTGTCGGCATGCGCATGCGCGAACGCGTCGACTTCCGCCGATCCCGGCGTGCGCCACGGCGCCGGCCACTGCCGCCAATCCGCGCCGATCCCGTGCTCGATGCAGAACGCCTGCAGCGCATCGAAGCGCGCATGCGCGTCGAGCGCTGCACCGCCCGCCGCGCGAAACCGCTGGTAGGTATCGCGCGACGGGTCGTCGCTCGTGCGCCACGCGTCGAAGCATGCACGCAAACGGCGCAGCTTCATCGGCAGCACGCGAGGCCAGTCGATCAGCGCGGCGTCGGCCGTGGCGGCCGCCGCGGGATGCGACGCGGCGCCCGCGCCCGGCACCGCGTCGCAGTCGAGATACGCGACGTTGTGCCAGCGTCGCGACGACGGCGAATACGGGCTGTCGTGCGCGGGCAGCGCCGGATAGCCGGCATGCGTCGGGCTGATCGCCACCGCCTGCGCGCCGTGTCGCGCGGCCTGCGCGGCCAGCCGCGCGAGCGCCGTGTAGTCGCCCGCGCCGTCGTCGCCGGTGCGGCGCAGGCTGTAGAGCTGCGCCGCGATGCCCCAGCGGCGGCCCGCGTCATGGGTGCGGGCGAACGCGTCGAACGGGCGCGTGCGCGGCGGCGCGATCGCGAGCCCGATGCGCTGCTCGCCGATGTCGAGCGCGTGATAGCCGGGCATCGCGAGCGGCGGCAGCGTGCCGTGTTCGCCCGCGCCGCCCACGCGTCCGTCCACGTGCCCGCCGGTCTCGAGCGAGATCCGGAAGCGCGCGCCCGGCGGCGCGACGGTCGCGGGCAGCGTCAATGGCAGGCCGGCGTCGCCGGTCACGACGCGCGGCGGCGACGCGTTCGCGTCCGCGAGCGCCGCCGCGCTGTCGACCCGCTGGATCGCGGTGCCGCACGGCCAGCCGAGCGCATCGACGAGCGCGACGAGCGCGTCGTCGTCCACGCGTTGCGCGACGCCGCCCGCGTCGGTCCAGTCGGGTTCGAGGCCGGCCGCGCGGGCGAGCGCCGCGATCGGGACGTCGGTCGTCATGACGGGCTCCGTCCGTTCGCGCGGTGATGCCGCGCATCCTGGTTGACCGCGCCGTCGCGCCACGCGAGGCACGCGCGCGGCGGCACGTGTCCGCCCGGCAGCCGGTCGCGCGCGCGCGGCGGCGTCTCGAATACGATCTTGCCGACCGGCAGATCGGGCAGCGTCGCGTCGTGCGAGCCGAGATTCAGCGCGATCGTCAGCGTGCTGCCGTCGCCGAGGCGCCAGCGCGCGACGAGCGCGGGCGGGTCGTCGTCGCCCGCGAGCAGTTCGACGCCGAGCGACTGCGCGCCGGCCAGGTGTGGCGTCACGAGCGCCGCGCGCACGGCCAGTGCGCTGCGATAGAAGCGCCGCCACGCGGCCGCGTCGGGCCACGACTCGTCGGGCGGATGGTGCGACGACGAGCGCACGAAGGTCGCGATGTCGTTCGGGTCGGGAATCGCGTCGCGATGCGCGGCGTCGGCGAACGCGGGAAACGCGGCGAATTCGCGACGCCGGCCGTTGCGCACCGCGTCGGCGAGCGCACCGCGATAGTCGGTGAAGAACTGGAACGGCTGCGTGCTGCCGTCTTCCTCGCCCATGAACAGCAGCGGGATCGACGGCGCGAGCAGCATCAGCGCGGTGGCCGCGCGCACCGCGTCGTCGTTCGCGAGCGCGCGCAGCCGCTCGCCGAACGCGCGGTTGCCGATCTGGTCGTGGTTCTGCAGGAACGCGACGAACGCGGTCGGCGGCAGGTGCGCGCTCGGCTCGCCGCGCGCGGCGCCGTCGTGCAGCGGCGACGGTTCGCCCTGGTACGCGAAGCCTTCGCCGAGCGTGCGCGCGAAATGGCGCAGCGGCGCGTCGGCGTACGCGCGGTAGTAGCCGTCGCGCTCGCCGGTCAGCAGGACGTGCGCGCTGTTGTGGAAGTCGTCGTTCCATTGCGCATCGAAACCGCCCGGGCCCAGCAGGCTCGCGGTATTGCGTTCGTTCTCCAGCACGAGATGAACGTGGCGCGCGTCGCCCGCATGCGCGCGCACGCGACGCGCGAGTTCGCGCAGCCACGCATCGTCGTCGATCGCGTGCGCGGCGTCGATGCGCAGCCCGTCGAAACGGTATTCGTCGAGCCAGTACAGCGCGTTGTCGATGAAGAACGTACTCGTCTGCGGGCGCGAGAAGTCGATCGCCGGCCCCCACGCGGTCTGCCGGTCCGCGCGGAAGAACTCGGGCGCGTAGCGCGGCAGCAGGTTGCCTTCGGGGCCGAAGTGGTTGTACACGACGTCGAGGAACACCTGCAGCCCGAGCCCGTGCGCGGTATCGACCAGCGATTTCAGCTCCTCGGGCCGCCCGTACGACGCGTCGGGCGCGAACGGCAGCACGCCGTCGTAGCCCCAGTTGCGCGCGCCGGGGAACGCATTGACCGGCATCAGTTCGACCGCGGTCACGCCCAGTTCGGCGATCGCCGGCAGCCGCCGCTCGACGGCCGCGTAGCCACCGCAGGCGCCGACATGCAGCTCGTACAGCACCGTCTCGTGCCACGGGCGGCCGCGCCATGCGTCGTGGCGCCAGCGGTACGCGGCCGGATCGACGACCTGGCTCGGGCCGTGCACGTCGTACGGCTGGAAGCGCGACGCGGGATCGGGCACCGCGAGCGCGTCGTCGAGCAGGTAGCGGTACAGCGTGCCGGGGCCGCACGGCGCGACCGTCTCGAACCAGCCGTCGCCGGCCGGCGTCATCGGCAGCGCGCGACCGCCTTCGTCCTGCAGCTCGACGGCGGCGGTGCGGCTCGCGGGCGCCCAAAGCCGGAAGCGTGTGTGCTCGGCATCGATGCAGGTCGCGCCGAACGACGCTTCGAATGCATGCGTGCCGGTGGGGCGGGCGGAACGGGAAGTCATGGCGGTCCTCAGGAAGACTGGTCGGGCGGCACGGCGGCGACCGCGATTACGGCTGCATGGGCGGCGACGTCGAGCCCCGCTTCCGGCCACGAGCGCGGGCCCGAGTCGGGCGTCGCGGTGTCGAGCAGGATGCGGTAATCGAGCACGGGTGCGGGCGGCATGAACGTGATGGTGTCGGCCGATGCGTTCAGCATCACGAGCAACGCCTCGGTGCGTCCGGTGCGGCCGGTGCCGACGCGCCGCATGGTCAACGCGCGGCGTTCGCCGTCCTCCCAGGCGGGCACGGTGAGCGCGTCGCCGCGTTCGTCGAACCAGTCGATCTCGCGCATGCCCGGCGCGCCGTCGCGGTCGCCCGACGGGTAGCGCGGTGCCGACATCACCGGATACATGCGCCGCAGCGCGGCGAGCCGCGACACGAAGCGGGTCATCTGCACGCCGTCCTCGCTGTGCGCCAGGTCCCAGTCGAGCCACGACAGCTCGTTGTCCTGGCAATACGCGTTGTTGTTGCCGTGCTGCGTGCGGCCGAATTCGTCGCCCGCCACGATCATCGGCGTGCCGAGCGCGGTAAACAGCGTCGCGAGCATCGAGCGCGCGACGCGCTGGCGCACGTCGCGGATCGCCGCGTCGTCGGTCGGCCCTTCGGTGCCCCAGTTCGCGCTGCAGTTGTCGTCGCGGCCGTCGCGGTTGTCCTCGCCGTTCGCGTCGTTGTGCTTGCCCGCATACGACACGAGGTCGGCGAGCGTGAAGCCGTCGTGCGCGGTGACGAAATTGACCGATGCCCACGTGCGGCGGCGCCCGTGATTGAACAGGTCGGCCGAGCCCGACAGCCGCGCGGCCAGTTCCGGGCGCTGCCCCGCGTCGCCGCGCCAGAAGCGCCGCACGGTATCGCGAAACCGGTCGTTCCATTCGGCGAAGCCGGGCGGGTGGCGGCCGAGCTGATAGCCGCCGGGGCCGAGATCCCACGGCTCGGTGATCAGCTTGCGCTGCGCGAGCACCGGGTCCTGCCGCAGCGCATCGAAGAATCCGGCGCCGGGCTCGAAGCCGTGATCCTCGCGGCCGAGCGTCACGCCGAGATCGAAGCGAAAGCCGTCGATGTTGAACGCGGTCGCCCAGTAGCGCAGCGAATCCATCACCATCTGCACGACGCGCGGATGCGACAGGTTCAGCGTGTTGCCGCAGCCGGTTTCGTCGACGTGGTAGCGCGGATCGTCGGGCCGCAGCCGGTAATAGCTCGCGTTGTCGAGGCCGCGCCACGACAGCGTGGGCCCGAGCTGGTTGCCTTCGCACGTGTGGTTGTAGACCACGTCGAGCACGACCTCGATGCCGGCCGCATGCAGCTGGCGGACCGCGATGCGCATTTCGTCGAGCCGGCGCGTCGTGAGATACGACGGCTCCGGTGCGAAGAACGCGGCCGTGTCGTAGCCCCAGTAGTTGCGCAGTCCACGTTTCACGAGCTCGCGCTGCTGCAGGAACGCGTGGATCGGCAGCAGCTCGACCGTCGTCACGCCGATCGACAGCAGGTGATCGATGAACGCCGGATGCGCGAGCGACGCGAACGTGCCGCGCTCCGGCGGGCGCAGCCCCGCGCGGCGCATCGACGCGCCGCGCACGTGGGTCTCGTAGATCACGGTGCTGCGCCACGGCACGTTCGGGCGGCGGTCGTTGCTCCAGTCGAACGCTTCGTCGACGACCACGGCCTTCGGCATCGCGGGCGCCGAATCGCGGCGGTCCATCGACAGGTCGGCCCGGTTCGAATGCACGCGATAGCCGAACAGCGCGTCCGACCAGCGGAACTGGCCCACCAGCTTGCGCGCGTACGGGTCGAGCAGCAGCTTGGTCGGGTTGAAGCGATGGCCGTGCTGCGGCTGGTACGGGCCGTCTGCACGGAACCCGTACACGGTGCCCGGATGCGCGTTGGGCAGGTAGCCGTGCCACACCTCGTCGGTGCATTCGGGCAGGTCGAGGCGCGCGAGTTCCTTGCGGCCGGTCGGATCGAACACGCACAGCTGGATGCGATGCGCGTGCGCGGAAAACACCGCGAAGTTGGTCCCGAGGCCGTCCCAGGTCGCGCCGAGCGGATAGCTGCGGCCGGATTCGAGACGGGTGGGCAGGGCGGTCGGCATGGGGCGGATCTCCGTGTCGAGGGCGCGAGGAGTCAAGCGGGCGTCAACCACAGTGTCGCGAGCGGTGGCAGGCGCAAGGTCGCCGACCACGCCTCGCCGTGCGCGGGCACGGCTTCGGCCCACACGGCGCCGTCGTTGCCGGCGTTGGTGCCGCCGTACGACGCGGCATCGGTGTTCATCAGTTCGCGCCACTGACCGGGCGCGGGCAGCCCGAGGCGGTAGCCACTGCGCGGCACGGGCGTGAAGTTGCAGACGGCGACGACCAGGCGCCCCGCATCGTCGCGGCGCGCGAACGCGAACACGCTGTTGTCGCGATCGTCGCCGATCAGCCAGGAGAAGCCGGCCGCGTGACAGTCGAGCGCATGCAGCGCCGGCTCGGCCGCGTACGCGCGGTTGAGATCGCGCACGAGCCGCTGCACGCCGCGATGCGCGGGCGCGTCGAGCAAGTCCCAGTGCGGCGTCGCATCGTGCGCGAACTCGCTCCACTGCGCGAATTCGCTGCCCATGAACAGCAGCTTCTTGCCGGGGTGGGCCCACATGAAGCCGAAATACGCGCGCAGCGTCGCGAGCCGCTGCCACGCGTCGCCCGGCATCTTCGCGACGAGCGAGCCCTTGCCGTGCACGACCTCGTCGTGCGACAGCGGCAGCACGAAGCGTTCGGAGAACGCGTACACGAGCCCGAACGTCATCCGGTCGTGGTGGTAGCGGCGATGGATCGGGTCTTCGTGCAGGTACGCGAGCGTGTCGTGCATCCAGCCCATGTTCCACTTGAAGTCGAAGCCGAGCCCGCCGTCGCCGGTCGACGCGGTGACGCCCGGCCACGCGGTCGATTCCTCCGCGACGGTGACGACGCCGGCCGGCGCGGCGTCACCGTGCAGCGTGTCGTTCAGCCGGCGCAGGAACGCGACCGATTCGAGGTTCTCGCGGCCGCCGTACACGTTCGGCACCCATTCGCCTTCCTTGCGCGAATAGTCGCGATACAGCATCGACGCGACCGCGTCGACGCGGATGCCGTCGACGTGATAGCGGCGCGCCCACGCGAGCGCGGAGGCGACGAGGAACGCGCTGACCTCGGTGCGCCCGACGTTGAACACGCAGGTGTTCCAGTCGGGATGCATGCCCTCGCGCGGATCGGCGTGCTCGTACAGCGCGCTGCCGTCGAATTGCGCGAGCCCGTGCGCGTCGTTCGGGAAATGCGCGGGCACCCAGTCGACGAGCACGCCGATGCCGGCCGCGTGCGCGCGGTCGACGAACCGCGCGAAGCCGTCGACCGGCCCGAAGCGCGCGGACGGCGCGAACTGCGCGAGCGGCTGGTAGCCCCACGAGCCGCCGAACGGGTATTCCGCGATCGGCATGAACTCGACGTGCGTGAAGCCCATCCCCTTCACGTACGGAATCAGCCGCTCGGCGAGTTCGTCCCACGTCGCGCTGCGGTCCATCTGCTCGGGAATGCGCTGCCACGACTCCGGATGGACCTCGTAGATCGACCACGGCACGCGGTAGCGGTCGACGCGCGGCCGCGCATGCATCCAGCCGTCGTCGTGCCAGGCGAACGCGTGAAGCGCCGCGACGTCGGCGACCACCGACGCCGTGCGCGGCGGCGCCTCGGTCGCCCGTGCGCACGGATCGGCCTTGTGCGGCAGCACGCGCCCGTCGGCCGCGCACAGCTCGTACTTGTAGCGCTCGCCCGCGCCGATACCCGGCACGAACAGCTCCCACACGCCGGACGGCCGCCGCAGCCGCATCGGATGGCGGCGGCCGTCCCACGCGTTGAAATCGCCGACCACCGACACGCGCTGCGCGTTCGGCGCCCACACCGCGAACCGCACGCCGTCGGTGTCGTCGATGCGCACCGGCGTCGCGCCGAGGCAGTCGAGCACGGCTTCGGGATCGCCGGCCGAAAAACGCGCCAGCGCTGCTTCGTCGAGCAGCGTGCCGAACGCGTACGCATCGTCGGTCACCTGATGCGCATCCGGCCAGTCGATCGAGAGCAGATAGTGCGGCGTGCCGCCATTGTGCGCAATGGTCCCCGCGAAGCAGCCGGCGCGATCGACGCACGCGAGCGTGCCGAGTTCGGCGCCGTCCGGCGACAGCGCGCGCACGCGCTCGGCGCCGGGCAGCAACGCCCGCACGACGATCCGGTCATCCTGTTCGTGCGGGCCGAGGCACGCGAACGGGTCGGGATGGCGGCCGGCGAGCAGCGCGTCGATGTCGGCGCGCGCGAACAGCGTGTCGGTCATGGGTTTCCTCCGTCGTCGGGCAGCACGCCGTCGCCGAGCAGGCGGTCGACCAGCGCCGCGAGCCCGCCGACCGGCACGCTCAGCCAGTCGGGCCGGTTCGCGGCTTCGTAGCACAGCTCGTACGACGCCTTGTCGATCAGGAACAGCGCGAGCAGGCGGTCCGCATAGTACGGATCGACGAAGCGCGCGGGCGCGAGGTCGGCCGCCGCGCGATAGCATTCGACGAAGCGGTCGGCGGCCGCCTGCCCGAAGCGGTCGAACAGCGCGCGCTTGCGGCCGGCGGCCTGCGGCGGCGCTTTTTCGATCGCGAACTGCGCGGTCGCGCTCACGTACGACAGCGAGCGCAGCAAGCCGGCCACGTCGCGCAGCGGATGCGATTTCGCGCGACGCCGCTCGAGCGGGCGCGCCGGTTCGCCTTCGAAGTCGATCAGCAGCGCGTCGCCCTGCACGTCGAGCACCTGGCCCAGATGAAAATCGCCGTGAATCCGCGTGCATTGCGCATCGAGCGTGCGCGGCACGAGTTCGCCGAGCGCCTGCACGGCCGCGTCGCGCGACGCGAGCAGCGCATCGGCCGACGCGCGGGTGGTCGGATCGAGCGCGTCGAGCCGCGTGCGCAGCACGTCGAGCGCGCGCTCGAACGACGCGATCGCATCGACGCACCAGCTGTCGACGTGTTCGGGCGTCGCGCGCTCCGGCGCGAACGCGGGATCGTCGGACGGCTGCGCGAGCGCGACGTGCAACTGGCCGAGCCGCGTACCGATGATGCCCGCGAACGCCGCATAGCCGAGCAGCGCATCGGGTTCCTCGCCCGTTTCGGCCGCCTCGCCTTCGTCCGCGGCCGGCAGCGCGAGCTCGTCGATCGCGCGGCGCAGGAAATCGAACGAACGCGTCCATGCGTCGCCCTGGTTGTCGACATAGCGCTGCAGGATCGCGACCGTGTGCGGCGTGCCGTCCGGATCGACGTGCACGACCTCGCCGGCCAGCGTCGCGGTGTTCGCATAGCCGATGCGCGTCAGGTGCCGGCTCATTTCCGCTTCCGGGTGAATGCCGTGCGCGACCTTGCGCACCAGTTTCAGCACGATCGTGTCGCCGATCACGAGCGAGCTGTTGCTCTGCTCGGCCGCGAGCCAGCGCACTTCCGCGTCGTCGCCCGGGTCGAGCCCGGCAAGTGCGTCTTCCGGCAGAAAGGTGAGCCGGCCGCCGTCGGACGTGAGCACCGTCGCGCCGACGCGCAGCTTGCGCAGCATCCCGCGCGCGAACGCCGGCAGCGCGAACGCGTCGGTCAGGTAGCCGACCGTATGGCCGCGCCGCACGCGCGCCAGCGCGAGCTGCGTGAACAGCGGATTGGACGTCTCGCCGCCCCACGCGGCCGCGAGCGGCACGACGTAGCGTTCTGCGCCGCCGTCGCTCGCCGACACCCACGCCTCCGCGTACTGGAACGGCTCGTCCGGAATCGGCGTGACGACGTTCAGCCACGCGTCGCCGATCTTGCGATCCTTCGACGCGAACCAGCGCCGCCGCGCGAGCCACGACGCGAGCGCGTCGTGCGCGAGCGCGTGCAGCTGCGAGACGTCCGGCCGCGTATCGCCGCGCCGCATCACCAGCGTCACGTATTCGGGCAGCGGCTCCGCGTGCGGCTGCCGCCACGACGGCTCGCGGCCGTGCTCGGCGAGCACGAACCACAGGAACCCGTACGGCGGGAAGGTGAGGAGATACGGGAGCTGGCCGATCGGCGGAAACGGCGAATCGGACGTCATCTCGATCGGCACGCGGCCCGCGAATTCGGACAGGTCGAGTTCCACCGCTTGCGACGCGCGCGACAGGTTCGCGACGCACAGCACCGGCTCGTGGCCGTCGAGTTCGCGCAGGTACGCGAGTACCTTGCGGTTCTCCGGGCGCAGGAAGCGGATCGTGCCGCGCCCGAACGCCTGCGACGCGCGGCGCGTCGCGAGAATGCGGCGCGTCCAGTTCAGCAGCGAATGCGGATCGCGCGTCTGCGCCTCGACGTTGATCGCGTCATAGCCGTACAGCGAGCCCATCACCGGCGGCAGCACGAGCAGTTCGGGGTCGGCGCGCGAGAAGCCGCCGTTGCGGTCCGACGACCACTGCATCGGCGTGCGCACGCCGTCGCGGTCGCCGAGGTGGATGTTGTCGCCCATCCCGAGCTCGTCGCCGTAATAGATCACCGGCGTGCCCGGCATCGACAGCAGCAGCGAATTGATCAGCTCGATGCGGCGCCGGTCGCGCTCCATCAGCGGCGCGAGCCGGCGCCGGATCCCGAGGTTCAGCCGCGCGCGCCGGTCGCTCGCGTAGGTCTGCCACAGTAGGTCGCGCTCCGAATCGGTGACCATCTCGAGCGTCAGCTCGTCGTGATTGCGCAGGAACACGGCCCACTGGTTGCTCGGCGCGAGCGCCGGGGTCTGCCGCATGATGTCGACGATCGGGAAGCGATCCTCGCTCGCGATCGACATGTAGATGCGCGGCATCAGCGGGAAGTGGAACGCCATGTGGCATTCGTCCTCGTTGCCGAAGTATTCCTGCACGTCTTCCGGCCACTGGTTCGCCTCCGCGAGCAGCATCCGGTTCGGGTACTCGGCGTCGATCGTCGCGCGGATCCGCTTCAGGATCGCGTGCGTCTCCGGCAGGTTCTCGTTGTTGGTGCCTTCGCGCTCGACCAGGTACGGCACCGCGTCGAGCCGCAGCCCGTCGATGCCGAGGTCGAGCCAGAAGCGCATCACCTGGATCACTTCGCGCACGACGGCCGGGTTGTCGAAGTTCAGGTCGGGCTGGTGCGAATAGAAGCGGTGCCAGTAATACTGGCCGGCCACCGGGTCGTGGGTCCAGTTCGACGTTTCGGTATCCAGAAAGATGATCCGCGTGCCCGCGTATTTCGTGTCGGTGTCGGACCACACGTAGTAGTCGCGATGCGTGGAGCCCGGCTTCGCGCGGCGCGCGCGCTGGAACCACGGATGCTGGTCCGACGTGTGGTTGATCACGAGTTCGGCGATCACGCGGATGCCGCGCGCATGCGCTTCGCGGATGAAGCGCCGCACGTCGGCCAGCGTGCCGTAGTCGGGATGCACGTCGCGATAGTCGGCGATGTCGTAGCCGTCGTCGCGGCGCGGCGACGGATAGAACGGCAGCAGCCAGATCGTGTCGACGCCGAGTTCCGCGATGTAGTCGAGTTTCGCGATCAGGCCGGGGAAATCGCCGATGCCGTCGTTGTTCGAGTCGTAGAACGACTTCACGTGCACCTGGTAGATGATCGCGTCCTTGTACCACAGCGGATCGTCCGCACAGAGCGCGGGTTCGCGGCGGCGCGCGCGGCGCCGGCGCGGCGTGCCGGCCGGCGCGAGCGACGGAAACTGCGCGCGCCGCACGTCGTCGAGGGAATCTTCGCGTTTCATCATGCATGCGCTCCCGAAGGGCCGCGGGCGGGATCCGGTTCGGGCGTCGCCGCCCGCGCGGCGCCCGGAGACGGCGCGAGCCGCCAGATTGCGTACGGCCGCACGTGCGGATCGAGCGAGACGTACTGGCGATGGCCGCGCCAGGTTTCCGCGTGCGCGGCGTCCTGTTCGAGCGCATCGAGCGGTTCGCCGTCGACCAGCCCGAGGCCGCGCCACAGCGCCGCGTCGAGCGTGAAGTTCGCGGCCTGCGGATGCCACGGGTCGAGGCTGATCGCGACGACCACCACGCTGTCGAACGCGGGCGTCGCCTTCATGAACACGAGCACCGAATCGTTGTCCGCCTCGACGAACGTGAGCCCGAGATGCGTCTGCAGCGCCGGGTGATCGCGCCGCGCGCGGTTCAGCCGCGCGATTTCCGCGCCGATGTGCGCGGCCTTGCTCCAGTCGCGCGCGCGCAGCTCGTATTTCTCGGCATCCGCGTATTCCTCGCTGTCCGGCAGCGGCGCCGATTCGCCGAGCTCGAAACCCGAGTACAGGCCCCACGAGCCGGCCAGCGTCGCCGCGAGCGCCGCGCGGATCACGAACTGCGAGCGCGGCGCGTTCTGCAGGTGGCGCGGATTGATGTCGGGCGTGTTGACGAAGAAGTTCGGCCGGAAGAATTCGCGCGGCGGGCCGGCCGTCAGCTCGGTCAGGTAGTCGATGAAGTCGCGCTTCGACTCGCGCCACGTGAAGTACGTGTACGACTGCGAGAAGCCGACTTTCGCGAGGCGATACATCATCGCCGGCCGCGTAAACGCCTCGGACAGGAACACGACGTCCGGATGCCGGCCGCGCACGTCGGCGATCATCCACGCCCAGAACGGCAGCGGCTTCGTGTGCGGGTTGTCGACGCGGAAGATCCGCACGCCGGCGTCGACCCAGAACAGCACCGCGTCGCGCAGCGCGAGCCACAGGTCGGGCAGCGCGTCCGGCGCGTAGAAATCGGGGTTCACGATGTCCTGGTAGCGCTTCGGCGGATTCTCCGCGAAGCGCAGCGAGCCATCGGGCCGCCACGCGAACCAGCCCGGATGCGCGGCGAGCCACGGATGGTCGGGCGAGCACTGGATCGCGAAATCGAGCGCGATCTCGAGCCCGTGCCCGCGCGCGGCGTCGACCAGCGCGCGGAACGACTCGAGCGTGCCGAGCTGCGGATGCACGGCCGTGTGGCCGCCGTCGGGTGAGCCGATCGCGTACGGGCTGCCGACATCGTCGGGGCCGGCGGTCAGGCTGTTGTTGCGGCCCTTGCGCGCGGACGTGCCGATCGGGTGGATCGGCGGGAAATACAGCACGTCGAAACCCATGTCGCGGATGCGCGGCAAATGCGCGATCACGTCGTCGAACGTGCCGTGCCGGTGCGGATCGTCGCTCGCCGAGCGCGGAAACATCTCGTACCAGCTCGAGAAGCGCGCCTTGCGGCGCTCGACGTCGACCGGGTAGGTCGTCGCGTCGTGCGTGACGAACGGGCGGTAGCGCAGCGCCGCGAATGCGTCGGCGAGCGCGGGCGCGCCGATCAGCGCGAGGCGGTCGTCGGGCGACGCGTCCTTGAGCTCGGCGGCGAGCCGCTCCATCTGCTTGAGCGCGCGCGGATCGGCGGGATCGGCGAGCTTCAGCGCGGTCGCGAGCAGCAGTTGCGCTTCGCGCACCTCCAGCGTCACGTCCTGGCCGGCCGCGCGCTTTTTCGCGATGTCGGTGACGAGCGACGCCCAGTCGTCGCGCCATGCGATCACGCGGAATTCATGGCGGCCGAGCTGGTCGAGCATGACGCGCGCGTGCCAGCGATCGTTCGGCTCGGCTTCGAACGGCACTTCGCGCCAGGTGTCGTCGCCGTCGCCGCGCCACTGGAGCACGGCTGCCAGGTGCGCGTGCCCGTCCGTGAAGATCGACGCGCTCACGACGAGCGGCTCGCCGATCACGCGCTTGATCGCGAAGCGGCCGCGGTCGACCGATGGCTCGACGCGCTCGATCGCGATCCGGTCGGCCGCGAGCGCCGCGGACAGCACGGTGCGCTCGCGTGCAGCGTCCGCGCGCGTCGTGACGGGCGGCGCCCGCCATGCATGCAGCAGCGCATATGCGCCGGGCGCGAGCGTGAACGGCTCGAGCGCGGCCGGCGGATGCGTGTGCGCGCCGTCCTGCGTGACGACGCGCGTGAAGCCGCCCGGCACGCCGGGCAGGATCGTCGCGGGGTCGACGGTCGCCGGCGCGTCGAGATCGGGATTCAACGCGATCAGCAACGCCGCGTCGTCGTGGTCGAGCAACGGGCCGGTGCCGCGCAGCAGCGCGGTTGCCGGCGCACCGGGCGCGCTCAGTTGCACGATTTCGCCGCGTGCCGCCGCGACGGGCGTGGCGCGGCGCCATGCGTTCGCATCGGCGAGCGCGGCCGACAGATCGAAACGGGCGTGCTCGAATGCGGCGCGGTAGCGCGCGGCATCCGCGTCGCGCGCCATCAGCGGGACCGTCACGCCGCGCTCGAAGCCCATCGGCACGAGCCAGCCGGTGCCGACGGCCGCGGCCGTCCACAGCGCGCGGCGATACGCGCGGGCGACGGTGTCGTCCGGCGCGTCGGGCCAGTCGTCGGCCAGGCGCGGGCCGTCGGGCGCATCGGGAAACGCGATCGGCGCGCCGATGCGCCGCAGCAGCCGGTGCTCGTCCGCGAACCACGGCGCGCGCAGGTCCCACCAGCGCACCGATGAAAACACCGCGTCGAATCCGGCGGCTTCGAGCTGCGCGAGCGCGTCGCGCGCATGGCCGGGCACCCCGGCGAGCACCGCGACGTCCGGGCGCGCACGGCGCAGCGCCGCGCGCCAGCCCGGCCACCAGTCGGCCGGCAGATGATGCGGCGCGTCGATCAGGAAGCCGGCCGCGCCCGCATCGGCGAACGTCGCGAGATGCGTGCACCACCACGCGGACAGCGCGTCGCGCACCGCTTCGTCGCCGGCGTTTGCATGCGCGATGTCCAGCGCGTGCGCGGTGCCGCGCGGATCGATCAGCGCGTCGTCGTGCGTGCGCTCGACGTACCAGTCCGGATGCTCGGCGCGCAGCGGGTTCTCGCGCGCGATGCGATCGGGCACGACTTCGAGCAGCAGGCGCAGCCCGTGGCCTTTCGCGAGCTGCGCGAGCCGCGAGAAGGTTTCGAGCGCGCTTGCGCGCGTGTCGAACGACTGGGCCGGCCGCCGGAAATCGGCCACGTGGCGCGGGAAGCCGGCGACGCTCGCGGCCCAGAACGCGCCGACCAGCACGTGATCGAAGCCCATCCCGGCGATATGCGCGAAGGTTTGCGGCCATACGTCGAGCGGCCCGACGAGGCGGGCGTCGCAGAAGTAGAGGTGCGGAGCGAACGGTGGTGTGGAGTCCATGGCGTGGCGCGGGCGGGTGGCGGCGAGCGGTAACGCCGGTGCGTCGCAACCTGCGTGCCTGCTGCCGGATCGCCTGCGGAGCACGGTGTGTGCGGGAGGCCGGCTTGAAGGGGCTGCCGTTTTTACATGATTGCCGGGCACGCGCTTGCACTTACATGCGCGGAATCGACCGAATATCCGAACTGTCGCCCGTCGCCGGATCGTCGTCCGAAGTAGGAATCGGCACACCCGGGTCATACCGCACCACCGCGCCATGTTCGATCCGGTGCGGGAACGACGGCGGCGCGTCCACCTCGTCGCCGAAGCGCGCACGCACGAACGCGCGCAGCAGCGCCACGCGCGCATCGCGGCCATGCGCGCCGCACGTCGACGGGCCGTCGACGAAGGTCGCGTCGCATTCGACGTCGTTCCCATGGCGGGCGATCCGCAGATCCTCCACGCGATCGAGCACCGCGCCCGCGTCGGCCCACGACGCCGAAGGCGCGAACGGCGCGTCGAGATGCCGGAACGCGTCGCACGCGGCCGTCACGACGACGGTCGGCGCGACCGCCGTGAAGCGCAGCGTGTCTTCGTCATCGGCGCACAACGCGCGGGCGCACCAGTAATCGAGATCCTTTCCGTCGAGGGCATCGGTTCGCATGGGCTGACTCCGTCGGATCGAAAAACGCGTCACCGCGCAAGCGCCGTGCCCGTCGCGGGCGTCGCGCGCATCCGGGCCACCAGCGGATAGTGGTCCGACGCGTGCCGCGCCCGCGCGCTGCGGTGCACGACCACGTCGACCAGCAGCTCGCCCGGATGGATCCAGATCCGGTCCAGCGAGAACACCGGGCACACGGTCGGGAACGTGCGCGGCGCCGGCGCGCGCCGGAATCGCGTGACGAGCGCCTGCAGCGCGCGGCCGCGCACGAACCACTCATTGATGTCGCCGAGCAGGATCACCGGCATCGCGCCGGTGTCGAACGCCGCGAGCAGCCGCTGCACCTGCGCGCTGCGTTCGCTGGCGGACAGCCCGAGATGGGTCGCGACCACGCGGATCGTGCCCGCGCCGCAGTCGATGTCGGCGTCGAGCGCGCCACGCGGCTCGCGCGGGTGGAACGACAGGTCGAGCGTGCGCGCCGCGCGGATCGGGCAGCGCGACAGCACCGCGTTGCCGTAGCGGCGCTCCGGCGTGTCGATCGTCGGGCCGGCCACCGCGTGCATGCCGGTCGCGTCGCGCAAATGCGCGAGCACGTCGGGCGCGCGCGTGCCGCCGAGCGGCACTTCCTGCAGCGCGATCACGTCCGCGTCGAGTTCGTCGATCACGGCCGCGATCCGGTCGACCGCGCGCGCCGGCCACGCACCGTAGCCGCCGTGGATGTTGTAGGTCGCGATCCGCAGGTCGCGCCCGCCCGGCGCGGCGGCGGGCGCCGCGTCGGCGGTGACGACGTGCGGTGGCGGGGCCGCGTGTTCACTCAGCGCCATCGTCGCAGCATCCTCACGAGCAGGATCGACACGCCGACCAGCACGAGGCCGATCGCCGCGAGCCATGCGAACGCGCCGGGCCCCGGATGGCTGAGCGCGGCGGTCAGCTGGTGCGCGAACGTGACGGTCAGCACGATGCCCGGCAGCATCCCGAGCGCGGTGCCGATCAGGAAGTCGCGCAGCCCGATGTGCGACGCGCCGGCGACGAGGTTCACGACGGTGAATGGCGCGATCGGCAGCAGCCGCAGCACGGCCATCGCGACCACGCCGCGCCGGCCGATGCGCTCGCTCAGCCGGTTCGCGCGCGGGCCGGCGAGCCGGCGCACCGCGTCGCGCCCGAGCCAGCGGCCGAGCGCGTAGGTCGCGGCGGCCGCTGCCATCGAGCCGATGCCCGCATACGCAAAACCCGGCCACGCGCCGAACACGAGCCCCGTCGCGGCGATCAGCAGCGTGATCGGCACCGCGCAGGTCGCCGCGATCACGTAGGCCGCGAGCAGGAGCACCGGCGCGGCCGGCAGCCGCGCGATGCCGGCCACCGCGTGCGACAGCGATGCGACGTTCAGGTGCGCACCCAGCGGCGTGAAACGCCACGCGAGCGCCAGCGCGGCGATCGCGAGCACGATCGCACCGAGCACGAAAAAGCGCGCGGTGAGCGTGCGATGCTGTTCGTGCGGCACGAATTCGCGGATGAACCGGTCCGGTTCGATCGGCTGTTCCGGGTCGAGCCGCGCGCTGACCGGCACCAGCGCTTCGAATTGCGGCGACACGGCCGGATCGAGCGTGCGCAGCGTGCGGCCGGGTTTCGCGCGCAGCCGGTCGAGCACGACGTTCGGCCGTTCCCCGCACGCGAACGCGTCGGCCACCGCCGCGGGCGTCGTGCCGAGATGCTCGGCCAGCAGCCGCTCGCGCATGGCGGCGATCGCGGCGCGAATGCGGGGATCGCCGGCCGCGACGAGCGCGATGCAGCATTCGGTGTCGAGCAGCATCGAGCGGTTGTTCAGGTTCGCGCTGCCGATCACGATGCATTCGTCGTCGACGATCGCGACCTTGCTGTGCACGTTCACGCACCCGTCGCCGAGCCCGTCGACGTGCGGATACAGCAGCCGGTAGCGGTCGAAGCGGTCGGCCGACGCGAGCGTCGCGTGCAGCCGCGCGCGCAGCACGCCCATCGTCGCTTCCTGCAGCCAGCCGCTCTGCACGCGCGGCGCGACGACCGTCACGTCCGGCCCGTGCGTGTCGGCGAGGCGCGC
Source organism: Burkholderia sp. 9775_39 (assembly GCF_015712225.1). Lineage (NCBI taxonomy): Bacteria > Pseudomonadati > Pseudomonadota > Betaproteobacteria > Burkholderiales > Burkholderiaceae > Burkholderia > Burkholderia sp. 9775_39. The sequence continues at coordinate 11,411 of NZ_JACCQC010000046.1, read as the reverse complement.
GGACAACGCTTCGCGCACCACTGCGGCGGTGAAATACTGGTTTTCGACATACAGGTGCCGCCGCGCGGCGCGGATCGCGTCCTCGACGAGCGCGCGCACCTGCCGCACCGGCTCGCGGCCGCCGTGACGCGGCGCCGTATAAGCGATGCCGAGCTGCACGTCGCGCACGTCGACGCGCGCATCGGGCGGCCACGGATCGTCGTCGTCCGCGCGGTCGAGATGCCGCTGCGCGCGGATCGCGATCGGGCGCCCGCACGCCTGCAGCCAGCGCGCTCGCGCCTGTTCGCCGATCGCGGCGGCGGCGTCGCCGTCGAACATCGCGTGCACGTCGTGGAACGGCCCGTACGGCATGCCGTGCTCGTCGCGGCGGCGCGGATCGTCGGCCGCATGCGCGGGCGTGTCCCAGCGGGCGCGCGTCAGGTCGAGCCCGCCGACGAACGCGAGCCGGTCGTCGATCACGACGAGCTTCTGGTGATGCGACGCGCCGCGCGGATGCGCATCGTCGAGCCGGAACCGGATGCCGCGATGCGCGCGCCAGCCGGCCCGATACACGGGCGGCCAGTCGCGCTCCAGCGCGTAGATCATCGCGAAGTCCCACGCGAGCACGTAGATGCGCAGATTGTGGCGGGCGGACGCGAGCGCGTGCAGGAAGGCCGCGAGCGTGTCGGGCAGCGTGTCGTCGGCGCCGCCGGGCGCGAGCCGCATCCGGCTGTCCACGTCCCAGCCGACGATGAACACCGTGTGGCGCGCGCGCAGCAGCGCGGCGCGCAGCGTCGAGAAGTACGCATCGCCGTCGACCAGCATCGCGAAGCGGTCCGCGCCGCGGATCGTGTCGCAGTTGCGCCCGCGTTCGAGCAGGCCGTGCCGCGGCGGGCCGGCCGCCGGCGCGGCGTCGAGCCGGCCGTCGTCGGCGCGGGTCGCGCGATCCGGCACGATCATCGGGCGCCGACGTCCCGGCCGCCGTCGATCCGCTGCAGCAGCGCGTCGCAGCGCGCGCGCAGCGCCTGCAGTTCCGGCGAATGCGCGTCGAGCCGCACGCGTTCGCCGCTGTGCGGATCGCCGTGCGCGATCGCGATCTCGTAGATCTCCTGTGCGATCGTCGCCGACGCGTGTGCGATCCTGATCCGGTCGAGCCAGTCGCATTCGGCGTGCTGGCACGCGAGCCACGCGCGCAACGCGCCGACCAGCTGGCTGGTCGTGAGCCAGGCGCCGCTGCGCATGCGCGCGGCCAGCTGGCTCGTCACGAGATAGGAGAGCAGGTCGGTCTGGGTCACACGAGGCTCCTTGACGAGGTGTCGGGTTGACAGGTCCGTACGCACGCGATGCGTTGCAGCGTTTCGCAGATCGCCGCAAATTCCGGCCCGCTCGTGCGCGAGAACGAGACGGAGATGTCGTCGGTATCCGGATCGTCGTCCGACTGCTGGACGATGAACCGCTTCACGCGCACGCGGCCGGGGCCGAGCGCCTCGTGCAGCGTGCCGAGCGTCAGGCCGCCGCGCTCGGCCACGAGCAGCAGCGTGCGCTGCTGGCGCTGCGCGATGAAGCGGCGCTCGAGCGGCTTCACGCCGGCGAGGATCACGAGCATGATCGCCGTCGCGCCGATCGACGCGACCACCATCCCGCCGCCCGCGGCGAGCCCGACGCCGGCCACGGCCCACAGGCTCGCGGCCGTCGTCAGCCCGCGCACCACTTCGCCGCGCAGCAGGATCGAGCCCGCGCCGAGAAAGCCGATGCCGGACACCACCTGCGCGGCGACCCGCGACGGATCGAGCACGACGCCGTTTTGCCCGCGCACGTCCTCGAAGCCGAACGTCGACACCAGCATCACGAGCGCGGAGCCGACGCACACGAGCATGTGCGTGCGCAGCCCGGCGGCCCAGTTCAGGCGCTCGCGTTCGAGCCCGATCACGCTGCCGAGCAGCGCGGCCAGCAGCAGGCGTCCGAGTAGTTCGATGTGGCTGATCATGATGTGCATCCCTTCCGGCGCCGCGTGGTGCGGCGCGGTAGCGGTTCGATGCGGAAATGGGACGCAAGCCCCGTGCCGGCCGGGCACGGCGCGTGCGCGCAAGGCCCGCGGCGTGTGCGCCGTGCATGCGGCGCGCATTTTTTGCATCGCCATCGCAGATAAGACAGGAGGCCACCGTGCCACATCAACAGGACGCACAGGTTCGGGACCCGTATCGCGGGTACGAGATTCTCGTCTGGGCGCGACCCAACGAGCGGGGCGCATGGCGCGACGAGGTGCAGGTGTACGTCGACGGCGCGCGCATCGAGTTGTATGTGCCGGAGGCGGCCGGCCCCGAATGGTTGACCGAGGTCGAGGCGCTGCGCGCGGGCGTCGAGCGCGGCCGCTATCTGATCGACAAGCGCGTGGACGACGACTGACCGGCATGGCGCTTGCGGCGCCGTGTGCCGCGACAGCACTTGCGCAGCACCCCGTGAACCCATGCCGGCCCGCGCCGGGAGGAATCGATGAGCGATCCGCGCACCCTGCATATCTACCGCTACGACCCCGATCGCGACACGGCGCCTTACATGCAGCGCTTCGAGATCGACGTGAACCCGGACGACCGCATGCTGCTCGACGTGCTCGGCCGCGTGAAATGCGACGACGAGACGCTGTCGTACCGGCGCTCCTGCCGTGAAGGCATCTGCGGGTCGGATGCGATGAACATCAACGGCAAGAACGGCCTCGCGTGCCTGACCAACATGCAGACGCTGCCGCGCGAGATCGTGCTGCGGCCGTTGCCGGGGCTGCCGGTGGTGCGCGACCTGATCGTCGACATGACCGACTTCTTCAACCAGTACCACTCGATCCGGCCATACCTGATCAACGACACGACGCCGCCCGAGCGCGAACGGCTGCAATCGCCGGACGAGCGCGACCAGCTCGACGGGCTGTACGAATGCATCCTGTGCGCGTGTTGTTCGACGTCGTGTCCGAGCTACTGGTGGAACCCGGACAAGTTCGTCGGCCCCGCCGGGCTGCTGCAGGCGTACCGCTTCATCGCCGATTCGCGCGATCTCGCGACGGCCGAGCGGCTCGACAATCTCGAGGATCCGTACCGGCTGTTCCGCTGCCGGACGATCATGAACTGCACGGACGTGTGCCCGAAGGGGCTGAATCCGACCAAGGCGATTTCGGAGATCCGGACGATGCTGGTCAGGCGGACGGTGTAGCGCCTACGGCCGCGCCGCCACCTCGTCCAGATGCCACAGCAGGTCCGCCGGATCGTCGTACACGCGCAGCGCGCCGGCGCGCTCCAGTTCGTCGCTGCCATACCCGCCCGCCAGCAGCCCGACGCCGAGCGCGCGGCAGCGGCTCGCCGCGAGCATGTCCCAGATACTGTCGCCGACCACCACCGTATGCTCGATCGGCACGTTCAGCTTCGCGGCGGCGGTCAGGAACAGGTCCGGGTCCGGCTTCGCGTACTTCACCTGATCGCGCGTGACGACGACGTTCTTCGCCGGATCGACGCCGAGCGCCTCGAGATTGATGGCGGCCGTTTCCATCCGCCCGCTGGTCGCGATCGCCCAGCGGATGCCGGCATTCGACAGCGCGGCCAGCAGTTCGCGCGCGCCGGGCAGCGGCCGGACCTGCGCGCGCAGCCGCTGATACGCGGCCGCATGCAGCCGCGCGAGCCGCTCGACGCGTTCGGCGTCGATGTCGCCGGCCGTCTCGCGCAGCAGCTGGTTCAGGAACAGGCCGCCGCTCATCCCGATCTTGCGGTGGATGCGCCACACGGACAGTTCGATACCTTCGGCATCGAGTGCTTCCTTCCACGCGAGCACGTGCTGATAGACGCTGTCGACGAGCGTGCCGTCGAGATCGAACAGAAATGACGTTTCAATGCGCATGTAATCCTCCTGGCCCGATGATGGTCGGGCAAATCGCCCGCAAGCATGCCCTGTCGACACATTATCGGCGCTGAGCCGTGTCATCGCCATGTCCCGTTGCCGCGCCGGGCGGCGGCGCGCCATTCGCCGCTGGTACAATCGCGGCGATGTGCCGGGCGGGGCCGGGCTTTCCGCGCCACGCCGCGCCCGCGCCGTACGCGCCCCCAACCCTCGTCTCGTCGAATCCACGCATGGCAACACCGGACGCCGTCAGTTCCAGGCAATCGTGGTGGGGCGTCCTGGCCCTGGCCCTCACTGCCTTCATCTTCAACACCACCGAATTCGTGCCCGTCGCGCTGTTGAGCGCGATCGGCGACAGCCTGCAGATGCAGCCGACCGCGGTCGGCCTGATGCTGACGATCTACGCGTGGGCCGTCGCGGTCGTGTCGTTGCCGCTGACGTTCGTCACGCGGCACGTCGAGCGCCGCAAGTTGTTGAGCGTCGCGCTGCTGGTGTTCGTCGGCAGCCACGTCGTGACCGGCGTCGCGTGGAATTTCACGGTGCTGATGATCGGCCGGCTCGGCATCGCGTGCGCGCATGCGGTGTTCTGGTCGATTTCGGTCCCGCTCGCCGTGCGGCTCGCGCCGAGCGACCGCAAAAGCCGCGCGCTCAGCCTGCTCGCGATGGGCTCGGCGATCGCGATGGTGGCCGGGATTCCGCTCGGCCGCGTGATCGGCGAGGCGTTCGGCTGGCGCGTCACGTTCCTGATCATCGCGGGCGCGGCGGGCGTCGCGCTGCTGTTGCTGCGTGCCACGCTGCCGTCGCTGCCGAGCCAGGGCGCGGGCTCGCTGAGCAGCATCGGCGTGTTCCTGCGCAAGCCGGCGCTGGTCGCGCTGTACGCGATCACCGTGCTCGTCGTGTCCGCGCACTTCACGTCGTACACGTACATCGAACCGTTCGTGCAGAGCGTCAACCACGCGAGCAGCAGCCGGATCACCTACGTGCTGATCCTGTTCGGCGTCGCCGGCCTGCCGGCCGCGGTCTGCTTCAATCGCGTCTATCCGCACCGGCCCGACGATTTCCTGCTGGCGTCGATCGTCGCGCTGTCGGGCTGCCTGCTGATCCTGTTCCCGTGCGCGCTGAACATCGTCACGCTGTCCGTGCACACGCTGGTGTGGGGCGGCGCGATCGTCTGTTTCGGGCTCGCGATGCAGGCGTGGGTGCTGAAGCTGGCGCCGGAGGCGACCGACCTGGCCGTGTCGATCTACTCCGGGCTGTACAACGTCGGGATCGGCGCCGGCGCGCTGCTCGGCAACCATATCGCGGGCGATTTCGGGCTGCCGTGGATCGGCACTTTCGGCGGCGCGGTCGCGATCTTCGCGGCCGGGATCGCGTGGGCCGCGTTGCGGCTGCACGCGAAACGGGAAGCCGCGGTCGCGGCCCCCGCGCCCTGAAGCCGCCGCGCGGCTCGCGCCCGATGGATCACGCGACCGAGTAGCCGCCGTCGGCCACCAGCGCGTGCCCCGACACATAGCTGGAATCGTCCGACGCGAGGAACGCGACGACCGTCGCCATCTCGTCGGCCGACGCCCAGCGGCCGGCCGGCGTCGATTCGGCGAAGGCGAGCCGTGCGTCCTCCGACGGCCAGATGCCGCGATGATGGAACGGCGTATCGATCAGCCCCGGGCACAGCGCGTTGACGCGCACGCCCCGTTTGAACCATTCGATCGACGCCGTCTTCGTCATCCCGATCACCGCGTGCTTGCTCGCGATATACACCGACGCGTTCTCGAAGCCGATGACGCCGCCCATCGACGCATTGTTGATGATGCTGCCCTTGCCCTGACGCAGCATGATTTCAGCGGCGAACTTCATTGAATTGAAGACCCCGCGCACGTTCGGCTCGAATACGCGGTCGTAGCTTTCCGCGTCCTGCTCGAGCATCGGTGCGAACACGCCTTCCGTGCCCGCATTGTTGAACGCGATGTCGAGGCGTCCGTGGGTCGACTCCGCGAAATCGAACAACTGGCGGAGCTCGGCTTCGTTCGCGACATCCGCGGCAAAGGCTGTCGCGTTGCCGCCGGCGGTCGCGATCTCGTCGACCAGCCGATCGAGTTCGGCCTTGCGTCGTGCACTGACGACGACCTTCGCGCCGCGGCGCGCGAGTTCGAGCGCCGACGCGCGGCCGATGCCGGAACTGGCGCCCGTCACCAGCGCGATGCGGCCTTCAAGTGGGGCAGCGTGCTTGCTTGCGTTCATGATGCGTTTCTCCGTGGTGGTTGACCCGTTGCGTCGAAGCGACGTCTGATGCGCATTGTGGTCGCTCGGCGGCGACAAAAAAATGGAACAATGGCGCATTTAGAATTCCTTTTTGAGGAATTAAAATCGCTTTTTCGCGAGCATCATAAAGGCTTCCCATGCCCAATCGCCTCGACATCCTGAAGATCTTTGCCGCGGCTGCCACCGCGCCGACGTTTCGCGAGGCGGCCGCGCGGCTCGGCGTGTCGCCGCAGGTCGTCACGCGCGCGGTGCGCGAGCTGGAGGAAATGCTCGGCGAAACGCTGTTTCACCGGACGACCCGCAGCATCCGGATCACCGCGTTCGGGCAGTCGTTCGCGCGCGAGGTGCAGGGCGCGCTGGCCGTCGTCGACGGGCTGTTCGGGCCGGCGACCGGTCAGCGCGACGAACCGGTCGGCGTCGTCCGGATCACCGCGCCGTCGGGCATGGGGCGGCATTACGTGCAGCCGATCCTCACCGGCCTCATGCAGCGGTATCCGGGGCTCGTGCCCGATCTGCGGCTGTCGGACGTGCCGTCGCCGGTGGTCGACGAGCAGATCGACATCGGCGTGCGCGTCGGCGCGATCGGCGACAACCGCTTCGTCGCGCGCATGGTCGGGCCGTTGCCGATGTGGGTGGTGGCCGCGCCGGCGCTGATCCGGCGGCTGGGCGAGCCGAAAAACCGCAAGGCGCTCGAAGCGATGCCGGTGACCTGCCTGATCGACCGCGCGAGCGGGCGTCCGTGGCCGTGGATGTTTCGCGGCGAGCAGCAGTTCGTGCCGCCTTCGCCGGCTTACCTGACCGACGACACCGAGGTGGAGATCGAGGCCGTGTGCGCGGGCGTCGGGGTCGGCCAGTGCGCGGAGTATCTGGTGCGGCCGTACGTCAGGAAGGGGCGCCTCGTGCGGGTGTTGCCGAGCCTCGAACCCGAGCCGTGGAAGCTGCACGTCTATCGGCCGCGGCGCGGCCCGATGCCCAGGCGTATCCGGGTGGTGTACGACGAACTGGTGGCGAAGCTCGCGGACGCGACGTGGCGGGAGTAGGCGTCGTCGCCGCCGTGCTGTCGGCCGACACGCTGCGGCAGCGTCCTGGTGCCGACGCACCCGCATTCGATGATCGCAGTCGGCGAGTTCGGGCGACCGTGGATCGGCTCCTTCGGCGGCGTGGTCGGTGCGTTGTCGGCCGGGCTCGCGCGGCCAGCTTTGCAGTTGCATGAGCGGCGGGCGTCGCTTAGCGCCATCGCCAGCCACACGGCCCGCTATCGCGAACCGTCAATGCGACCCGTCGTACCCGATTCCCGCCGCATCGAGCTGCCTGAGCTTCGCATACAGTGTCGTGCGGGAAATGCCGAGCTGCCGCGCGGCCGCCGACACGTTGCCGTCGTGCTCGGCGAGCGTCCGCCGGATCGCGTCGAGCGACTGTTCGTGCAGGCTCGCCTGAGCGCCCGCGGCCGATGCGGTGCGGCACACGTCGGCGGCGTCTTCCAGCACGTCGGCGTGGCGCGCCGTCGTCGCCCGGTCGAGCGGTGCACGCACGGTGCGCACCCATACATGGCTACCATCGTCGCGCGCGATCCGCTGCGGCGTGCGCGCCGGTGTCAGCAAGCGGCGCTGCTGCGCGGGCGTCGCGCCGGGAAACAGTTGCCGAAGATCGTACGGGGCCACCGGCCCGGCGGGCGCGAGGTCGAGCATCTGGCGCGCCAGGCGGCTCACCGCGCGCACGCGGCCCGCTTCGTCGAGCGCGATGACGCCGGCGAGCGGCGTGCCGAGCCAGCGCGCGTCATGCTGGACCTGCAGCAAATAGCAGTCACGCAACATCGCGTAGAGCCGCTGCTCGGCGGACAGCGCCGCGTGCCGGAACTGTTCGCGCAACTGCACGACGTTGCGCCGGCCGACGCCGGTGATGTCGAGCGCACCGATCACTTCACCGTCGAAACCCACCAGCGGCACCGCGAGGCAGAACACCCGCGACAACTCGTGGAGATAATGCTGCGCGCCCGCGACGATGGCCTCGGCGCCGTCGTGGATCACGCAGCTCGGCGCGGTCGTGCCGACGTTCGGCTCGACGATCCGGCGTCCGGCGACGATCGGTGTCAGCAGCGCGTCGTCGCATTGCGGACTGCGCCGCGCATGGACGATCGTGCCGTGCGGATTGACGCACATGATCGTCCATTCGGTGCCGCCGAATGCGGCCCACAGCGGCTCGATCTCCTGCGCGACGCAGCGGGCGAGCCGCCGGTCCGCGCGCGATTCGTCGCGCTCGCGCTGCATTTCATAGCGGGCGGTTTGCCAGGGCTGCAGCCCGGCGTCGCGCGAGCGCAGCCACGAGCGTGCGACGCTGGCCGGCAACGCCGTTTCCGGCAGCGGCTCGCCCGCGGCGAAGCGGGCGCGGAGCCGGTCGAGGTCGACCGGCCGTGCAGGGGATTCAGGGGCCATGTTCACGCTGCGCTCCATGTGAGGTCGAATGGTCGGGCCGGGCGTGCCGGCCCGGCGTGTCGCGCGAATGCGTAATATAGCCCGCTGCCCGAAGCCGGGCATTTTCGTGCCCGGCAAGGTCGCTCGCCGCGTGGCGCCGCCTGGCATCGGCGGACGGCCCGCGACGCCCCGCGCCTAGTGCGGCAACCGCAGGATCGGCTTGAGCGTGATGCCTTTGCTGCTGTCCTCGGCGGCCTGGTTGATCTGCTCGAGCGAATAGAACTTCACCAGCCGGTCGAACGGAAACCGGCCCTGCAGGTGCAGTTGGACGAGCTGCGGAATGAACGTCTGCGGCACGCTGTCGCCTTCGACGATGCCGCGGATCGTGTGGCCGCCGAGCAGCAGGCTGTTCACGTCGAATTCGGCCCTGGTGCCGAGCTTCGGCGCGCCGACCACGCCCATCGTGCCGCGCGAGCCCAGCGCGTCGATTCCTTGCGACAGCACGGCCGGCAGCCCGGTCGATTCGAGCGCGTAGTCGACGCCGCCACCGGTGATCTCGCGGATCGCGTCGACGACGTCGACTTCCCGGCTGTTGAGCGCGTGCGTCGCGCCGAGTTCGAGCGCCAGCGCGAGCCGCGACGGCACGATGTCGACGGCGATGATCGTGGTGGCGCCCGCGATGCGCGCGGCCATCACGGCGCTCATGCCGACCGCGCCCGCGCCGAAGCTCGCGAAGCTGCTGCCGGTGCGCACCGCGAGCGAATTGATCACCGCGCCCGCGCCGGTCTGGATCCCGCAGCCGAGCGGGCCGAGCAGCTCGAGCGGCGCCTCCTTCGGCACCTTGATCGCGTTGTTCTCGCGGGCGAGCGCGTAGCTCGCGAACGACGACTGCGCGAAGAAATGATCGTGCAGCGGTTGGCCGGATGCGTCACGAAGCGCGGTTTGCCCGTCGGCGTCGGCGCCGCCGAAGTTCAGCGCGAAGAACTGCCGGCAATACGCGCCGTGACCGCCGACGCACGACGTGCAGTGACCGCACGCGCCGTAGGTCAGCACGACGTGGTCGCCCGCGGCGAGCGTCTTCACGTTCGGGCCGACCGCCTCGACCACGCCGGCGCCTTCGTGACCGAGCACGGCCGGCAGCGGCACCGGATAGTACTGGTCGCGCACGATCAGGTCGGTATGGCACAAGCCGGTCGCGACGACGCGCACCAGCACCTCGTCGCCGCGCGGCGCGCGGATCCGGGCGGATTCGATCGAGAACGGCGCGCCGGCGGCGCGCGCGACGGCCGCGGTGACGGCGCGTGTATCGTTGTCGGTGTACATGGTCGGTCTCCTCGTCAAATCGGATACGGCGGCGCTTCGCCCTTGATCGTTAGCCACTGCCACTGCGTGAATTCCTCCCAGTTTGCCGCACCGCCGATGCTCGAGCCATTGCCCGATGCGCCGACGCCGCCGAACGGGTTGATCACTTCGTCGTTGACCGTCTGGTCGTTGATGTGCAGCAGCCCCGTGTTCAAGCGCTCGCCGATCCGCAGCGCGCGGCCGACGTCGGCGGACAGGATCGCCATCGACAGCCCGTATTCGGTCCGGTTCGCGAGCGCGATCGCGTCCTCGTCGGTATCGAACGGCACGACGATCGCGACCGGCCCGAAGATTTCCTCGTCGAACGCCGGATTGCCCGGCGCGACGCCGCTCAGCACGGTCGGCTCGAAGAACAGGTCGCGATGATTGCCGCCCGTCTCGACGCGTGCGCCCGCGCGGCGGGCCGCGTCGACCACGCTCGCCGCATGGTCGCGTTGCGCGGCGTTGATCAGCGGGCCGAGGCCGACGTCGCCGGTGGCCGGGTCGCCGACGCGCAGGCTGCGCGCCTTGTCGACGAGCTTCGCGACGAAGCGGTCGTGAATCGCGCGCTGCACGAGCACGCGGCCGGTCGCCATGCAGATCTGGCCTTGATGCAGATACGCGCCCCATGCGGTGTTCGCGACCGCGCGGTCGAGGTCGGCATCGTCGAGCACGATCAGCGAATTCTTGCCGCCGAGTTCGAGCGACACCTTCTTCAGATGGCGGCCCGCCGCTTCGCCGACCTTGCGCCCGGCCGCGGTGGAGCCGGTGAACTGGATCATCGCGACGTGTGGATCGGCGACCAGTGCCGCGCCGGCCGCGCCGTCCCCGGGCAGCATGTGCAGCACGCCTTCGGGCAAGCCGGCAAGCTCGAACACGCGCGCGATCGCGACGCCACCGCACACGGCGGTGCGCGGATCGGGCTTCAGCACGACCGCGTTGCCGAGTGCGAGCGCCGGCGCGACCGCGCGCATCGCGAGGTACAGCGGGAAGTTGAACGGCGAGATCACGCCGACCACGCCGCGCGGACGGCGGCGCGCGAGCGACAGGCGGCCGGCCGCGGACGGGAGCACTTCGCCGGCTGCGCGTGATGGCAGGCTGGCGGCTTCGTGCAGTGCCTTGATGGTGATGGCGGTTTCGAAGGAAGCTTTTGCGCGGGTCGAGCCGCTTTCGCGCACGAGCCAGTCGACGATCGCGTCGGCGTGCGTTTCGGCGATGGCTGCGGCGCGGCGCAGGACGGCTGCGCGCTCGTCGTAGGGGAGGGCGAACCACGCGGGCTGGGCGCGGTGGGCGGTCGCTGATGCTTCGCCGATGGCTGCGGCGTCGGCGACGCCGATGCGGCCGAGCGCGTTGCCGGTCGCCGGTTCGATTACGTCGGCCGCGTGCGGGCTCGCGTGCCAGCTTCCGTTGAAGATCTTGCCGCGCCAGATGTCGGTGTCGAACAGTGCGGGGGTGTTGCTATCCATTTGCGCTCCTGGGGAAATTCGGATCGGCCGGATCGGCGTTGGTTGGCGCCGATCGGCATGCGCGCGAGGGTAGGCG
>NZ_JACCQC010000045.1:0-38185 GCF_015712225.1 Burkholderia sp. 9775_39 | reverse complement strand
CCACCCACCCGATCGCGCCGACGCGCCCCCCACCGAACTGGTCCTGAAGACGACCGCGCCGCGCGTGCCGGCGCAGTTGCTCGCGCGCGCACGGCTGAGCCTCGCCGCGCCGGCGTTCGACGGCCGCCCGGTCACGCTGGTGCAGGCGCCGGCCGGTTACGGCAAGACCTCGCTGCTCGCGCAATGGCGCCGCGAAACCGTCGCGCTCGGCCGCGCGGTCGTGTGGCTGTCGGCCGACGAGCGCGACGACGCGCCGCGGCTGCTGCAGGGGCTCGTGCAGGCGGTGCGGACCGGCTGCGCGCGGCCCGGTTTCGGGCGGCTGATCCCGGCCGGCGCGGCGCGTGCGCTCGACGGCCTGACCGCGTGGCTGGCCGAGGTCGCGCAACTGTCGATGGAGGCGCTGCTGATCGTCGACGACGCGGAGCGGCTGCCGCCCGCCGGCCTCGACGCGCTCACCTACGTGCTGCACAACGCGCCGCAGAACCTGCATGTCGTCGTCGCCGCGCGACGCGGGCTCGATCACGCGGCCGGCGACCTGCTCGCGGGCGGCCAATGCACGCTGGCGGGCGCCGACTGGCTGCGTTTCACGCTCGACGAGACGATCGCGCTGGTCGGCGCGCGCTTCGCGCAACGGGTGGATGCCGACGCGTGCGCGCGGCTGTTCGAGCGCGTCGACGGCTGGCCGCTCGGGCTGCAGCTCGCGATGGCCGCGATGGCGCGCTCGGCCGATCCGCGCCAGGCGGTCGACGCGCTCGCCCAACGGGTGGACGGCACGCGCGACCGGCTCGTCGAGCTGTTGCTCGCGAACCTGTCGGCCGACGACACCGCGTTCCTGACGCGCACGAGCGTCGCCGATCGGCTGCATCCGTCGCTGTGCGCGGCGTTGCTCGACGACGTGCACGCGTCCGAGCGCCTCGCGCGGCTCGCCCGCGACACGCCGCTGTTCACCGCGTCGGACGATTCGGACTGGTGCCGGCTGCACCCGCTCGTGCGCGACACGCTGCGCGATCGGCTGGCTGCGCGTCCCGACGCCGAGCGCAGCACGCTGCACGCCCGCGCGGCCGCCTGGCTCGACGCGCACGGGATGACCGAGGAAGCCGCGCGCCACGCGTACGCGGCCGGCCAGTTCGAGACCGCGTACGCGCTCGCGCAGCGCTGCCTCGAGGATGCGATCAAGCAGGGCCGCATCAACGACGTGCTCGACTGGCTCGCGCTGCTGCCCGATACGGAGCTCGACAAGCGCCCGACGCTGCGGATCGCGGTCGCGTGGGCGCTGGCGCTCGGCGAGCGCCATGTCGAGGCGCAACGTCAGATCGCGGGCATCCTGGCCGACGACGGCACGCCGGCCGCGATGCGCTACGAATGCGCGCTGATCCTCAGTGCGGCCGCGTATTACGCCGACGAAATCGACCGCTTCGTCGCGCTGTTCGAGCCGTGGGCCGACTTCACGCCGCCGGCGGCGACGTGGCTCGCGCAAATGCACGCGAACCGGCTGTCGGCGCGCGCGATCATCGTCGGCGAACCGGCGCAGGCGCGCCGGTTCCAGCAGGCGGCGCCACGCGGCGAGACGGCGGCCGGGTTCGGCTACGTCGCGCGCTGGGGCGAGCTGATCACCGGCCTGAGCTACCTGCGCGAAGGCCAGATCCGGCTCGCGGACGACGTGCTGTCGCCGGCGCTGGCGCGCGCGGAAGCCGATCTCGGGCGGCGCCATCCGCTGACCTGCATGCTCGCGGCGATGTGCGCGGCGCTCGCGTACGAGGCCGATCGCGTCGACCAGGCCGCCGCGTTGCTCGCGAACCGGCTCGACGTGCTCGAACACGCGGGCACGCCCGACACCGTGCTGCTCGGCTATCGCACGGCCGCGCGCATCGCGTTGCTGCGCGGCGTCGAGCATCGCGCGATCGATTTGCTGGAGGCGCTCGACGCGATGGGCGTTGCCCGCCGGCTGCCGCGCCTGTCGGTCGCGAGCCTTGCCGAGCAGGTGCGCATTCACGCGGCGCGTTACCGCGAGGCAACCTGCCATGCGCTGGTCGAGCGGATCGACACGATCGCCGCGGTTGAATTTCCGGCGCACGGGCCGCTGTGGCGGCGCCCCGTCGTGCTGCTGCAGGCGAGCGCGCATGCGTACGCGGCGCTCGCCGCGCGCCGCTGGGACGACGCCTGTGCGGCGCTCGACGAAGCCGCCGTGCTGGCCCGCGAAATGAGCATGGGCCGCGAGCGCATCGAGATCATGGCGCTCAGCGCGTTCGCGCTCGAACAGTCGGGGCGCGGCGGCCGTGCGCTGCTCGACGAGGCGATGAACCTCGCGGACATGTTCGGGCTCACGCGCACGCTCGCCGACGCGCATCCGGCCGTCGCCGACTGGGCGCGCCGCGCCGGCGACGAGGCGGCCGCCGGCGACGGCCCCGCGCGGCACGCGCTGCCGCAGCCGCGCATCGTGCCGCCGGCCCCGCGCGGCGCGGCGAGCCCGCGCGCGGTGCCGAGCGTCGTGCTGACGCCGAAGGAGCGCGCGATCCTCGAGCTGCTCGCGCGCAACCTGTCGAACAAGGAGATCGCGGTCGCGCTCGCCGTCGGCGAGGAAACCGTGAAATGGCACCTGAAGAACCTGTTCGGCAAGCTCGACGCCAGCTCGCGCAAGCATGCGGTGCGCCGCGCGCTGGTGCTCGGGCTGCTCGAAAGCGCGCCCTGATGCCGGCCTGAACCCGTCGCCCGCGGCTGCGCAGTCGCCTGTCCATCCCCGTTTCGATTCTCCGCAACCCTGCCCCCCGCGCATGGGGGGGAGCGGCCGCCCGTCGTTGCGTAGTCTTTCCGCACGGCTCGCGGCGGCGCGCATGTCGCGCGTTCCCGCCTGCCCCGCTGCTTCCCCGCTTTACCCGGCCGGGCTCGATCCCGTCCGGTCCATGACGATTCTGGAGACTTCGATGAAGACGAAACTGGCCGCGCTCGCGGCGCTTGCCGGCTGTTCGGCGCTCGCGCACGCGCAATCCTCCGTCACGCTGTACGGCGTGATCGACACGGGCCTGCTGTACCAGAGTACGTCGGCCGCGTCGTTCAGCCCGAGCGCGCCGAACACCGGCAAGGTGTTCCGCATGAAGGACGGCGGCATCTATTCGAGCTTCTGGGGCATCCGGGGCAGCGAGGACATCGGCGGCGGCTACAAGATCAACTTCAAGCTGCAGGGTTCGTTCGACAGCAGTACCGGCAAGCTGCAGCTGAGCGACACGCCGGGCGCCGTCGCGATCTTCAACCAGGTCGCGTCGCTCGGCGTGTCGGGCCCGTTCGGCACGTTCACGGCCGGCCGCCAGATCGTGCCGATGATCTACGCGATGGCCGACACCGACGTGCGCAATGCGCAGTTCTTCGGCAGCGTGCTGACCGCGTGGCTCGGCCTGAACACGGCCGCCGGCTGGCCGGGCACGAGCACCAACGGCGCGATCGGCGCGCTGTACGACAGCAATGCGCTCGTCTACCAGTCGCCGACGTTCGCGGGTGCGTCGATCGCGCTCGAATACGCGCCGGGCGGCGTCGCCGGGCAGTTTCAGGGCGGCACGCGCGAATCGGTCGTGCTCAGGTATGCGAACGACGGGCTGAACCTGTCGGCCGTCTACTACAACGGTCACGACACGAATCCGGCGCCGGGCGTCGCGCCGACCGGCGTCGACAACAATCGCTTCGTCTACGCCGGCGCGAAATACACGATCCGCGATTTCTCGGTGTCGGCGTCGTACGGCAACGGCAGGAATCCGTCGCATGCGGACAAGGTGAACCTCGACATGCTGTCGGCCGGCGTCGGCTACCGCTTCACGCCCGCGTTGCAGGTCACGTCCGCCGTGTACTACCTGAAGGATCGCAACCGTTCCGAAAACCGCTCGACGGCGGTCGTGCTCGCGGCCGACTACAGCTTGTCGAAACGGACGACGGTCTATGCGCAGGTCGGCCACGTGAACAATCGCGGCACGATGGACCAGATGCTCGTGTACGGGCAGCCGGTCGCACCCGGCGTCGGCACCACGGCCGCGATGGTCGGGCTGCGGCACAACTTCTGACGGCGTCGGGCGAGGCGGCACCGGGCGCGCGTGGTCGAGCCCTGCATCGATTCCGCGGATCGGCTACAGTGGGCGTTTTTCGGCGCGCTCCGGCCCGCCGCCGCGCCGTGGAACGTGTTCGGGCGCGGCAGCGCAACGCTGCGCGGATCATCCACTTCGACGAGCGAACCTTCATGCCCGACCTGTCCGCCTTCCCGATCACGAAAAAATGGCCGGCCCAGCATCCCGACCGTCTCCAGCTCTATTCGCTGCCGACGCCGAACGGCGTCAAGGTGTCGATCATGCTCGAGGAAACCGGCCTGCCGTACGAGCCGCACCTCGTGCGCTTCGACACGAACGACCAGTTTTCGCCCGAATTCCTGTCGCTGAACCCGAACAACAAGATTCCCGCGATCATCGATCCGAACGGCCCCGACGGCCAGCCGCTGCCGCTGTTCGAATCGGGCGCGATCCTGATCTATCTCGCGGACAAGACGGGTCAGCTGATCCCGAAGGATCTCGCGGGCCGCTACGAGACGATCCAGTGGGTGATGTTCCAGATGGGCGGCATCGGGCCGATGTTCGGCCAGGTCGGCTTCTTCCACAAGTTCGCCGGCCGGGATTATGAGGACAAGCGCCCGCGCCAGCGCTACGTCGACGAGTCGAAGCGCCTGCTCGGCGTGCTCGACGCGCATCTCGCGAACCGCCAGTGGGTGATGGGCGATACCTACACGATCGCCGACATCGCGATCTTCCCGTGGGTGCGCAATCTGGTCGGCTTCTACGAAGCGGGCGATCTGGTCGGGTTCAGTGAATTCCGGCACGTCAAGCGGGTGCTCGACGCGTTCGTTGCGCGGCCGGCAGTGGAGCGCGGGCTCAATATTCCGGCGCGCGGCTGAGCAAGCGGGCCGCCGTGTGCGGCCTGCCGTCGGCTCGGACCCGCCGCATTACGCGGCGGGCTTTTTTTTGCCCGCGTGGTGCGCCGGCGTCACGCGTCCGCCACTGCGCCTTCCAGCCCCGCCAGCAACTTCCCCAGCAGTTCCGACAACTGCACCTGTTCCGCCTCCGACAGCGCCGCCAGCAGCGCACGCTGATTGTCGATGTGCGCAACGACCGCTTCATCGATCAGCGCCCGCCCGGCATCCGTCAGCGCGACGAGCGTGCCGCGCCCGTCGGCCGGGTTCGGCCGGCGCTCGACCCACCCCGCCTTCTGCAGCCGATCGATGCGCGCGGTCATCCCGCCCGACGACATCATCAGCGCGTCGTACAGCGCGGTCGGCGTCAGCGCGAACGGCGCACCGCTGCGCCGCAGCGTCGCGAGCACGTCGAATTCGCCCGGCTGCATGCCGTAGCGCGCGAACAGCGGATTGAGACGGTCGCGCGCGATCACGAGCGCGGCTTCCTGCAACCGCCCCATCACCACCATCGACGTTGCGTCGAGGTCCGGACGCTCGGCGCGCCATTGCGCGAGCGCATGCTCGGCTCGATCCATTAACCCTCCTCGGCTTGCCAGTTATCTTGACGTCGAGATAAATCGGCGTTTATCTTGATGTCGAGATACTTTACCTGAAAAACGCGCGGCGCCTCGCTGGCAGCCGCGTACCGATAGAGAGGGCCTTGCAATGAATCGCTTCACTTCCCCCGGATGGCGGCTCGCCGCGATCGTGCTCGTCGGGCTGAACCTGCGGCCGGCGCTCGCCGCGGTCGGCCCGTTGCTCGACATGATCCAGCGCGCGACGGGGATCGGCGACGGCGCGGCCAGCCTGCTGACGACGATCCCGATCCTGCTGATGGGGCTCGGCGCACTGAGCGCGCGGCGCCTGCAGCGCCTCACCGGGATCGCGGGCGGCGTGTGGCTCGGTGTCGCGTTGATCGGGCTGGCTTGCGCGTCGCGCGTCGGTGCGCAGCATGCGTGGCTGCTGCTCGCGAGTGCGTGCTGCGCGGGCGTCGGGATCGCGATGGTGCAGGCGCTGTTGCCCGGCTTCGTGAAGGCGCATTTCGCAACCCGTATCGGCGGGGCGATGGGTGTCTACTCGACGTCGATCATGGGCGGTGCGGTGCTCGCGAGCGTCATCGCACCATTTGCCGCGGCGCGCTGGGGCTGGCTCGCCGCGCTTGCAGGCTGGGCGTTGCCGGCGGCGCTCGCCGCGCTGGCCTGGCCGCTGGCCAGCCGCGATGGCGACGCGCTTGCCGCCGGGCCGGCGTCGGTATCGAATGCGCGGCCGTCGCGTTCGCCGCGCGCATGGCGGCTCGCGCTGTTCTTCGGCATCGCGACCGGCGCATACACGCTGGTGCTCGCGTGGCTGCCGCCGTACTACATGCGGCTCGGCTGGTCGCCGACCGCGGCCGGCAGCCTGCTCGGCGGCGTGACGCTCGCGGAAGTCGTCGCGGGGCTGACGATTTCCGCGACGATCGACCGTCTGCCCGATCGCCGGCCCGCGCTGCATGCGGCGATCGCGTCGCTGTTCGTCGGGTTGCTGGTGATGCTGGCCGCACCGGAAGCGCTCGCATTGCCGGCCGCGCTGCTCGTCGGCGCGGGAATCGGCGCGCTGTTTCCGCTGTCGCTGATCGTCACGGTCGACCATGCGGCGACGCCGGCCGATGCCGCGTCGCTGACGGGGTTCGTGCAGGGTATCGGTTACTTGATCGCCGGCTTGTTCCCGTTCGCGGCCGGCATCGTGCGCCAGCATCTCGCCGACCTGACACCCGCATGGATCGCGATGGCGTGCCTCTGTGTCGTGCTGTTCGTGCTCGCGGCCGGGTTCGCGCCGAAACGGGTGCGGCAGATGGCGCGAGCCTGAGCGACATCGCGGACCAGCGGCGCGGGCGTCTGTATGCCCGGTGCCGTCCCGGTCATGCTCGCTCGCGCACCGGCAATATCCTCGCGGCCCGTCCAGATACTCGGCTCCACGGCGCTGGCGTGTTCAGCCTGCGCTCGCGTACAGCGTCGAATCCGCGAACCCTTCGGCGTCGAGCACGCGCCCGATCAGGATCAGCGCGGTGCGCTCGATCTGCGTGCCCTGCACCTTGCCGACGATGTCGGCCAGCGTGCCCGTCACGCGCGCCTCGTCGGGCCAGCTCGCGCGATAGATCACCGCCACCGGGCAATCGGCGCCGTAATGCGGCAGCACTTCGTCGACGATGCGCGCGAGATGGCGCACGCCGAGATGGATCGCGAGCGTCGCGCGGTGCGCGGCCAGCCCGCCGAGCGCCTCGCCTTCCGGCATCGTCGTCTTGCCCGCGAAGCGCGTGAGGATCACCGTCTGTGCGACGCCGGGCAGCGTCAGCTCGACGCCGAGCGTCGCCGCGCACGCGGCCGTGGCCGTCACGCCCGGCACGATTTCGTACGGAATCCCGAGCGCTTTCAGGCGGCGGATCTGCTCGCCGATCGCGCCGTACAGCGACGGGTCGCCCGAATGCACGCGCGCGACGTCCTGCCCGTTCGCGTGCGCGGCGGCGAGCAGCGCGACGATCGCGTCGAGGTCGAGCTCGGCCGTGTTGACGACCTGCTCCGCGCGATGACCGTCGAGCACGGCAGCCGGCACGAGCGAGCCCGCGTACAGGATCACCGGGCACGTGCGCACGAGGCGCTGGCCCTTCACCGTGATCAGCTCCGGGTCGCCGGGGCCCGCGCCGATGAAATACACCGTCATCGAAATTTCTCCGTCAATTCGTTGAGTGGCCGCTGCGTCGCGTCACGCGCGCGCGGCCGGATCGAGTGCGTCGATGAGCGCCGGGACCGAGTCGAACGCGCGGTCGGCATCGGGCAGCGGCGGCCGGCGCAGCATCACGACCGGCAGCCCGCGTTCGCGCGCGACGTCGAGCTTGGCCTCGGTGGCCGCGCCGCCGCTGTTCTTGCTGACGACGACGTCGATGCCCGCCAGCGCGAACAGCGCGCGTTCGCCGTCGAGCGTGAACGGCCCGCGCGCGGCGACGACCTGCGCACGGGCGTTGCCGGGATGCGCGTCGAGGCAGCGGACGAGCCAGAACTGGTGTGGCGGGATCGCATCGAGATGCGCGAGCGGTTCGCGTCCGAGCGTGAACAGCGGGCGCCGGAACGGCGCGAGCGCGGCCTCGATGCCGGCCCAGTCGTCGACCATCCGCCAGTCGTCGCCCGGCTGCGGCGTCCACGGCGCGCGGCGCAGCGCCCACAGCGGCACGCCCGCGTCGCGCGTCGCCGCCGCGGCGTTCGCGCTGATTTGCGCGGCATACGGATGCGTGGCGTCGATCACGAGGCCGATGCCGGCGTCGCGCAGATACGTGGTGAGCCCGGCTGCGCCGCCGAACCCGCCGACGCGCACGTCGCAGCGCAGATCGTCGGGCGTCTTGCCGAGGCCGGCGAGACTGTAGACATGATGCGGGCCGAGCGCGCGCGCGATTTTCAGCGCGTCGCCAGTGCCGCCGAGCAGCAGGATGCGCGCGCTCATCGCGCCGCCCCGACAAAGCGGCCCTGCCGGTCGATCGCGAACATCTCGACCGCGACCGATGGCGGCACGATGTCGCGCGCCACCTGCAACGCATGCGCGCAGACCAGATCGCCGAGCGGCACGGCGTCGGCCTGCGCGAGTTTCAACGCTTCCTGGCTCGTGTTCGCCGCGCGCATCGCGGCCTGCAGCGCGTCGCTCGCACCGGCTTCGGCCGCCCACTGCGCGAGCAGCGGCAGGTCGATGCTCGAATGGCGGCTGTGCAGATCGAGATGGCCGGCCGCGAGCTTGCTCAGCTTGCCGAAGCCGCCACACATCGACAGGCGCGCGACCGGCGCGCGCCGCAGATGCTTGAGCACCGCGCCCGCGAAATCGCCCATCTCGATCAGCGCCATGTCGGGCAGCTGGTAGTGCGCGCGCATCGCGTCCTCGCTCGCGTTGCCCGTGCAGGCCGCGATGTGCGCGATGCCGTTCGCGCGCGCGACGTCGATGCCCTGATGAATCGACGCGATATAGGCCGAACACGAGAACGGCCGCACGATGCCGGTCGTGCCGAGGATCGACAGCCCGCCGACGATGCCCAGCCGCGGGTTCATCGTCTTCAGCGCGAGCACCTCGCCGCCTTCGACGCCGATCGTCACGTCGAAGCCGCCCGCGTAGCCGTGCTCGGCCGCAAGCGCCTCCAGGTGCGTGGTCATCATCTGGCGCGGCACCGGATTGATCGCCGGTTCGCCGACCGGCAGCGTCAGCCCCGCGCGCGTGACCGTGCCGACGCCCGGCCCGGCATGAAAGCGCACGCCGGGCGCCGCCGCGAGCGCGACGCGCGCGAAGATCAGCGCGCCATGCGTGACGTCCGGATCGTCGCCGGCATCCTTGATCGTGCCGGCTTCGGCGCCGTCGGCGGTCGTGCGGCAGAACTCGAGCCGCATCATCACGCGCTGACCCTTCGGCAGCACGATCTCGACCGCGTCGTCCGCGTGACCCGTGAGCAGCAGCCGCGCGGCCGCGAGCGACGTCGCGGTCGCGCAACTGCCGGTCGTGTAGCCGAAGCGCAGCGGCGCGGGCTGTTCGGGGGTTTCGTCGCGCATCACGCGTCCATTGGGTTCGACGGATGCGACGCGCCGGCCACGGCAGCCGCATCCGCGGCATCGGGCTTGCGCGCGTCGTACAGCGTGACCGGCAGCGGCTGCCGCCACGTGTCGAAGCGGCCGAGCGGTTCGGCATGCGCGAACGATACGCGCGTAAGCGTGCCGCCGTGCACATCGCGCCAGGCGGCGAGCGCCATCTCGCCCTGCAGCGTGACCGCGTTCGCGACCAGCCGCCCGCCGGGTTTCAGCGACGCCCAGCACGCGTCGAGCACGCCGGGCGCCGTCGCGCCGCCGCCGATGAAGATCGCGTCGGGCCCGGCGAGCCCCGCAAGCGCTGCAGGCGCACGGCCCGCGACGAGTTGCAGGCCCGGCACGCCGAGCGTATCGCGGTTGTGTTCGATGAAGCGTTGACGCTCGGCATGCGCTTCGATCGCGATCGCCTGGCAGGATGGATGCGCGCGCATCCATTCGATGCCGATCGAGCCGCTGCCGGCGCCGACGTCCCACAGCAGTTCGCCGGGCGCGGGCGCGAGGCGACCGAGCGTCATCGCGCGCAGGTCGCGCTTGGTGAGCTGGCCGTCGTGGCGGTACGCATCGTCGGGCAGGCCGGGCGTGAGCGCGCGGCGCGGTGCGTCGGGGCCCGCCTGGCAGTCGAGCGCGACGAGATTGAGCGCGGCGGTTTCGTCGACGTGCCAGTCTTGCGCGAGGCCATCGATCCGTCGCTCGAGCGGGCCGCCGAGGTGTTCGAACACGCTGATGCGCGTCGGCCCGAAGCCGCGCGCGGCGAGTTCGGCCGCGACGGCGGCCGGCGTGCGGCCGTCGGCGCTCAGCACGAACAGGCGCCGGCCCGGCAGCAGGTGGCGGGCCAGCGTCGCGAGCGGACGCCCGACCAGCGAGACCGCGCCGACGTCCTGCAGCGCCCAGCCGAGGCGCGCCGCGGCGAGCGACAGCGACGACGGCGCGGGCAGCACGCGCCATTCGTCGGGAGAAAGCTGGCGGGCGAGCGTCGCGCCGACGCCGAACAGCATCGGGTCGCCGCTCGCGAGCACGCACACCGGCGCGCCGCGGCGCGCGAGCAACCCCGACAGGTCGAACGGCGACGGCCATGCTTCGCGCGTCGCGCGCAGTCGCGCGGGCAGCATGTCGAGCTGCCGCTTCGCGCCGACCACGTGCGCCGCATCGAGCAGCGCGCGCCGCGCGTGGCGTCCGAGCCCCGCGTAACCGTCGTCGCCGATGCCCACTACCGTCAGCCACGCCGTCATGCACCCTTCCCCATCGTTCGATTTCATCGTGTCGCCGCGCGGCCGTGAAAGCGCCGGTGCAGCCGTCCGCGTTGCAAAAAACGGCATGGTACCGTGTTCCACCCCGCGTTTCACCTGCCCGCCCGCTCGCGCGCGGCCGTTGCCCGCTTCGCCCGCCGCGAACCGCCAGCCGGTCGCGAATCGCGACCGAAATCGGGTATCCTACGGCCGTTCGTTCGCCGGTGCCCTTCGGGGCCGAAGAGGGAACACAGGGCGCACCGCGCGCCGCTGTGGCTGCCCCCGCAACTGTAGACAGCGAGCCGAGCTCCCCCTCATGCCACTGGTTTCACCGGGAAGGCCGGGAGTCGGCGCCGACCTGTCAGCCAGGAGACCTGCCGGCCAGAAAGTGCGTGCGTGCCAGTCGGCGTCGGGCGGGGTGTACCGATGCGTTGGCCGCGGCGCCACACTGTTCCGGTATCCCGTTGAGTTCCGCCCCCGATTCGATTCCTGCGTCGCCCGTCGTGCGCCCGTCGGCCTGCCCGGGGCTCGTGCGCGTGGTCGCGGCCGCCGACGGCGGGTTGTGCCGGATCAAGCTGCCGGGCGGCCGGCTCGACGCGCGCCAGGCGCGTGCGATCGCCGCCGCCGCGCGCCGGTACGGTTCCGGCGCGATCGATGCGACCAATCGTGCGAATCTCCAGTTGCGCGGCATTCGCGACGGCGCGACCGATGCGTTGACCCACGCGCTGCTCGACGCGGGGCTCGGCCCGCGCGCAAGCGCCGGCGACACCGCCGCCGAGGCGGCCGCGCTCGCGGCGAGCGACGACGTCCGCAACGTGCTGCTCAGCCCGCTCGCCGGGCACGACCCGGCCGCGCTCGTCGATAGCCACGCGCTCGCCGTGCCGCTGCTCGACATGCTGGCGAACGAGCCGCGCCGCGGCGAACTGTCGCCGAAATTCTCGATCCAGCTCGATGGTGGCGAAGCGGTCGCGGCGCTCGATCATCCGCACGACATCTGGCTCGCCGCGTGGCGCCGCGCCGACGGCGCGGTACGTCTTGCGGCGGGGCTGGCCGGCTGTCCGCCGGTGGCGCCCGGCGACCGGCCCGCGTCGGTCGACGTGTCGCCCGATCAGGGCGTCGCGCTGGTGCGCGCGCTGCTGCGTGCGTTCCTCGATCTCGCGCCAGCCGACGTCACGCGGATGCGCGCGTTGCTCGCGACGTGCGGCGAACGCACGCTGTTCGAACGCGCCCGGCGCTACCTGCCCTTTCCGCTCGCGGCCGATCCGGCGCTTGCCGGCTGGCGGCGCACGCACGCCGACCCGGCGCTGCGTTTCGGCGCGCAGCCGTCGCGCGCCGCGGCCCGCTGCAGCGTCGGCGCGCAATTCGCGCTCGGGCGGCTCGACGCGGCGCAACTGGAACGGCTCGCCGCGCTGGCCGAAGCCGACGGCGACGGCACGCTGTCGATGACGCCGTGGCAAGGCGTGTTCATGCACGGCGTGCCGAACGAACGTGCGGTGGCGATGCGCGAAGCACTCAAGTCGCTCGGCCTCGTAGGCGCGGCGTCCGAGCCGCTGGCGGCGCTCGTCGCCTGTACCGGCAGCGCGGGCTGCGCGAAAGCGCACGCCGACACGAAACGCGACGCACTCGCGCTCGCCGCCCGCATCGGCCGGCCGCTCGACGTGCACCTGACCGGCTGCGCGCGCCACTGCGCGCTGCCGCATCCCGCGACGCATACGCTCGTCGCGGTGGCGCCCGCACACTACGACCTTTACCGGCGCGACGCGACCACGGGCCTCGGCGCCCTGCTCGCGCGCTATCTGACGATTGACCAGGCCGCGGTCCGACTCATGGACGCGCGGCACAGCCAGGACACCACCGATGCTTGACTATATTCGCGACGGGCAGGAAATCTACCGCCAGTCGTTCGCGACGATCCGCGCCGAGGCCGACCTGTCGCAGGTTCCGCCCGATCTCGAGAAACTCGCGGTGCGCGTGATCCACGCGTGCGGGATGGTCGACGTCGTGTACGACCTGCGCTTCTCGGCCGGCGCCGGCACGGCCGGCCGCACGGCGCTCGCGGCCGGTGCGCCGATCCTGTGCGACGCGAGGATGGTCGCCGAAGGCATCACGCGCGCGCGGCTGCCCGCGGCCAACCGCGTGATCTGCACGCTCGGCGAGCCGGAGGTGCCCGAGCTCGCGCGCCGGCTCGGCAACACGCGTTCGGCCGCCGCGCTCGAACTGTGGCGCCCGCATCTCGCGGGCAGCGTCGTCGTGATCGGCAATGCGCCGACCGCGCTGTTCCACCTGCTCGACATGATCGACGCCGGCGCGCCGCGCCCCGCGCTGATCCTCGGTTTCCCGGTCGGCTTCATCGGCGCGGCCGAATCGAAGGCGATGCTCGACGCCGACAGCCGCGGCGTGCCGTACGTCGCGCTGCTCGGCCGGCGCGGCGGCAGCGCGATGGCGGCCGCCGCGGTCAATGCGCTTGCAACGGAGGTCGAATGACGACCGCGCGCGGACGGCTGTTCGGGGTGGGCGTCGGCCCCGGCGATCCCGAGCTGATGACGATCAAGGCGCTGCGCGTGCTGCAGGCCGCGCCCGTGGTCGCGTATTTCGTCGCGAAGGGCAAGAAAGGCAACGCGTACGGCATCGTCGAAGCGCACCTGCTCGACGGGCAGACGCAACTGCCGCTGGTTTACCCGGTGACGACCGAGGCGCTGCCGCCGCCGCTCTGCTACGAGACGGTGATCGCCGATTTCTACGACACCGCGGCCGAGATCGTCGCGGCGCACCTCGATGCGGGCCGCGACGTCGCGGTGATCTGCGAAGGCGACCCGTTCTTCTACGGCTCGTACATGTACCTGCACGACCGCCTCGCGCCGCGTTACGACACCGAGGTGATCCCCGGCGTGTGCGCGATGCTCGGCGGCACGGCCGTGCTCGGCCAGCCGCTCGTCTATCGCAACCAGAGCCTGTCGGTGCTGTCGGGCGTGCTGCCCGAGCATGAACTGCGCGAGCGGCTCGCGCGGGCCGACGCGGCCGTCGTGATGAAGCTCGGCCGCAATTTCGACAAGGTGCGACGCGTGCTCGACGAACTCGGGCTTGCGAAGCGCGCGCGGTACGTCGAGCGCGCGACGATGGCCAACCAGCGCATCGTACCGCTCGACGAGGTCGATCCGATGGCGTCGCCGTATTTCTCGCTGCTCGTCGTGCCGGGGGAAAAATGGCAAGGATGATGACGCCGCCCGCGATCGTGATCCTCGGCGCGGGCGCGCTCGATACCGCGCGGCGGATCCAGGCGCGTTACCCGGGCGCCCGTGTGCACGGTCTCGCGTCGCGCGTCGACGCCGACGTGCCGTTCGACGAGCTCGGCGCGCACCTGCGCGAACTCTATGCGCGCGGCCTGCCGATCGTCGCGCTGTGCGCGGCCGGCATCGTGATCCGCTGCCTCGCGCCCGCGCTCGCCGACAAGGGCGTCGAGCCGCCGGTGCTCGCGGTCGCGGAGGACGGTTCGGCCGTCGTGCCGCTGCTCGGCGGGCTGACGGGCGTCAACGTGATCGCGCGCGAGATCGCCGAATGCGTCGGTGTCGCGCCGGCGATCACGACGAGCGGCGAGCTGCGCTTCGGCGCGTGCGTGCTCAATCCGCCGGAAGGCTATGCGCTCGCCGATCTCGCGCAGGGCAAGCGCTTCGTGTCCGACCTGCTCGCGGGCGCGTCGACGCGCATCGACGGCGCGGCGCCGTGGCTCGACGACGTCGCGCTGCCCCGTGATGCCGCGGCCGCGCACGCGATTCGCGTGACGCCCGATGCGTGGCGCGGCGCGCGCGACGAGCTCGTGATTCATCCGCGCAGCGTGGTGGTTGGTGTTGCCGCGGATGCCGTGCATGCAGGCGAAGCGCTTGCTGCGCGCATCGACGCCATGCTCGACGCACAGGGCCTCGCGCGGCTGGCGCTCGCGGCCATCGTCGCGCCGGCGTCGGCGATCGGCGACGCCGCGCTGGAAGCCGCGGCGAGCACGCTCGACGTGCCGCTGCGTTTCGTCGATAGCGATTTCGTCGATAGCGACCGCGCCGCGTCCGCCGACGCCGCCACGCTGCTCGGTCGTGCACTGCGCGTCACCCACACGATGCGCGCGGCATCGCACGGTCTGGCGTGCGCGGTCGCATCGCAGCCGGTCGACCCGGCCACGCTCGGCCGCGCACGCGGCCGCCTGACGGTGCTCGGCCTCGGCCCGGGCGCCGCCGCGTGGCTCACGCCGGCCGCGCGCGCGGCGCTCGCGGACGCGACCGACATTCTCGGCTATACGACCTACGTGAACATGGCCGGCCCGTTTCGGGCGGACCAGCGCGTGCACGGCACCGACAATCGCGAGGAAATGCAGCGCGCGCGCCATGCGTTCGAACTGGCGGCCGAGGGCCGGCGCGTCGCGGTCGTGTCGTCGGGCGACCCGGGCGTGTTCGCGATGGCCGCGGCCGTGCTCGAAGCGCTCGACGAAGCGCGCGACCCGCAATGGGCCGCGGTCGACCTGCGCGTGGAGCCCGGCATCTCGGCGTCGCTCGCGACGGCCGCGCAGGCCGGCGCACCGCTCGGCCACGACTTCTGCGCGATCTCGCTGTCGGACAACCTGAAGCCGTGGGGCGTGATCGAGACGCGCCTGCAACACGCGGCGCAAGCCGATCTCGTGATGGCGTTCTACAACCCGATTTCGCGCGCGCGGCCGTGGCAGCTCGACCGTGCGCTCGACATCGTGCGCGCGCATCGCGCGGCCGATACGGTGGTCGTGCTCGGCCGCGATATCGGGCGGCCGGGCGCGACGCTTGCGACGACGACCCTCGGCGCACTGCGCAGCGACCAGGTCGACATGCGCACGATGGTGATCGTCGGCTCGTCGACGACGCGGCGCTTCGCGATCGGCAACGCACGCGAATGGGTCTACACGCCGCGCTGGTATCGCTGAACGTCGCGGCGCGCGTACCGAATCCGGCGGCGCTCGCGCGAATGCGCATGCCTGCGAGCCGCTGACCGGCGCGTCGCCGGTTCGCTGCAACCGGTCCATGCACGCGCTGCCTCCCGGTCAGCCGGAAAAAGTGCCCGCTCCGCGTTTCGCAACGCGATCGAATCGGCAAGATCGTTACGTATCGGGAATCGAATAACAAAAAGAAGAACACCTAAATTCCCTATTCGACCTGAATCCTCCAAGATAGGCACGCCGCCGACGGGACACGTGCCTGTCCCGCCGGCGGCGATACGCAGGCCAGCGTATCCCTCTTCCACTTGGAGAACACAGAATGAACAACAATGTGTTGCCGCGTTTCGTTCCGCGTGCGTTTGCCGCGGGTTGTCTGCTCGCGATGGCGAGCGTGTCGCACGGTGCCGGCGTCTATGCACCCTATGTCGACGTGACGCTCTATCCGACACCGCTGGTCGACCAGATCGGCGTGCGCCAGGGCATCCAGCAGTTCACGCTCGCATTCGTGGTCGCGGGCAACGGCTGCGTGCCGTCGTGGGGCGGCGTCCAGCCGATCGGCAACGGCGCGAGCGGCGGCCTGCTGACCGCGCTGTCCACGTCGATCGCGAGCTATCGTGCGAAAGGCGGCGAAGTCGCCGTGTCGTTCGGCGGCGCGAACGGCACGCCGCTGATGCAGGCATGCTCGACGGTCCCCGCGCTGAAGAGCGCGTACCAGACGGTGATCGACACGTACGGCCTCACGCACATCGACTTCGACATCGAGGGCGCGTCGCAGCAGGACACGGCTGCGGTCGCGCGCAACTTCCAGGCGGTCGCGCAACTGCAGGCCGACTACGCGGCGAAGGGCAAGCCGCTGCACGTGACGCTGACGCTGCCGACGATGCCGACCGGGCTCACGCAGGACGGCGTGAACGTCGTCAACGCGGCCATCGCGAACAAGGCCACGTTCGATGCGGTCAACGTGATGGCGATGGATTACGGCCCCGCGAACCTCGACATGGGCGCCGCCGCGATCAGCGCCGCGCAGGCGCTCTACTCGCAGCTCGACACGGCGTTCAAGTCGGCCGGGCAGCCGAAGACCAATGCGCAGCTGTGGCAGATGGTCGGCGTGACGCCGATGATCGGCGTGAACGACGTGCAAGGCGAAACGTTCACGCTCGCGAATGCGCAGACCGTGCTCAACGCGGCAATCGCGAACGGCTACGGCTTCTTCGGCAACTGGTCGGTCGGCCGCGATCAGGCGTGCCCGTCCGGCGGCACGTATGCGTCGCCGACCTGCTCGGGCGTCGCGCAGCAACCGTACGCGTTCGCGACGATCTTCAAGAAGCTCGACGGCAAGTGGGGCGCGGGCGTCACGCAGGACCCGAACTACGGCGGCGGTTCGGACGGCGGCACGCCGCAGCCGGGCGCACCGTGGGCGGCCGGCCAGGTCTATACGGCCGGCGCGACGGTCACCTACCAGGGCACGACGTATCAGGCGCAGTGGTGGACGCAGGGCGACGTGCCCGGCCAGGCGGCCGTGTGGAAGCCGGTCGGCGGCGGCACGCCCGCGTGGTCGGCGACGACCGCCTACCAGGGCGGCACGTGCGTGACGTACCAGGGCGCGAAGTATTGCGCGAAATGGTGGACGCAGGGCGACAACCCGAGCGCGGGCGGCGTGTGGGTGAAGTCGTGACGCTGCGACGCGTTCGCGCGTGACGCGCGGCGGGCCGTTTCCGGCGTGTCAGCACCGAACGCCGGCGCCGGCCCGCTGCCTGCGCCGTCGCGCGCCGCTGCCCTACCCGCGCGCGTGCTCGGCCAGCAGCCGCGCCTTCGCGTCGACGAGCAGCGCCGCATGCGTGTCGCGATGCTGGCGAATCCGCTCGGTCGGCCCGACGACCGACAGCCCGTACCAGTCGCCGTCGAGCATCAGCGCCACCGCGATCGCCGACAGTTCGGGCGCGCTCTCGCCGAAGTTCTCGGCCCAGCCGAGTTCGCGAAACCGCGCGGTCTGCGCGACGAGCGCCGGCAGGTCGGCCACCGTCGCGTCGGTAAAGCGCTCGAACGGCAGTTGCCCGCCGAGCGCCTGCTGCGCGTCGCCCGCGAGTTCCGCGAAGATCGCCTTGCCGATCGAGTTCGCGTGCAGCGGCCGCAGCTCGCCCGGCTGGCGCGTATAGCGGATCGCCTGCTCCGATTCGACGACGTCGAGATACGTGACCGACGCGCCCTGGATCTTGCCGAGCACGGCGGTTTCGCGACTCGCGTCGCGCAGCGCGACGAGGTGCGGATGCACGATGTCGACGACCGGATCGGGCGCGTCGATCGCGGCGGCGATCGTCTGCAGGCGCCGCGTCGGATAGTAGCCGCCGCGCTTGCGCACTTCGTACAGGTAGCCGCGGCTCACGAGCGTGCGCGCCATCGCGAGGCAGCTCGACGCCGGCACGTTGAGCAGGCGCGCGAGTTCGGTGAGCGGCAGCGGCCGCCGTTCGGCGGCGAACAGCTCGAACAGGTCGAGCGTGCGGGCAACGAGTTTGACGTCCATGACGAGCGCTTGATTCGGAACGGGAAACCGCGCGCCGGGCGGGCCGCCGGGTCGCTACGGTCAGTACGACTTCGGCAGCCCGAGCACCTTCTCCGCGATGTAGCACAGGATCAGTTGCGGACTCACGGGCGCGAGCCTCGGAATCATACACTCGCGCAGGTAGCGCTCGACATGGTATTCCTTCGCGTACCCCATCCCGCCGTGCGTCGCGATCGCGGTCTGGCAGGCCTGGAACGCGGCTTCCGCGCCGAGGTATTTCGCCGCGTTCGCCTCCGCGCCGCACGCCTGGCCCGCGTCGTAGCGCGTCGCGGCCTTCATCACCATCAGCCACGCGGCCTCGAGCTGCATCCACGCCTGCGCGAGCGGATGCTGGATCGACTGGTTCTGCCCGATCGGCCGACCGAACACCACGCGCTCGCACGCATACTGCGTCGCGCGGCGCAGCGCGGCCTGCCCGAGCCCGATCGCCTCCGCGGCGATCAGGATGCGTTCCGGGTTCAGCCCGTGCAGCAGATAGCGAAAGCCGTCGCCTTCGTTGCCGATCAGGTCGTCGCGCGACACGCGCAGGTTGTCGATGAACAGCATGTTCGAATCGACCGCCTTGCGGCCCATCTTCTCGATCTCGCGCACTTCGACGCGCGAACGGTCGAGGTCGGTATAGAACAGGCTCAGCCCGTCGGTCGGCTTCGCGACCTGGTCGAGCGGCGTCGTGCGCGCGATGATCAGCATCTTGTTCGCGACCTGCGCGGTCGAGATCCAGATCTTGCGCCCGCTCAGCACGTAGTGATCGCCGTCGCGGCGCGCCTGCGTGCTCAGGTGCGTGGTGTCGAGCCCGGCGTCGGGTTCGGTCACCGCGAAGCACGCCTTGTCGTGCCCGGCGATCAGCGGCGGCAGGAAGCGCGTCTTCTGCGCGTCGTTGCCGAACACCTGCACCGGGTTCAGCCCGAAGATGTTCATGTGAACGGCCGACGCGCCGGACAGGCCGGCGCCCGACGCGCTGATCGTGCGCATCATCAGCGCCGCCTCGGTCATCCCGAGCCCGGCGCCGCCGTAGGCCGGGTCCATTGCGATGCCGAGCCAGCCGGCCTCGGCGAGCGCCGCGTGGAAATCGGCCGGAAATCCGCCCGCGCGATCGCGTTCGAGCCAGTAGTCGTCGCCGAAGCGCTCGCAGATTTTCTCGATCGCGCTTTCGATCGCGCGCTGGTCGTCGGTCAGGTCGAACTGCATGGACTGCTCTCCCGGGAAGCGTGAACGGCCGCGCCGCTCACAATGGAAACACGCCCGTCGCGACCGCGGCGAAGACCATCAGCACGGTGGCGGCGAACAGGAACGGAATCGTGAATTTCTGGTGCTCGGCGAGCTCGACGCCGGTCAGCCCGACGATCAGGAACGTCGCGGGCGTGAGCGGGCTCACCGGAAAACCGGTCGTCATCTGGCCGAGCAGCGCGGCCTGCGCCATCTGGATCGGCGGCACGCCGAGCAGCTTGCCGCTTTCCGCGAGCACCGGCAGCACGCCGAAGTAGAACGAATCGGGATCGAACAGCAGGCTGAGCGGCATCGACAGCAGCCCGAGCACGAACGGCATGTGGCGCGCATGCTCGACGGGCACGTGCGCGACGACGACCTCGGCCATCGCCTTCAGCATCCCGGTGCCGGACATGATGCCGGTGAACGCGCCGGCCGCGAGCAGCACGCTCGCCATCATCAGCGCGGCCTTCGCATGCGCGTCGATCCGTTCGCGCTGCGCCTGCACGTCCGGGTAATTGATCACGAGCGCGGCGACCGTGCCGAGCATGAACATCACCATCGGGTCGACGATGCCCGACACCAGCGTGACGAGCACGACGAGCGTCAGCGCGACGTTGATCCCGAAGCGGCCCGGCCGGCGCAACGCGCGCTCGGCGTCGCTCAGCGCGCGCGGCGCGATCGCGAGCGAGGCGGCGCCGGCGCGGTCGAGCCCGAGCCGTTTCGCCTCGCGCGCGCCGAGCACGTACGCGGTGCCGAACACGAACGCGAGCCCGACGATCTGCACCGGAATCATCGGCGTGAAGATCGCCGAGCCGGGAATGTGCAGCGCGGCCGACGCGCGCAGCATCGGCCCGACCCACGGCAGGAAGTTGACGCCGGCCGCCATCGATGCGACGCACGCGAGGATGCGGCGATCCATCCCGAGCCGCGTATAGAGCGGCATCATCGCGGGCAGCGTGACGAGAAACGTGACGGCGCCCGAGCCGTCGAGATGGATCAGCAGCGCGAGCAGCGCCGAGCCCATCACGATGCGCGGCGGATGACAGCCGATCACGCGCAGCACGCCCGCGATGATCGGATCGAGCATCCCCGCGTCGGTGAGGATTCCGAAAAATAGAATCGCAAAAACGAACATGCCGGCGATCGGGCCGATGTTCTGTACGCCGTGCACGACGAACTTGCCGGTCTGCAGCCCGAAACCGGCCGCGAGCGACGCGGCCACCGGCACGACGATCAGCGCGACGAGCGGCGACAACCGCTTCGTGATGATCAGGCCGAACAGCGCGACGATGGCGACCGCGCCGATCCATGCGAGCATGATGCGTCTCCTCTGCAGCCGGTGCGCATCGAAAGGCGTGTCGATGCGCGGGCCGGCGTGATGTCCGAATGATGGTGTGCGCGGCGCGTGGCCGGGCGCCGCGATGCGGCACGGCCGGCGGCCGCGATGCCGGTCAGCGCCGGCGGTGGTCGTGATCGTCGCCGTCCGCGAACACCTGCGCCGCATGTTCGTTCAGTGCGGGCGGCGGCCGCCGGTACGTGGCCGGCGTGCGGCCGAGCTTGATCGGCGACGCGATGCCGCGATGCCGGCCCAGCTCGACCTTCATCTGCCGATGCGCGACATGCGGATGGTCGAGCGCCGCGTCGAGCCCGAGCACGGGCGCGCACGGCACGCCGCGGCGCATCAGTCGTTCGGCGAGCGCGGCGCCGTCGTGCGCGGCCAGCGCCGTTTCGAGCAGCGTGCGCAGTGCGGCGCGATGCTGGCTGCGCGCGCGGTTGTCCGCGAAACGCGGATCGTCGAGCCAGTCGCGCGTGCCGAGCACATCGCACAGCGCGGCGAACTGCCCGTTGTTGCCGACTGCCAGGAAGATGTCGACGCCCGCCGTCGGAAAGCTGTCGTACGGCGTGATGTTCGGATGCGCGTTGCCGGTGCGCACGGGCGCCTTGCCCGAATGGAAGAAGTTCGGCGTATGCGGATGCAGGATCGACAGCGCGCAGTCGAACAGCGTCGATTCGACGAACTGGCCGCGGCCGCTGGCGTCGCGTTCGCGCAGCGCCATCAGCACGCCGAGCGCCGCGTTCAGCCCCGTGACGAGATCGACGATCGGCACGCCCACTCGCAGCGGCGCGCCGCCGGCTTCGCCATTGACGCTCATCAGCCCCGCGAGCGCCTGCACGGCCGCGTCGTAGCCCGGCAGCCCGCCGAGCGGGCCGTCCGCGCCGAAACCCGACACGCGGCAATAGACGAGGCGCGGAAACCGCGCATGCAGCGCGTCGAAGCCGAGCTCCCAGCGCTCCATCGTGCCGATCTTGAAGTTCTCGACGAGCGCGTCCGCGTGTTCGAGCAGCCCGAGCAGCCGCTCGCGATCCGCCGGCTGCGTCAGGTCGAGCGCGATGCCGAGCTTGTTGCGGTTCACGCCGAGGAAGTACGACGCGGTGTCGCCGTCGAACGGCGGGCCCCACGTACGCGTCTCGTCGCCGGACGGCGGTTCGACCTTGATCACCTCCGCGCCGTGATCGGCGAGGATCTGGGTCGCGTACGGGCCGCCCAGCACCCGCGACAGATCGATGATGCGCAATCCCGCCAGCGTGCCCTGCTGCTCGTGTTCCGCCATGCGTCTCGCTCCTGGTTTCCGGTTGATCGGACGGCCGGTTCCGGCGGCCCGGCACTGGCGCGGGGCTTCTCCGGGTTCGGCGAATAATTCTTGTATGTGAATTTATATTCACACTCAAGAATTATATTGTCAAGCCCGGATGGGACCCGGCTGCCGCGCGGAGAACGTCGTCGCGCGCAAGGGGGGACGACACCGAACGCGGGCGGTTGCGGGGGCGCCCCGCCGTTCGCTAAGCTGGCGGGCAACATTCACCCCCATCAGTAACGAGGCGGAATATTCATGAAACGGTTGTGGCTGGCGGCCTTCCTGCTCGCATCGACGCTGGGCATCGCGCACGCGCAAAACCAGACTTTCCACTTCGGCGAGGGACAAACCGGGGTATCGGGCGCCGCGCCGCATGCTGCCGCGCCGGTGGCCCGGCCCGCGCCCGCACGCCGGCACGTCACCGCGCCGTCGCCGCATCACCGGCGTGCCGTTCACAAGCGCCGTCATTCGCGCCACGCGAGGCCTGCGCGCAGCGGGATCCATACGCACGCGTGAGCCGTCGCCCGTGGCGCGACCGCGGTGCACGCAACTGTCACGAACGGCCGGTAACATCGGCGCGGCGGCTTGCATGCCGTGGCAGCCGGCCGCCGACCCTCGCGCGGCCGACGCGCCTTTTTCTCCACGATTCAGTACCTGTTTTGCCGAACATGAGCACCGGGCCGGATACCGTCGCCGTCATCAAGGAACGCGCCACGATCGTGTGCCGCCAGCGCAGCAGCGTGCTGCTGGTCGCCCGCACCGCGGCGCGCTGGTCGCTGCCCGGCGGCACGATCCGGCGCGGCGAGACGCCGCTCGAGGCCGCGCGGCGGGAGCTCGCGGAGGAGACGCGGCTGGAGGGGCTCGCGCTCGACTACGCGGTGCAGTTCGGCGGGCTGACGAAGCTGCATCACGTGTTCGTGGCCGACGTGCCGGCACACCTGACGCCGCGGGCGAGCAACGAGATCGCCCGCTGCAAGTGGTTCACCATCGACCGGCTCGACACGCTGCGGGCGAGCGTGCCGACGCGCAAGATCATCGAGCTGCTGCGGCTCGACTGTTTTTCGGCGTTCGCGAGCGGGCCGCTTCGCTGAGGTCGACGCCGGCTCGGGCTCCGATTGCGGCGACTACGCGCGCAGGAACGGGCCGGCCTTGCGTTCGAGCAGCGCGACGAGTTCGGGCTGCATGAACGCGTAGCGATCGGGAATGTCGAGGCAGACGATCTTCCGGTGCTTCAGATGCGCGCCGAATTGCGCCGACAGTCGCGCCTTGTGCGCACGCTCCATCACGAACACGATGTCCGCCCAATCGAGTTGCTCGGCCGAGAGCCGCACGTCCGCATCGGGCGCGAGGCCCGCGGAGTCGGTGTCGATGCCGGGCCACGCGGCGAACACCGCTTCGGCCGTCGGGCTGCGCAGCCGGTTGCGGCTGCAGATGAACAGTGCCCGTGTCATGTCGCTGCGCGGCGCCCGAGGGGGCTCAACCTTGCGGAATCGTGCCCGGCCGCACGTACGCGAGCATGTGCGGCACGTAATCGGCCTTGCCGAGCTCGACACCGTGATGGCGCAGGATCGCGTACGCGGCGATCGCGTGGAAGTAGAACTGCGGCAGCGCCCAGTCGCGCGCGTACTGTTCGCCCGTCATGTCGAACGCGATCCCGTTCGGCAGTTCGAGCGCGATCGGCAGCGCTGCGCCGCCATCGAGCGCATCGGGGGCGAGTTCGCCGAGAAAGGCGAGCGTGCCGGCGATGATCGCCTGCGCATCGGCCGGCGAACCGGGTTGCGCATCCGCATTCCAGCCCGCCTCGCGCAAGGCCAGCAACGCCGCCGGCAGCGGTTCGCCGCGCAGCCGGTGAACCGGCTCCATCGCCTGGAAACACGAGAAGCGCACCTGGGCGGCGAGCGGATACATGTCGGGCGCCAGCCTCAGCGTCATCGCCGCGTCGGGGTCGTCGCCGGCGGCCTGCCGGTGTGCGACGGCCTTGTCGAGCCACGCGGACTGCGCGCGCAGCATCTGGGTGTAGGTCGGAACGAGAAGTTGGGTGGGTGACACGCATGCGCTCCTGTGTTGGGGTTCTCGCCCCACGATAGCAGCGTCGGCGCGAACCTGCATCCTGGCCGGGCGCCGACGTGTGCCGTTACGGCTTGCCGTGCCGCGCCAGGAACCGGTCGAGCTGCGACGCGAACGTCTTGCCGTCGCGCGCGCTGAACGGCGCCGGCCCGCCCGTGTCGATGCCGGCGCTGCGCAACTGGTCCATCATCGCGCGCGTCGACAGGCGCTCCTCGATGTTTTCGCGGCTGAACCAGTTGCCGCGCGGGTCGAGCGCATGCGCGCCCTTGTCGAGCACGGCGGCGGCCAGCGGGATGTCGGCGGTGATCACGAGATCGCCGGGCTCCGCCAGCTCGACGATGCGCGCGTCGGCCACGTCGAAGCCGGCCGGCACCTGCACGGCCTTGATGAACGGCGACGGCGGCGTGCGTAGAAACTGGTTCGCGACCAGCGTCACGCAGATCTCGGCACGACGCGCGGCGCGGAACAGCATGTCCTTGATGACGGCGGGACACGCGTCGGCATCGACCAGTACTTGCATGGCGGGGGCTTCCAGTGGGCAAAAGCAGAAGCGGCGATCATAGCGCACCGCCGTGCCGGCCATCAGCCGGCGCGATCCGTGCCAAGCGCGTCGGCCGTCACCCACTGCGCGCCCCACGCCGCGGCGAGCCGCGCGCCCTGCCCGATCCGCACGGCCGCGTCGTCGAAGTCGACGAACACGACGTGATCGGCCGCCGCCGGTCTGACCGGCATCTCGCGCGTGCGCCCGTCGGACAGCACCCACAGCCAGCGCTGCTTGCCGGGCTCGCGGCGCGCAGCGCTGGCCAGCAAGCGTGCGGCGGCCGCGATGCCGTCCGAGAGCGGCGTGCCGCCGCCGCCGTCAACCGGCTCGAGCCAGCGCGCGTTCCACCAGCGCGGCACGGCCGGGCCGAAGCGCCGCGCGGCGCCTTGACCGCCGAAGCAGATCAGCGCGGTTTCGACCCGCGCACGCGCGGCCTGATCGAAATACGCGACGATCAACCCCTTCGCGAGCGCGAGCCGCTCGTGCGACAACATCGACGCCGAACAGTCGAGCACGAAACAATGCAGCGCACGCGGCGTGCCCGCGCGTTTCCCGAAGCGCAGATGCTCGCGATGCAGCGGGCCGCCGCGTTTCGCGGCGAGCGTCGCCGGCCACGCGACGGCCGTGCCGGCGCGCACCGCGCCCGGCACGCGTGCGGCTGCGCCTGACTGCCATCGAGGACCGCGAATCGCGTTCGCGGCGGCGCCGGCTCGATGGCTCAGCGTTTTTTTAGCGGCAGCGGCACCACGCTTTTCACGTCGCGCAGCCCGGCCGGTTCGGGCGGCAGGTAGCCCCAGTCGCCCTGCGATGCGGACGCATCGCCTTTCGTGTCGCCGGTCTCGCCCGGCCGGTCGTCGGGCCGCTGGCGCGGGTTCGGCGGCGAACGATCGTCGCGTTCGTCATCGTGCTGCGACGATGGGTGCGACGACTGCTGCGACGACGGCGGCCCCGCATGGCGCCGGTGCCGCAGCACGGCTTCGGCCACGCGCGCCACATGCGACACCGTCACCGCGTCGGCCTGTTCCAGTGCGGCCAGCGCGCGCGCGGCGCGCAGCATCACGAGATCGGCCCGCAACCCGTCGACGGCCGCGTCGATGCACAGCGTGCTGACGCGCGCATGGACCGCATCGTCGAAATCCAGCGCCGGCAGCCGCCCGCGCGCCGCATGAATCCGGTCCGCGAGCGCCCGCTGGGCCGCCGCATGACGCGCGCGAAACGCATCCGGATCGAGATCGAACGCAAGCCGCGCCTTCACGATCCGCTCGCGCTGGGCGGCGTCGAAGCAGTTCTCGAGCTCGACCATCAGCCCGAAGCGGTCGAGCAACTGCGGGCGCAGCTCGCCCTCCTCGGGATTCATCGTGCCGACCAGCACGAAACGCGCATCGTGCGCGTGCGACACGCCATCGCGCTCGACGATGTTCACGCCGCTCGCGGCGACGTCGAGCAGCGTATCGACGAGCCCGTCGGCGAGCAGGTTCACTTCGTCGACGTACAGCACGCCGAGATGCGCGCGCGCCAGCAGGCCGGGCCGGAAGCGCACGCCGTTTTCGGCCAGCGCATGCGCGAGATCGAGCGTGCCCGTCACCTGCTCGTCGCTCGCCGACAGCGGCAGCGTGACGAACTGCCCTTCCGGCAGCAACTCGGCGAGGCCGCGCGCGGCCGTCGATTTCGCGGTGCCACGCGGGCCGCTGACGAGCACGCCGCCGAGCGACGGGTCGATCGCGGCCAGCAGCAGCGCCTGCTGCAACGCGTCCTGCGCGACGAGCGCCGCAAACGGAAAAACCGCGCGGGCGCGGGGCGTCGTCGGATCGGTCATCGCCGTCCTCCTTCCTGGCGTTGTTCGCTGGCGAGCCAGACCGCTTCGATCCGCTCGCGATAGGGGCCCGGCTGCTGCCACAGCCCGCGCTGCATCGCTTCGACGAAGCGTTCGCAGATGCCGTGCAGCGCCTTCGGGTTGTGCCGTTCGAGGAACGCGCGGGTGGCATCGTCGAACAGGTACGCGTCGGCGACGAGCGCGTACTGGTGATCGGACAGCACGCGCGCGGTCGCGTCATAGCCGTACAGGTAGTCGACGGTCGCCGCGAGTTCGGCCGCGCCCTTGTAGCCGTGACGCTTCACGCCGTCGAGCCATTTCGGGTTGACGACGCGCGAGCGGATCACGCGGGCGATCTCCTCGCGCAGCGTGCGCATCTTCGGCGCGACCGGGTTCGCATGGTCGCCGTGGTAGATGCTCGGCTGCTGCCCGGACAGGTGCCGCACGGCCGCCGTCATCCCGCCCTGGAACTGGTAGTAGTCGTTCGAATCGAGGATGTCGTGCTCGCGGCTGTCCTGGTTCTGCACGACGACGTCGATCGTCGCCAGCCGCTCGCCGAACACGTCGGCCGCGGCGTCGCCCGCGCTGTTTTGCGCGTACGCATGGCCGCCCCATTGACGATAGGCGTCCGCGAGATCGGCGTCGGTCTGCCAGCGGCGCTGGTCGATCAGGTCCTGCAGGCCCGCGCCGTAGCTGCCCGGCCGCGCGCCGAACACGCGCCAGCCGGCGCGCCGGCGCGCTTCGTCGGGCGCCACGCCCTGCGCGATCCACTTCCCGCGTTCGCGCTCGATGCGTGCGCGAATCGGGTTCAACGCTTCGGGTTCGTCGAGCGCGGCAACGGCCTGCACGGCCGCGTCGAACAGGTGCATCAGGTTCGGGAACGCGTCGCGGAAGAAGCCCGACACGCGCAGCGTCACGTCGATGCGCGGCCGGTCGAAGATCTCGATCGGCAGGATCTCGAAGTCGGTCACGCGATGGCTGCCGTGCGCCCATTTCGGGCGCACGCCGATCAGCGCGAACGCCTGCGCGATGTCGTCGCCGCCGGTGCGCATCGTCGCCGTCCCCCACACCGACAGCCCGATCGCGCGCGGATAGTCGCCGTGATCCTGCAGATGACGCTCGATCAGCTGCTGCGCGGATTTCAACCCGAGCGACCACGCGGCCTGCGTCGGCACCGCGCGCGTATCGACCGAGTAGAAGTTGCGGCCGGTGGGCAGCACGTCGGGACGGCCACGCGACGGTGAACCGCTCGGCCCCGGCGGCACGAAGCGGCCGTCGAGCCCGCGCAGCAGCTGACGCATTTCCTCGCCGCCGCACGCGTCGAGGGCGGGCAGCAGCATCGTGCGCACGCGTTCGAGCACCGCGAGCGTATGCCGCCATGCGCCGGGCGGCGGCATGTCGATACCGGGTTCGTCGGACGCGGCTCCGCACACGGCGTCGAGCCAATGCTGCGCAAGCCGTTCGAGCCGCTCGCGCGTATCGCCCGCATGCCGCCACGGCGACGCGTCGAGCGTTTGCAGGACGGCCGGCCGCGGCCCGGTCCACGGCGCGGCCCAGTCGGCCGCGAGCGGATCGAAAGCGTCGCCGAGCGCGAGATCGCGCGCGAGTGCGCCGATCAGCCCGGCGCGTTCGCCCTTGCCGTCGCCGACCGGAAAGCGTGCGAGCGCGAGCAGCGTGTCGCGCCGCTGGCGCGCGACCGGCGACGCGCCGAACACGTGCAGCCCGTCGCGAATCTGCGCTTCCTTCAACTCGCACAGCCACGCGTCGACCCGCGTGAGCAGTGCATCCTCGTCGCCCGCATCGCGCGGCGGCGATACGCTCAGTTCGTCGTGCAGGCGATGCTCGGCGATCGTCGCGAGGATCGTCTTGCGCAACAGCTTCGCGCGCCGCGCATCGACCATCAGCGCTTCGTAGTATTCGTCGACCTGCCGTTCGAGATCCTGCAGCGGGCCGTAGTTTTCCGCGCGCGTGAGCGGCGGCATCAGGTGATCGACGATCACGGCCTGCGCACGGCGCTTCGCCTGGCTGCCCTCGCCCGGATCGTTGACGATGAACGGATACAGGTGCGGCAGCGGCCCGAGCGTCAGGTCGGGCCAGCACGCGTCGGACAGCGCGACGCTCTTGCCCGGCAGCCATTCGAGATTGCCGTGCTTGCCGAGATGGATGACCGCGTCGACGCGATACGCATCGCGCAGCCAGAAATAGAACGCGAGATACGCATGCGGCGGCACGAGATCCGCATCGTGGTAGCTCGCGTAGTCGTTCTCGCCGCGCGAGCGCGACGGCTGGATGCCGACGAACACGTTGCCCGCGCGCCAGCCGGCGATCGTGAAGCGCTGCTGCCTCAGCGTCGGATCGGCTTCAGGCGGCCCCCAGCGTGCGTTTAGCGCATCCCGCACGGTGGCCGGCAGCCGCGCGAAACGCGCGACGTAGTCGGCCAGCGCGTAACTCTGAAACGCGGGACGCAGCGTGCGCACGGCGGGATCGTTGGTCACGCCTTCGGTGAGTTGCGCGATCAGCGCGTCGCCGTCGGGCGGCAGGTCGGCCACCGTGTAGCCCGCGTCGCGCAGCGCCGCGAGCACGCGCAGCGCGGAGGCCGGCGTATCGAGCCCGACGCCGTTGCCGATCCGCCCTTCGCTTTGCGGATAGTTCGCGAGGATCAGCGCGATGCGCTTGTCGGCGTTATCGAGCGTGCGCAGCCGGCACCAGCCGCGCGCGAGCGCCGCGACGAACGCGATCCGTTCCGCATCCGGCTGGTAGCGCACGACGTCGACCTCGGTATGCGGGCAGCGATACGCGAGCCCCTTGAAGCTCACCGCGCGCGTGACGATGCGCCCGTCGACTTCGGGCAGCGCGATGTGCATCGCGATGTCGCGTGCGTGCAGGCCCTGGTTGTCGGCCACCCACGCGTCGCGATTGCCGCCGGACAGGATCACCTGCAGCACCGGCGCGTCGCCCGCGAGCACGTCGGGCTCGGGGCTGTCGATCGCGCCGGCCGCGAATGCGGTGGTATTCAGCACGAGCGCGACGCCGTGCGTGTCGCAGAGCTGCGTGATGACCTCGCGGCTCACCGCGTCCTTCAGCGACGTCACCGCGATCGGCAGCGGATTCAGCCCGTGGTCGATCAGTGCGTCGGCCAGCGCGTCGAACACCGCCGTGTTGGCGGCCTGCCAGTGCGCGCGATAGAACAGGATCGCGACGACCGGCGCGCCGGGCGTCCAGCGCGATCGCCAGTCGTCGACGCTCGCGCGGTCGCGCGCCGGGTGATACAGCGCGGCGGCGGGCAGCGGCCGCGGCGGTTCGGGTTCGTCGCCGAAGCCGAACGTGTGAAACGCGATGCTGCGCAACAGCGCGTCGGCGTTGTGCACGCCGCCTTCGCGCAGATAGCGCCACCACAGCCGGCACAGCTCGGGCCTGACCGTGCTCTTCGCGACGAGGTTCGGGTCCTCCTGCAGGTCGCCCGAGAACATCGCGAGCTGCTGCCCGCGCTTCGACGCGAGCGACACGGCCTGCTCGATCCCGTACGGCCAGTACGCTTCGCCGCCGAGATGATCGATCACGACCGTCTTCGCGTGCCGCAGCACGTCGTCGACGTAGAAATCGACCGACGCCGGCTGGCGCAGGAACGTGACGTTCGCGAGCCGCACGCTCGGGAACCCTTCGGGCAAGTGCGGCACGACGCTCGCGAGCAGCGACAGCGTCGTGTCGGCCGAACTCAGGATCACGATGTCGGCCGGCTGCTGGTCGATCCGGACGACGCCCTGCGTATCGTCGACGAAGCCGCCCGGCGTGGTACGCAGCAGATGCATCGTGCGTTACGCCTGTTGCGGCTCGGCCGCGCACGCGGCGTCGAACGCGCGTTGCAGCGCGGCCGCGTCGAGATCCTCGCCGATCAGCACGAAGCGGCTCGCGCGGGTTTCGCCGTCCTGCCAGCGGCGGTCGAAATAGCTGTCGAAGCGGCGGCCGACGCCCTGGATCACGAGCCGCATCGGCGCGCCGGGCAGCGCGGCGAAGCCCTTCGCGCGGTAAATCGTGTGCGCTTCGACGACACGTTGCAGCGCGGCGATGGTCGCTTCGCGCGTGCCGGCGTCGCCCGATACCACCACCGAATCGAAATCGTCGTGATGGTGATCGTGATCGCCGTCGTCGGCCGAGCCGTGATGGTCGTGACGCAGGTGGATCGTTTCCTCCGACGCCGATTCGAGGCCGAGCAGCAGCGCGAGGTCGAGCTCGCCGCGCGTCGCGCGCACGATCTTGACCTGCGGCGGGATTTCGTCGCGGATCGCGGTTTCGATCTGCGCGAACTCGGCGTCGCCGACGAGGTCGGCCTTGTTCACGATCACGAGATCGGCGGACGACAGTTGATCGGCGAACAGTTCGTGCAGCGGCGATTCGTGGTCGAGGTTCGGATCGGCGCGGC
Source organism: Burkholderia sp. 9775_39 (assembly GCF_015712225.1). NCBI lineage: Bacteria > Pseudomonadati > Pseudomonadota > Betaproteobacteria > Burkholderiales > Burkholderiaceae > Burkholderia > Burkholderia sp. 9775_39. The sequence continues at coordinate 7,195 of NZ_JACCQC010000045.1, read as the reverse complement.
GCTGTGCGTCGACGGCCTGCGGGTTTTCCGCGAACTGGCCGCTCGCGGCGGCCGGCCCGTCGACGACGGTCACGACCGCGTCGACCGTGAAGCTGTTGCGGATCGTCGGCCAGTTGAACGCCTGCACGAGCGGCTTCGGCAGCGCGAGGCCCGACGTCTCGATCAGCACGTGATCGATGTCCGTGCGGCGCTCGACGAGCGCTTCCATCACCGGATAGAACTCTTCCTGCACGGTGCAGCACAGGCAGCCGTTCGCGAGTTCGTACAGCTGGCCCGTTGCCTCGCCCTGCGCGCCGTCGGCATCGTCGCAGCCGATCCCGCAGCCCTTGAGGATTTCGCCGTCGATGCCGAGCTCGCCGAATTCGTTGACGATCACCGCGATGCGGCGGCCTTCGGCGTGCTGCAGGATGTGGCGCATCAGCGTCGTCTTGCCGCTGCCGAGAAAGCCCGTGACGATCGTGACGGGCAGCTTGCGTAGGGTCATGGTAGGTCCGGTGTCGAAGAGGGAATCAGGACGGGATCGTCGCGTCGGCGGCGACGCGGCAATTCAGCGGGCGGTGCGCGGGAAGCTCGCCGCGTGATCCGCGCGGACAGCCGCGCGGCGGGCGGGACAACGAATCGGACATGGTGCTTCCTTGCGAACGGTCGACATCGTGAATGCCAACACGGCTGCCGCGTGCGTAGCCCGTGTCGCCTGCCGTTCGCCGTGCCGGCCCGGGCGCGTTCGCGCGGCGGGCGGATCGGGGCAAACAGCGGGAAACACCGGGCGTCGGGCCTGCGGCGGCCGTGGACGATGCGCCGCCTCCCCGCGGCGCTGAACCCCAACGTTTAGGCCGGTATCCGGGCTGACGAACACGCCGCTTCGCCTTCCCGGATACGCGCGGCATCCAGTGGCGGTCGTCCGCATGCGCGCGGCATGCGGCGAAGCGGCGCTGCGTGGCGCTTGCGCGCGACGCGTTCGCTTACCGTTGCGGGGGCAGCACAGGTTGGCTCGACTGCGGCGCAGGCAGGCTCCCTGTTTCCCGTTTAACTGCGCACGCCGGAGCGGCGCGCGCGAGCACCAAAACGCGTGCGAGTGTAGGCGGCGGTGCGGGGAGCGTCAAGGCGAGCGACGGGCGACGAACGCGAATGATTGTCGTTTTCAATCACACGAGATAAACTTCACCCGAGAACAACACGAACCACCGCGCAACGGCCATGTGAGGCAATCACTCAGTCATCCTCAAATTTCCATGTCGAAACGACAGATATCCGGGCGGCGTTTTCCTGTGCTGGCCCTGTCGCTGTGCTCGATTGCCGGCGTTGCTTCCTGCCCCGCCGCGGCGGCCGAGTTCGACGACGAACTGCCCGCGGTCGAGGTGCGCAGCCGCCGTCATCCGAATGATCCGCGTGCGGAAAGCGTGAGCACGGCGACCCGCACCGCGAGCGATCCGCGCGACGTACCGCAAACCATCGACAGCGTCTCGGTCGAGGAAACGCTGTCCTATGGCGGCCGCACGCTTGCCGACGCACTGGCCGGCGTGCCCGGTGTGTCGAATACGTCGGACACGCGCTTCGATTCGTTCCGCATTCGCGGCTTTTCCAGCGCGGGCGACTTGCTGCTCGACGGCATGCGCGACGATGCGCAATACGTACGCAGCCTCGGCAACATCGAACGCGTCGAGGTGCTGAAGGGGCCGGCTGCCGCGCTGTACGGGCGCGGCAGCGGCGGCGGCGTCATCAACCGGATCACCAAGCAGCCGTTGCCGGAAAACTTCGGACATGTGTCGGCGACGACCGGCAGCTACGGACGGCTCGGCGCGTCGGTCGATCTCAACCGGATGCTGTCCAGCGCGTGGAGCATGCGGCTCAATGCGGGACACGAACACGCCGGCAGCTTCCGCGACCACGTCGACGGTACGCGTCAGTTCGTCGCGCCGTCGATCAAGTGGCACGACGCGCGGCGAAGCTGGCTGCTGCAGTTCGAATACGACACGTACCGACGCGTGCCCGATCGCGGCATGCCGGCGCCGGTCGCCGCCGTCGATGCGGCCGGCAAGCCGCTCGCGTTCTCGCTGCCGTCCGCGCCACGCGCAACCTTCTTCGGCGCGGCGGGCCGCGACACGATCCGCGACGAGACCATGAACTGGCGCTCGGTCTTCACGCATGCGCTCGACGGCGACTGGGAATTGCGCCATACGCTCGGCGTGCTGGATTTGCGCAGCACCTTCGACAATACCTACGTCACGCAAAGCTACGTCGCGAAGCCGCGCGACTACCGGCACGTGCAACGCGCACGCTACCTGCAGGACATGACGCAGCTCAACGTGCAGACCGGCGTCGAACTGGGCGGCAAGGTCGCGACCGGTCCGGCGCTGCATCACCTGCTGTTCGGCATCGAATACGGGTGGCAGAAGCGCACGCCGGCGCTCTGGCAGGCCGACGCGGCGCCGGTTCCGGTGACCGGACCGGATCGCTTCGCCCTCGTCGGCTCGACGCCGCGCCCGTACGCGATGAACCGCCACCGTGTCAGCGACTACGCGCTGTTCGCGCAGGATCGCGTCGACCTCGGGCGAGCGTGGAAGCTGCTCGGCGGCCTGCGCGCGGAACGTTTCGACGTCGATTCGACCAACGCGCTGAACGGTCTGCATGCGCGGCGCACGACGACGGCATGGAGCCCGCGGCTCGGCGTCGTATGGTCGCCGGTCGGCGCGCACAGCCTGTATGCGTCGTACAGCAAGAACTTCGCGCCGGTCGGCGGCGACCTGATCGGCATCACGCCCGACGCGCGCGGCAACGCCAACGATCTCGGCCCGCAATACACGCGCCAATACGAGATCGGCGTGAAAAGCGACTGGCGCGATGGCGCGCTGAGCACGACGCTCGCGCTGTTTCAGCTCGACCTGTACAACCGCCGCATCGCCGACCCGGTTCGCCCGGGTTTTTTCGACCTCACCGGCCTCGAACGCAATCGTGGCCTGGAACTGGGCGTCGCCGGCCGGCTCACGGGCGACTGGTTCGTCCGCGGCGGCATCGGCTGGCAACACGCGCGGGTGGTCGACGCCGAGCCGAAGTATGCGGGCAAGCGCTCGGCGGGCGTGTCGGCGTCGAACGGCAGCCTGTTCGTCAGCCATGCGCCGCTGCGCGGGTTTTTCGCCGAACTCGGGGTCGTGTACGAGGGCGCGCGTTACGCCGATCGCGACAACCTGCTCGAACTGCCCGCGTACCTTCGCTGGGACGGCAAGGCCGGCTATCGCACGCGCGACCTCGAGGTGACGCTGGCGGCCGTCAACCTGGCCGATCGCGACTACTACGCGAATGCGACGGGCCTCGCGCAGATCGTGCCCGGCGCGCCACGCACGTTCACGCTGACGGCGGCATACAAGTTCTGACCTCGCGGGCGGCGCCGGCGCCCCGCGCAGCCGCTCCGCCGGGCGGCTTGCGCGTTGCAGGCCTGTGCTATCGTATGCGCCGCGTTCGGTGCTCGCATGCGCATTCGGTGCATGCAGTTAAACGGGAAACAGGAGGCGGACATCCGCCCGGCCTGTGCTGTCCCCGCAACGGTACGCCGCCCGCGCCGCGCGCTTCCTCGCGCGTGCGCCCAGGCCGCCCGCGATGCCACTGCCCTTCGACCGGGCGGGAAGGCTGCGGTCTGGCAAGCGGCCAGCCCGGATACCGGCCGACGCAAGGGGCGAGCGCGCTGCTCGCCGAACGCCCGATCCGCGGGGGACGGACCGGGTGCGCATTCCCCCGCGTTCGCGCGGGTTTCGCCCGATCCGCCATGCACTGCCTGTCCGCCGGCCGCCGATGCGCCGCCCGCCTTCCCTGTTCCACTGTTTCGACACGGTGCGCGCCGTGCCGCGCGCGATGAGCCGCGCCTGGCTCGTCGGCGCCGGCCCCGGCGACGCCGATCTGCTGACGCTCAGGGCCGTGCGCGCGATCGGCGCGGCCGACGTGCTGCTCGTCGACGATCTCGTGAACCCCGACGTGCTGCGCCATGCGCGCGCCGATGCGCTGATCGAGCACGTCGGCAAGCGTGGCGGCCATGCGTCGACGCCGCAGGAAGCGATCGTCGCCGCGATGCTCGCGCACCTGCGCGCGGGCCGCAGCGTCGCACGGCTCAAGGGCGGCGATCCGTTCGTGTTCGGCCGCGGCGGCGAGGAGCTGATCGCGCTCGGCGCGGCGGGCTTTCCGGTGGAAGTCGTCAGCGGCATCACCGCGGGCATCGCCGCGCCGGCCGCGCTCGGCATCCCGGTCACGCACCGCGGCGACGCGCAGGGCGTGATCTTCGTCACGGGCCACGGCGCGGGGGCCGACGAGCCCGACTGGCGCGCGCTCGCGGCCACACGCATGACGATCGTGGTCTACATGGGCATCCGCCGGCTCGACGCGATTGCAGCGGCATTGCGCGACGGCGGCCTGCCCGGCGATACGCCGTGCGCGGCGATCGAGAACGCCACGCGGCCCGAACAGCGCCACGTCCACGCGACGCTCGATACGCTCGTCGCGCGCGTCGGCGAAACCGGCATCGGATCGCCGGCGATTGTCGTGATCGGCCGCGTCGCGGCGCTCGCCGACGATCCGGCGGTGCGTGCGGCGCTCGGCGGCCACGCATGATGCGCGTCGCGCTCGGTGTCGGTTTTCGCGCCGGCGTCACGGCCGCGCAACTCGATGCCGCGATCCGCGCCGCGCTCGCGCGCTATCCGGCCGCCGAACCGGCGCTCGTCGCGACGCTCGTCGACAAGGCTCGCGCCCGTGCGCTGCGCACGCTGTGCGCGCGCCGCGGCTGGCCGCTCGTCGCGTTCGACGCGGCGCAACTCGCGAGTCGTCCGGAACTGGCCGCGAGCGGCCCGTCGGACGCCGCGCTGGCCCGCTTCGGCATCGCGGGCGTGGCCGAGCCGTGCGCGCAGCTCGCCGCGCCGCATGGCCGGCTGCTCGGCCCCAAATCCATCCGGGACGGCGTGACGGTCGCGCTCGCCGGCCCGCTCTGAAAACCCTTGTTTCGCTTTCGACAGGACGATTCCCGATGAAGACCGATTCCGAATCCCATCAGCGGATGGCCGAACGCCGCCGCGCCGGCCACGAGAAAAAGCAGGCCGCCGCCACCCAGGAGAAAGGCCTGCTGATCGTCCACACCGGCAACGGCAAGGGCAAGAGCACGGCCGCGTTCGGGATGGCCGTGCGCGTGCTCGGCCACGGCATGCGGCTCGGTGTCGTGCAGTTCATCAAGGGGGCGCTGCATACGTCCGAGCGCGACTTCCTCGGCGCGGTCGCGGAATGCGATTTCGTGACGATGGGCGACGGCTATACGTGGAACACGCAGAACCGCGACGCCGACATCGCGACCGCGCGCAAGGGCTGGGACGAGGCGCGCCGGATGATCGAAAGCGGCGACTACCGGATGGTGATCCTCGACGAGTTGAACACCGTGCTCAAGTACGAATACCTGCCGCTCGACGAAGTGCTCGCCACGCTCGTCGCGCGTCCGGAGTCGGTGCACGTCGTCGTCACCGGGCGGCACGCGCCCGATGCGCTGATCGATGCGGCCGATCTCGTCACCGAAATGCGGCTCGTCAAGCATCCGTACAAGGAGCAAGGCGTGAAGGCGCAGCGCGGCGTGGAGTTCTGAGCATGCCGGCCTGCCCCGCGCTGTTCGTCAGCGCGCCCGCGTCCGGCCAGGGCAAGACGTCGGTGACGGCCGGCCTCGCGCGGCTGCACCGCCGGCTCGGCCGTCGCGTACGCGTGTTCAAGACCGGGCCCGATTTCCTCGATCCGATGCTGCTCGAACGGGCAAGCGGCGCGCCGGTGCATGCGCTCGACCTCGGGATGGTCGGCGAGGCCGGTTGCCGGGCGCTGCTCGCCGACGCCGCGCGCGACGCGGACCTGATCCTGATCGAAGGCGTGATGGGCTTGTTCGACGGCACGCCGAGCAGCGCCGATCTCGCGGCCGCGTTCGGCGTGCCGGTCGTCGCGGTGATTTCGGCGAAGGCGATGGCGCAGACGTTCGCGGCAATCGCGTTCGGGCTCGCACGGTTCCGGCCGGAGCTGCCGTTTCACGGCGTGCTGGCCAACCGCGTCGGCTCGGCGCGGCACGCGGAGCTGCTGCAACAGGCGCTGCCCGCGGATCTGCGCTGGCTCGGCCACGTGCCGGCCGATGCGGGCATCGCGCTGCCGGAGCGCCATCTCGGCCTGCATCAGCCGGCCGACATCGACGATCTCGACGCGCGGCTCGAGCGCGCGGCCGATGTGCTCGCGCAGACGGCGCTGGCCGAGTTACCGCCGGCCGTCGCGTTCGCGGAGCCGGACGTGGCCGCGCCGCTGCCGCGTGCGCTGGCCGGCAAGCGGATCGCGGTGGCGCGCGATGCGGCGTTTTCGTTCATCTATCCGGCGAACCTTGTGCTGCTCGATGCGCTCGGTGCGGTGCTGCGGTTCTTCTCGCCGCTTGCCGACGAACCCGTGCCTGACGATTGCGACGCGCTGTTTTTGCCGGGCGGCTATCCGGAACTGCATGCGGCGACGCTGGCCGTGAATGCCGCGACCGCACGGACGATTCGCGCGCATGCGGCAGCCGGCCGGCCGATCGTCGCGGAATGCGGGGGGATGGTGTATCTGTGCGAATCGCTGACCGACGTGGACGGCTTGACGACGCCGATGCTCGGCGTGCTTCGGGGCCATGCGACGATGCAGCGCCGGTTCGCGGCGCTCGGCATGCAGCAACTCGATACGCGCACCGGACCGATGCGCGGACATACGTTTCACTATTCGCGGCTGGAAACGCGGCTGGTGCCGGTCGCGACCGCCGCCCGCCCCGATGGCAAGGCCGGCAGCGGCGAAGCCGTCTATCGCAGCGGCGCGATCGTCGCGACGTACATGCACATGTACTGGCCGTCGAATCCGGATGCGGTCGTGGCGTTGTTCAGTGGGGAAGCGTTCTAGACTGATCGGTGCCGTGTCCGCGTCGACGTGGCGCAATGCTGTCGGTATCGAGCAGCGCTTTGCAGCGATTACGGCATCCGACGTGCGAGGCTACAGATGTCGTTCGATGTCCATCCGTTGATGCAGGACACGGATGACGTCGATGGTTTCATCGGACCTATCCGTGATTTCGTGGGCGAGGCATATCATGAGGTGTAAAAGTCATGGATATGCCGATGAAGAAGAAAAGGCAAACTGTAGCGCGTCAGGCAGCGGCCCGCGGGCCGCTGCCTGAACTGCC
>NZ_JACCQC010000044.1:0-39720 GCF_015712225.1 Burkholderia sp. 9775_39 | reverse complement strand
GGCGGGGGCGGTCGTGCGTGGTCCGGTGCGTCCGGCGTCACGGATTCATCGGCGCTGTCGTCGTGCGCGGGCGACGCGCGTGCGGCGTCCGTCGGCACGCCGAACAGGTCGAACTGTCCGTCGGCGTGCGACTCGTTGGCGTCGTCGTGCTGCTGTCGTTGCGGCGGCGCCTTGCGCCGCGTCCTGCCGTCACCCATGCATGCCCAGCGTAAGGCGCCGCCTAGCGCGGCAGCGCGTGTTCGTACATGTAGCGCCGCGACCACGGCAGCGTTTTCGCGCTGCGTCCGGCCTTGCGGCACACGATCTGGAAGATCGACACGTCGTCGTGCTCGAACGCATACGCGCAGCCGGCCAGATACACGCGCCAGATGCGGAATTTTTCGTCGTCGACGAGCTTTCGCGCTTCGTCGGCTTTTGCTTCGAAGTTTTCCGTCCAGATATCGAGCGTGCGCGCATAGTGCCGGCGCAGGCTTTCGACGTCAACCGCCTCGAGTCCGCCGCGCTGCGCCGCTTCGAGCGCGAGGCTGATGTGCGGCAGCTCGCCGTCCGGAAACACGTAGCGATCGATGAATTCGCCGCCGCCGAGCGCCGTTTCGCCGCTTTCCGCGTCGGTCGACGTGATCCCGTGATTCATCGCGATGCCGTCGTCGGTCAGCAGCTCGCGGATGCGCGAGAAATAGAGCGGCAGGTTCTTGCGGCCGACGTGCTCGAACATCCCGACGCTCGTGATGCGGTCGAACTGGCCTTCGATCTCGCGATAATCCTGCAGACGAATCTCGATCCTGTCTTCGAGCCCCGCGGCCTTCACGCGGGCGGTCGCGAGGTCGAACTGGTTCTGCGACAGCGTCACGCCGAGACACGTCGCGCCGAACTTCTGTGCGGCGCGCAGCACGAGCGCGCCCCAGCCGCAGCCGATGTCGAGCAGGCGCTGGCCGGGCTGCAGCTGGATCTTCGTCAGGATGTGGTCGATCTTCTTGATCTGCGCGGTGGCGAGATCCTCGTCGCCGTTCTCGAAGTACGCGCACGAGTACACCATGTTCTCGTCGAGCCACAGCTGGTAGAACTCGTTCGAGACGTCGTAGTGGTACTGGATCGCCTTCTTGTCGGTGCTCTTCGTGTGATTGAAGTAGCGCTTCACGCGGGCGAGCTTGCTTGCGCTGGTCACGGTGCTGCGCGCGAGCGAGTAGCCGATGTTGATGATGTCCGACAGCTTGCCTTCGATGTCGATCTTGCCTTTCACGTACGCCTCGCCGAGATTGTCGAGGCTCGGTTCGAGCAGCAGCGGCAATGCCGACGCGCTGTTCACCTTCAGCGTGACCTGCGGTGCGCTGAAGGTGCCGAAATCGAGTTGATCGCCGTTCCACAGCACGAGGCGCGCCGGTATGTTCGCTTTTGCCCGTACTTCATCCGCCCACTGTGCCAGCTTCTTTTCCCAGAACATTTGGATTCTCCGTTTGTTCGTTGAATCGAATACAGCCAAGTATCCTGACCGGCGCCCGCCGCTTGCGGCGCGGGCACCCGGATGCAACACGAGACACGACCGGCGTGCGCCGGCGCCGCGCTTACGGCGACAGGCGCGAGATCGTCCAGCCCGGCGACGCCGCGGCGTCGCGCGTATAGAGCAGGCGGTCGTGCAGCCGCGACGGGCGCCCCTGCCAGAACTCGATCGAGTCGGGCACGAGGCGGTAGCCGCCCCAGTGCGGCGGGCGCGGCGGGTTGTCGCCGTAGCGTTCGCTGACGGCCTTTTCGCGCGCTTCGAGCGTCGCGCGGCTGTCGATCACGGCGCTCTGCTCCGACGCCCACGCGCCGATGCGCGAGCCGAGCGGGCGCGACGCGAAATAGCGGTCGCTTTCTTCCGCGCTGGTTTTCTCGATCCGGCCTTCGATGCGCACCTGGCGCTCGAGCTCGATCCAGTAGAACAGCAGCGCGGCTTGCGGATGCACGGCGAGATCGTGCCCCTTGCGGCTTTCGTAATTGGTGAAGAAGACGAACCCGCGTTCGTCGACGCCCTTGATGAGCACGATCCGGGCCGACGGCCGGCCGTCGGCGCCGACGGTCGCGAGCGTCATCGTGTTCGGCTCGGGCAGTTTCGCGGCGAGCGCCTCCTTGAACCAGCGATCGAACTGGGCGAAGGGGTCGGGGGCGGCATCGGCTTCGTCGAGCGAAGCACGTGAATAGTTGATGCGGAGATCGGCGAGAGTCGTCATGTTATGCAAACGCTTCAATCTGGGGCCAGTATAGCGAACGCGCGAGAATCGTGCGTGCACAGTGGCGCGTGCGGACGGGGAGTTCAGGCAAAATAGAGGGCTGCACGACTTACGTTTTCCTTGCTGCCATGTCCTCCGCCGACGCTGCCCCGCCCAGTTCTTCTGATCTTACCCCGACACCGGAAATCCAGCTTGACGTGGATCGCGCGCGGCGTTTCGGCGGCGTCGCGCGCCTGTATGGCGCGCCGGCCGCCGCCGCGTTCGAGCGGGCGCACGTCGCGGTGATCGGGATCGGCGGCGTCGGGTCGTGGGTGGCCGAGGCGCTCGCGCGCAACGCGATCGGCACGCTGACGCTGATCGATCTCGACAACGTCGCGGAAAGCAACACGAACCGGCAGATCCATGCGCTCGACGGCAATTTCGGCAAGCCGAAGGTCGACGCGATGGCCGAGCGGATCGCGCTGATCGATCCCGCGTGCCGCGTGAACCGGATCGAGGATTTCGTCGAGCCCGACAACTTCGACGCGCTGCTCGGCGGCGGCTTCGACTACGTGATCGACGCGATCGACAGCGTGCGCACGAAGGTCGCGCTGATCGCATGGTGCGTCGCGAAACGGCAGCCGTTGATCGTGGTCGGCGGCGCGGGCGGCCAGCTCGACCCGACGCGCATCCGCATCGACGATCTCGCACTGACGATCCAGGATCCGCTGCTGTCGAAGGTGCGTGCGCAGTTGCGCAAGCAGCATGGTTTTCCGCGCGGGCCGAAGGCGCGCTTCAAGGTCAGCGCCGTGTATTCGGACGAGCCGCTGATCTATCCGGAAGCGGCGGCCTGCGACATCGAGGACGGCGCCGAGCCGTCCACGGCCGCGCACGTCGCGGGGCTCAACTGTGCGGGCTTCGGTTCGAGCGTGTGCGTGACCGCGAGCTTCGGGTTCGCGGCGGCCGCGCATGCGCTGCGTGCGATCGCGGCGCAGGCGGCCGGCTGAGCGCGCGACGCGCGGGCAGGAAAGACGGATGCCGCGGCGCGGGTAACGCGCCGCGAGCGATACGGCAAGTCGGCCGGGCCAGCGCGGCCCGGCGCGTCGTGCATCAGTTGAGCGCCATGCTCAGCTTGCGTCGCCACCCGGCGACGAGGTCGGGGCGATCGCCGGCCAGCTCGAACACCGAGATCATCGTGCGGCGGCCGAGATCATCGCCGTACGTGCGATCGCGCATCACGATTTCCAGCAACTGTTCCAGCGCGCCTTCGTACGCGCGCCGCGCGATCAGGCTCTGCGCAAGGTCGAAGCGTGCGTCGAGATCGGCCGGGTTTGCCGCGATGCGCGCTTCGAGCGCATCGGTTGGCGGCAGGTCGGCCGTGGCTTCGAGTGCGTCGAAACGGGTCTTGATCGCTTGGTAGCGCGGGTCGCCGTTCTGCACGGTTTGCGGCGACAGGCGCTCGGTCTCGGCACGCGCGGCGTCGACTTCGTTGCGCGCCAGCAGCAGTTCGATCAGGTCGAGGCGCGCGTCGTCGTAGCCGGGGTTCAGCGCGAGCGCCGCTTCGAGGTGCGCGAGCGCCTCGTCGAAGCGCTGTTCGGCCATCGCATACTGCGCGGCGCGGCGCTCGGCTTCCTCGGGGGCCGGCAGCAGCCGGTCGAGGAACGCGCGCAACTGGCCTTCGGGCAGCACGCCGACGAACTGGTCGACCGGGCGCCCGTCGGCGAACGCGATCACGTGCGGGATGCTGCGCGTCTGGAAGTGCGCGGCGAGTTCCTGGTTCTCGTCGACGTTGACCTTCACGAGCTTCCAGCGGCCTGCGTAATCGGCTTCGAGCTTTTCCAGCAGCGGGCCGAGCGTCTTGCAGGGGCCGCACCACGGCGCCCAGAAGTCGACCAGCACGGGCGTGTCCAGCGACGCCTCGATGACGTCTTTCTCGAATGTGGCAAGCGTGGTGTCCATGGCGTTCTCTTCCGTTCGAATATCGTCAGGATGGGGGCGGCGCGCGGCTTTTTCAACGCGGTTTCGCTTCGGGCAGCGGAATCCATTCGGTCTCGCCGGGCACCTTGCCCATTTCCTGGCGCGTCCAGGCCGCTTTGGCCCGCTCGATCGCCTCGCGACTGCTCGCGACGAAATTCCACTCGATGTAGCGTTCGCCGTCGATCCGGTCGCCGCCGAGCAGCATCGCGCGCGCGCCGCTGGCGCTCGTCAGCGTGACCGTCGCGCCCGGCACGAGTACGGCCATCTGTTCGGCCGGCACCGGCGTGCCGTCGATCGCGAGCTCGCCGTCGACCACGTAGACCGCGCGCTCCTCGTGCGATGCATCGAGTTCGAGCCAGCCGCCGGCCGCGAATTCGGCCGCGACGTACAGCGTGCGCGAGAACGTCGTCACGGGCGAATGCAGCCCGAACGCGTCGCCGGCGATCACCGTCAGCGCCACGCCGTCTGCGTCGCGCTTGGGCAGCGTGTCGGCCGCATGGTGCTCGAACGACGGTTCGGTCGTCTCGTGCGCCTGCGGCAGCGCGACCCAGGTCTGGATACCGTGCACGGTGTGGCCGCTGGCGCGTTGCGCGTCCGGCGTGCGCTCGGAGTGGACGATGCCGCGGCCGGCCGTCATCCAGTTCACGTCGCCGGGCACGATTTCCTGCAGCGAGCCGAGGCTGTCGCGGTGCAGGATCGCGCCGTCGAACAGGTAGGTAACCGTCGCGAGTCCGATGTGCGGATGCGGGCGCACGTCGAGCCCCGTGCCGGCAGGCAGCGTCGCGGGCCCCATGTGATCGAAGAAGATGAACGGGCCGACGAGGCGTGCGGCGAGCGCGGGCAGCGTGCGGCGTACCTGCAGGTTGCCGATGTCGCGGACGTGCGGCTTCAGCAGGGCTTTGATCGAGTCGGTCATGGCGGGCCTCGTGGGGAACGGCTGGATTGCCGGTCATTGTACTGGCGGTGCGGCGGCGCGCGCGCGTGACGCGGAGCGCGGGGACCACGAAATGCGCGCGCTGCGGCCGCGGCAGGCATGCGTCGTGCGGCATCCGCGGCGTGGCGCAAGCCGCTGCGCGCGCCGCCGATTCCATGCGGGCCGTGCGGGTATCGGGCCGGCCGGCGAAACCCGGTAGACTGGCCGGCTTCACAACAATGATTCGACAATCGAGGGAGACACCGATGATGGCCCCGAAGGACTTGCTGCTCGCGCTGGTCGTGATCCTGGCGTGGGGCGTGAACTTCGTCGTGATCAAGGTCGGCCTGCACGGCATGCCGCCGATGCTGCTCGGCGCGCTGCGCTTTACGCTCGCGGCCGTGCCCGCGGTGTTCTTCGTGCGCCGGCCGCAGATTTCGTGGCGGTTGCTGGTGCTGTACGGCGCGACGATCCAGCTCGGCCAGTTCGTGTTCCTGTTCACCGGCATGTACGTCGGCATGCCCGCCGGCCTCGCGTCGCTCGTGCTGCAGTCGCAGGCGTTCTTCACGCTGGTGTTCGCGATGCTGTTCCTCGGCGAGCGGCTGCGCGTGCAGAACCTGATCGGGCTCGCGATCGCCGCGGGCGGGCTCGTCGTGATCGCCGCGCAAGGCGGCCGCGCGATGACGCTCGCGGGTTTCCTGCTGACGATCTGCTCGGCCGCGATGTGGGCCTTCGGCAATATCGTCACGAAGAAGGTCGGGCGTGCGAACCTCGTGTCGCTCGTCGTATGGGCGAGCCTCGTGCCGCCGGTGCCGTTCTTTCTGCTGTCGCTGTGGTTCGAGGGGCCGCAGCGGATCGCGACCGCGCTCGCCGGGCTGAACGGCGCGTCGATCTTCGCGGTCGTCTATCTCGCATTCGTCGCGACGCTGCTCGGCTACGGGCTGTGGAGCCGCCTGCTGTCGCGCTACCCGGCCGCGCAGGTCGCGCAGTTCTCGCTGCTGGTGCCGATCGTCGGGCTCGCGTCGTCGGCGCTGCTGCTCGACGAGCATCTGACGCAAACGCAACTGATCGGCGCCGCACTCGTGATGGGCGGGCTCGCGGTGAACGTGTTCGGCGGGAAACTGCTGAGCCGCTTCGCGGCGTCGTGACGCGCCGGCACGCGCTGCGTGCCGGCGGGGGGAGCGGTGGCGCTCAGGCCATCCGGCTCTTCGCGAGCGGCGGATTCGCGGCGAAATAACGCTTGATGCCGCGGAAGATCGCGTCGGCCATCTCGTCGCGATAGCTGTCGTCGTTGAGCCGGCGCTCTTCGTCCGGGTTGCTGATGAATGCGGTCTCGACGAGGATCGACGGAATGTCGGGCGCCTTCAGCACCGCGAACCCGGCCTGCTCGACCGAGCCCTTGTGCAGCTTGTTGATGCCGCCCACTTCCTTCAGCACGTAGTTGCCGTAGCGCAGCGAGTCGCGGATCTGCGCGGTCGTCGACATGTCGAACAGCGCGCGGTTCACCGCCGCGTCCGCCGTCTTGATGTTGATGCCGCCGATCAGGTCCGACGAATTCTCCTTGTTCGCCATCCAGCGCGCCGCGGCGCTCGTCGCGCCGTGGTCGGACAGCGCGAACACCGACGAGCCGCGCGCGGACGGCGTCGTGAACGCATCCGCGTGGATCGACACGAAGAGATCCGCGCCGACGCGGCGCGCCTTCTGCACGCGCACGTTCAGCGGCACGAAGAAGTCGGCGTCGCGCGTCATCATCGCGCGCATGTTCGGCGCGGCGTCGATCTTCGCGCGCAGCTTCTTCGCGATGTCGAGCGCGATGTGCTTCTCGTACGTGCCGTTGCCGCCGATCGCGCCCGGATCCTCGCCGCCGTGGCCCGGGTCGATCGCGACCGTCAGCAGACGCACGGTGCCGCCCTTGCCGGATTTCGGCGCGGTGAACTTGTAGGTGTCGCCGTCGTCGTCGCCGTCGTCGCGGCGCGCGATGACGGGCGGCGGCTTGACGGCCGGCTTCGCGGGCGTCGACGGCGTGCCGGCCGCCGGCGGCGTGTGCGGCGTGGTTGGCGTGTTCTGCGCGAAACGCTGGAAGAATGCGTCGCTGTTGTCGCCCGCGCCGGGCGGCGGGGTGCCGGGGCCCGCCAGCGTGGACGGCGGCTGCATCTGCTGCGCGCGCGCGGTGTCGTTGAGCGCCTGTTCCTTGCGTTCCGTCTGCGCGATCAGGTCGGACAGCGGATCGGGCGCGACGGCCGGATACAGGTCGAACACCAGCCGGTACTTGTACGTGCCGACGGGCGGCAGCGTGAACACCTGCGGCTTCACCGAGCCTTTCAGGTCGAAGACCATCCGCACGACGTGCGGCTGATACTGGCCGACGCGCACCGACTGGATCTGCGGATCGTTCGGCGCGATCTTCGAGACGAGGTCGCGCAGCGCCTGGTCGAGGTCGAGGCCGCTCAGGTCGACGACGAGACGGTCGGGACCCTGCAGCAGCTGTTGGCTATTCTGCAGCGGCTGGTCGGATTCGATCGTGACGCGCGTGTAATCGCGTGCGGGCCACACGCGCACGCCGAGCACCGACGATGCGTGCGCGAGCCGCGGCGCGACGAGACCGAGCACCAGCGTCGACGCCCCCGCGCGCAGGATCTGACGGCGCCGCCAGTTGTGCGTCGCGGTGGCCGCCGATTCGATCGAGCGGAACGGTTTGATCAACATCTTTCGAGACATGCCTTTCCTGAAGCGCTGTACGCCCGGACGGTGAGGGCACGGCCGTCGCCATCCACGTCGAGCGAGAAAACCAGATCGGGCACGCCGAGCAGGGCGCCCGCCTGTTGTGGCCATTCGACGAGGCAGATCGCGGTGGAATTGAAATATTCGCGAAAGCCTGCATCGGACCATTCGGCCGGATCGTTGAATCGATACAGATCGAAGTGATAGACCTCGAGTTCCCCATCGCTGCGTTCGAGCGCGTACGGCTCGACGAGCGTATAGGTCGGGCTGCGCACGCGGCCCTGGTGGCCGAGGCCGCGCAGGATCGCGCGCACGAGGGTCGTCTTGCCCGCGCCGAGATCGCCGACCAGCTGGATCTGCAGCCCGTCGAACGCATGCGCGCGGTCGAGCTCGAGGCGCGCCGCATCGAGCGCGTGCGCGAAGCGGGTGCCCAAGGCCTCGGTTGCCGCTTCGTCGGCGAGCGCGATCACGCGCTCCGCGAGCGGGGCGGGCAACGTGGCGTCGTGAGGCGGTTGGCTGGGCGTGGCTGGCATTCTCGTAAAATAGTGCGATGAACCGACTACCGGAACGCGCCGCATCCGACAGGCCTTCGACTCGTGACGAAGGCGCGGCGCCGTGCGCGCTCGACGATGCGGCGTTGACTGCGCTCGCCGCTCGCATCAGGGCGTGGGGGCGCGAATTGGGTTTCGGGGCGATCGGCATCAGCGATACCGATCTCTCGGATGCCGAAGCGGGCCTCGCCGCCTGGCTGGAAGCCGGATACCACGGCGAAATGGATTATATGGCGAAACATGGGATGAAACGCGCGCGGCCGGCCGAACTTGTGGCCGGTACGCGACGCGTGATTTCCGTGCGGCTCGCCTATTTGCCGGCCCAAACGCTCGCTGACGGCGCGCCCGGCGGCGAGCCCGGCGCGCTCGTGCCGCACGACTGGCGCGCCCGCGAACGGGCACGGCTCGACGATCCGCAGGCGGCCGTCGTGTCGATCTATGCACGCGGCCGCGACTATCACAAGGTGCTGCGCAACCGGCTGCAGACGCTCGCGGAGCGTATCGAGCACGAGATCGGCGGGTTCGGCTACCGCGTGTTCACCGATTCGGCGCCGGTGCTCGAGGTCGAGCTCGCGCAGAAGGCCGGGGTCGGCTGGCGCGGCAAGCATACGCTGCTGTTGCAGCGCGATGCCGGCTCGCTGTTCTTTCTCGGCGAGATCTACGTCGACCTGCCGCTGCCGACCGACGCGCATACGGCGCCCGACCGCGCGCCGGAGACGCCCGGCGCGCATTGCGGCAACTGCACGCGCTGCATCGACGCGTGCCCGACCGGTGCGATCGTCGAGCCGTACCGCGTCGATGCGCGCCGCTGCATCTCGTACCTGACGATCGAGCTGAAAGGCAGCATTCCCGAGCCGCTGCGGCCGATGATCGGCAATCGCGTGTACGGCTGCGACGACTGTCAGCTCGTGTGCCCGTGGAACAAGTTCGCGCAGGCCGCGCCCGTCGCCGATTTCGACGTGCGGCACGGTCTCGATCGCGCGACGCTCGTCGAGCTGTTCGCGTGGGATGCCGACACGTTCGACACGCGGATGCAGGGCAGCGCGATCCGGCGCATCGGCTACGAAAGCTGGCTGCGCAATCTCGCGGTCGGGCTCGGCAATGCGCTGCGCGCGGGTGCGGACCGGCTCTCGCCGGCGGCGCGCGACGCGATCGTCGCCGCGCTGCGCGCCCGGGCCGACGATCCGTCGCCGCTCGTGCGCGAGCATGTCGAATGGGCGCTGCGGGCCGCGTGAAGGCGGCGTAAAGTGTCGTCGGCGCGCGGGCAGGGCCGCGCGCATCCCCCGGTCAGGAGAAGGCAATGTTCAACGCAGTCATCGACGCGCCGTTCGGCAAGGTCGGCATCCGTACGGATGCCGCGGTGGTGCGCGAGATCGTCTATCTGCCCGAATCGATGAAGTCGGTCGATCCGGATTCGGCGCTCGCGAAGCGCGCGGTCAAGCAGATCGAACGTTATTTCGAGCGCGCGTCCGCACGCTTCGACCTGCCGCTTGCCGATGTCGGCAGCGCATTCCAGCATCGCGTGTGGGACGTGATCAGCGATATCCCGCCCGGCACGGTGCTCACCTACGGCCAGGTCGCGAAGCGGATCGGCAGCGCGCCGCGCGCGGTCGGCCAGGCGTGCGGCGCGAACTACTTCCCGCTCGTGATCCCGTGCCATCGCGTCGTCGCGGCGGGTGGCCTCGGCGGGTTCGCGAACCACGACGACAACGGCTATTACCAGCAAGTGAAGCGCTGGCTGCTGACGCACGAGGGTGTGCCGTACCGATGAGCGAACCTGTGACGACCCCCGAAGCCGACGACGATGCCGTCGCGGCATCGCCCGCGCTGCTCGCGAGCCGCGCGTCGATCGACGTGTTCTGCGATGCGTTGTGGCTCGAACACGGCCTCGCGCGCAACACGCTCGATGCGTACCGGCGCGATCTGGTGCTGTTTTCCCAATGGCTGGCCGCGACGCACGCCGCGCCGCTCGACGGCGCCGACGAGGCGATGGTGACCGGCTACATCGCCGCGCGCAGCGACGGCAAGGCGACGTCGTCGAACCGGCGACTGTCCGTGTTCCGTCGCTATTACGGCTGGGCCGTGCGCGAGCATCGCGCGAGCGCCGACCCGACGCTGCGGATCACGTCCGCGAAACAGGCGGCCCGGTTCCCGTCGACATTGTCGGAGGCGCAGGTCGAGGCGCTGCTGGGCGCGCCGGACATCGGCACGCCGCTCGGCCTGCGCGATCGCACGATGCTCGAGCTGATGTACGCGAGCGGGCTGCGCGTGAGCGAGCTCGTGACGCTGAAGACCGTCGAAGTCGGCCTCAACGAAGGCGTCGTGCGCGTGATGGGCAAGGGTTCGAAGGAGCGGCTCGTGCCGTTCGGCGAAGTCGCGCACGCCTGGATCGAACGCTACCTGCGCGACGCGCGGCCCGCGCTGCTCGGCGCACGCGCGGCCGATGCGCTGTTCGTGACCGCGCGCGGCGACGGGATGACGCGCCAGCAGTTCTGGAACATCATCAAGCGTCACGCGCAGCAGGCCGACGTGCGCGCGCACCTGTCGCCGCACACGCTGCGGCACGCGTTCGCGACGCACCTGCTGAACCACGGCGCCGACCTGCGCGTCGTGCAGTTGCTGCTCGGCCACAGCGACATCTCGACCACGCAGATCTACACGCACGTCGCGCGCGAGCGGCTCAAGACGCTGCACGCGCAGCATCACCCGCGCGGCTGACGCGCGACGCGGGCGTTCGACGCAGCGTGGTGGGGCGGGGCGCCGATGCGGACTGCGCCGCGCATCGCAGGGCGCGTCAGACGAGCTCGCGCAGCCGGTGCTTGAGCACCTTGCCGGTCGATGCGGCCGGCAACGCATCGAGCACGCGGATGTGCGCAGGGCGTTTGTAAGCGGTGAGCCGGTCCGCGCACCATGCGTGCAATGCCGCCTCGTCGACCGCCGCGCCCGGCACGCGCTCGACGAACGCGAGCACTTCCTCGTTGCCGTCGATCGCGCGGCCGATCACGGCCGCCTGCACGACGTCCGGATGCGCGTTCAGCACCTGCTCGACCTCGACCGGATACACGTTGAAGCCCGAGCGGATGATCAGCTCCTTGCTGCGGCCCGCGATCGTCACCGCGCCGTCCGCGTCCTGCCGCGCGAGATCGCCGGTGCTCAGCCAGCCGTCCGGCGACACGGCCGCGCGCGTCGCATCCGCGTTGCGGTAGTAGCCGAGCATCACGTTCGGCCCGCGCACGCGGATCTCGCCGACTTCGCCCGGCGGCACGTCGGTGCCGTCCGGCGCGACGATCCGCACGTCGACGCCCGGAATCGGCACGCCGACCGAACTGTCCGTGCGCGGCGCGTCGAGCGGCGTCTGCGTGATCGTCGGGCTGCTTTCGGTCATCCCGTAGCCGTTGTGCAGCGGCACGCCGTACAGGCGCTCGACGCGCGCCTTCAGGTTCGCATCGAGCGGCGAGCCGCCCGAATATGCGAAGCGCAGCCGCGGCGCGCGCCATGCGTGGCCGTGCGTGTGCAGGTGTTCGAGCAGCTTCGCGTGCATCGCGGGCACGCCCTGGAAGATCGTCACGCCTTCGTCGGCGAGCGCGACGCGGACGGCTTCCGGCGAGAAGCGCGGCGCGAGCCGCAGCGTCGCGCCTGCATACAGGCTGCCCAGGCACACCGATGCGAGCCCGTACACGTGCGACACGGGCAGCACCGTGTAGACGACGTCGTCCGGCGACACGCGGCGCAGCGCGCTCGACGTCGCCGCGATGAACAGCAGGTTGCGGTGCGACAGCATCACGCCTTTCGGCGTGCCGGTCGTACCGGTCGTGTAGATCAGCGCCGCGCATTGGGCGGCGCCGTCGGCGGCCACCGGTTCGGCGGGCGCGCTCGCGTCGACGCGATACGACCACGCGCCGATGTCGACCGGCAGCGCGCCGGCCGGCATTGCGCCGAGCCGCTCGGCGTGGGCGCGCGCGTCGGGTGAGACGTCCGTCGTGAACGCGGTCAGCTTAGGGCGTGCATGCGCTGCGATCGCATCGAGTTCGGCGGCCGACAGCCGTGCGTTCGACACGAGCGCCCACGCGTCGAGGCGGGCGGCCGCGAACAGCAGCACGATCTGCGCGACGCAGTTTTCCGCGACGATCATCACGCGATCGCCGCCTTGCACGCCGAGGCTCGCCAGCCGCGCGGCCGCCGCATCGACGGCCTGCGCCAGATCGCCGTACGACAGGCGGCGCGCATCCTCGATCAGCGCCGGCTGCGCGGGCGACTGCGCGGCCCGGCGCGCGGGCACGTCGGCGATGCGACGCGGCAGCGCGGCGAGCAGCGCATCGACATCGAGCGATTCGGATGAACGGACGGGCGAGGACATGGCGTCTCCAGATGAGGGGCCGGCGGCGGGCCGACGATATTTGCGAACGATCGTGCCATGACGGCGCGCGCGCCACAATTGGCCAATCGGGCAATAGCGCTTCACGATGTCTGCAATGATGATGGGCATGATCGTGACCGCGATGCGGCGGGCCGGCGGAAAACGGGCCGCGAGTATACCGTCGGCGCCGGCACGCGATTGCGCGAGCGTCGATCGTTCGCCATTAAAATGCCGCCATGAGCAAATCCAGACACGTGTCCGAAACCCCCGCGACCCAACTGCTGCGCCGTCATGGCGTCGCATTCGGCGAGCATCCGTACGAATACGTCGAGCACGGCGGCACCGGCGAATCGGCGCGCCAGCTCGGCGTCGACGAGCACAGCGTCGTGAAGACGCTCGTGATGGAAGACGAACACGCGAAGCCGCTGATCGTGCTGATGCACGGCGACCGCACGGTGTCGACCAAGAATCTCGCGCGGCAGATCGGCGCGAAGCGGGTCGAGCCGTGCAAGCCCGAGGTCGCGAATCGCCATTCGGGCTATCTCGTCGGCGGCACGTCGCCGTTCGGCACGCGCAAGACGATGCCCGTCTACGTCGAGGCGACGATCCTCGACCTGCCGACGATCTACCTGAACGGCGGCCGGCGCGGCTACCTGGTCAGCCTCGCGCCGACGGTGCTCACGTCGCTGCTCGGCGCGCGGCCCGTGCAGTGCGCGAGCGTCGACTGAGGGTTTCACCTTCGTGGCACGCCGCGCCCGTTCGGTAGAATGGGCGCCGTTTCGGCCTGCCGGCTTGCCGCGCACGGCCATCCCTTTCCCGATACGTTGAAAGAAGAGTCCTCCGCATGCAGATCCTGCTCGCCGCCCTCGTTGCCTACCTGATCGGTTCGGTGTCGTTCGCCGTCGTCGTCAGTTCCGTGATGGGCCTGGCCGACCCGCGTTCGTACGGATCCAAGAATCCGGGCGCGACCAACGTGCTGCGCAGCGGCAACAAGAAGGCCGCGATCCTGACGCTCGTCGGCGACGCGTTCAAGGGCTGGATCGCCGTCTGGCTCGCCCGTCACTTCGGCCTGCCCGACGTCGCGGTCGCGTGGGTCGCGATCGCCGTGTTCCTCGGCCACCTGTACCCGGTGTTCTTCCGCTTCCAGGGCGGCAAGGGCGTCGCGACCGCGGCCGGCGTGCTGCTCGCCGTGCACCCGGTGCTCGGGCTCGCGACCGCGCTGACCTGGCTGATCGTCGCGTTCTTCTTCCGCTATTCGTCGCTCGCGGCGCTGGTGGCGGCCGTGTTCGCGCCGGTGTTCGACGTGTTCCTGTTCGGCACGCCGGGCCATAACCCGGTCGCGTGGGCCGTGCTCGCGATGAGCGTGCTGCTCGTGTGGCGTCACCGCGGCAACATTTCGAAGCTGCTCGCGGGGCAGGAGAGCCGGATCGGCGACAAGAAGAAGGCGGCCGCGGACGGCGGCGCGCAGGACGGCGGGAAGGCCTGAGAACGCGCGGCGCTGGCCGCGCGCCGGGCGCGCCGCGTGTGCGGGGCCCGGCGGGATGACGTGACGGGCCGGCGGCCGGTCAGTCGCGGAAGTTGTTGAAGTCGAGCGGCGTGTCCGTCACGTCCTTGCGCAGCATCGCGATCGTGCTCTGCAGGTCGTCGCGCTTCGTGCCGGAGATGCGCACCGCGTCGCCCTGAATGCTTGCCTGCACCTTGATCTTGCTGTCCTTCACGAGGCGCACGATCTTTTTCGCGAGGTCACCCGTCACGCCTTTCTTCACGGTGACGATCTGCTTGACCTTGTCGCCGCCGATCTTCTCGACCTTGCCGTAGTCGAGGAAGCGCACGTCGACGTTGCGCTTTGCCAGCTTGCCGATCAGCACGTCCTTGACCTGGCCGAGCTTGAAATCGTCGTCGGCGAACAGCGTCAGCTCGCGTTCCTTCTGCTCGACGCGTGCGTCGGAGCCCTTGAAGTCGAAGCGCGTCGAGATTTCCTTGTTCGACTGCTCGATGGCGTTCTTCACTTCGATCATGTTCGCTTCGGAAACGACGTCGAACGATGGCATGGCATTCTCCCTTGAGATGCGGGCGCCCGGCTCGCGCGCGGGCACTCGCTATAATTGCGGACTGTTTGCCATTTTACCGATGCCCCTCCGTTTGCCCAAGGCCGGCCATGCGCCGCCCGGGCCGACGTGACCGCGAATGCCGATGCCCCCTGACGATTCCGCCCTGTCGCTGCTTCCCGACCATCCGCTCGCCGCGCACAACACGTTCGGCATCGCCGCGCGCGCGCGCTTCGCCGCGCGCATCACGCAGGCGGCGCAGTTCGAGGCGCTGCATCGCGACCCGCGGGTCGCGACCCTGCCGCAACTCGTGCTCGGCGGCGGCAGCAATATCGTGTTCACGCGCGATTTCGACGGCGTCGTGCTGCTCGACGAGATCGCGGGCCGCCGCATCCTGCGCGAGGACGACGACGCGTGGTACGTCGAGGCCGGCGGCGGCGAGAGCTGGCACGCGTTCGTCGCGTGGACGCTCGAGCACGGGATGCCGGGCCTCGAGAATCTCGCGCTGATCCCGGGCACCGTCGGCGCCGCGCCGATCCAGAACATCGGCGCGTACGGCCTCGAGATGAAGGCGTATTTCGATTCGCTGGTCGCGGTCGAGCTGGCGACGGGGCGCAGCGAGCGGTTCGACGCCGTGCGCTGCGCATTCGGTTACCGCGACAGTTTCTTCAAGCGGGAAGGGCGCGGCCGGTTCGCTATCGTCGCGGTGACGTTCCGGCTGCCGAAGCAATGGACGCCGCGGCTCGGCTACGCGGACGTCACACGCGAGCTCGACGCGCGCGGCATCACGCCCGATGCGGCGACGCCGCGCGACGTGTTCGATGCAGTCGTCGCGATCCGCCGCGCGAAGCTGCCCGATCCGCTGGTGCTCGGCAATGCGGGCAGTTTCTTCAAGAATCCGGTGATCGACGCCGCGCAGTTCGATGCGCTGCGCGCCCGCGCGCCGGAGGTCGTGTCGTATCCGCAGCCGGACGGGCACGTGAAGCTCGCGGCCGGCTGGCTGATCGACCGCTGCGGCTGGAAGGGGCGCGCGCTCGGGGCGGCGGCCGTGCACGACCGCCAGGCGCTCGTGCTCGTCAATCGCGGCGGCGCCACCGGTGCCGACGTGCTGGCGCTGGCGCGGGCGATCCAGGCCGACGTGCGCGCGCAGTTCGGTGTCGAGCTGGAGGCGGAACCGGTCTGCCTGTAACGCAGGCGTGCGCCGGTTGTCGCGCATCCAAACAAAAAGCGCCGATCGTCGATCGGCGCTTTTTTTACGCGTGTGCGTTGCGGCGCGTCAGTGCTTGAGGCGGCCGAGCAGCAGGAACTCCATCAGCGCCTTCTGCACGTGCAGACGGTTTTCCGCTTCGTCCCACACGACGCTCTGCGGGCCGTCGATCACGCCGGCCGTCACTTCCTCGCCGCGGTGCGCGGGCAGGCAGTGCATGAAGAGGGCATCCGGATTCGCATGGCCCATCATTTCCTCGTCGACGCACCAGTCGGCGAATGCCTGCTTGCGCGCCTCGTTCTCGGCCTCGAAGCCCATGCTCGTCCACACGTCGGTCGTCACGAGATCGGCGCCCTTGCACGCTTCGTTCGGATCGTCGAACACCTCGTAGAACGGCGCGCTGTCGGGCGACACGAGCTTCATGTCGAGTGCGTAGCCGGGCGGCGTCGACAGGCGCAGCTTGAAGCCGAGGATCTGCGCGGCTTCGATCCACGTGTAGAGCATGTTGTTCGCGTCGCCGACCCACGCGACGGTCTTGCCGGCGATCGGGCCGCGGTGCTCGTAGTACGTGAAGATGTCGGCGAGCACCTGGCACGGGTGGTATTCGTTCGTCAGGCCGTTGATCACCGGCACGCGCGAGTTCTGCGCGAAGCGCGTGATCACGTCCTGCTCGAACGTGCGGATCATGATGATGTCGACCATTCGCGAGATGACCTGCGCGGAATCCTCGACGGGCTCGCCGCGGCCGAGCTGCGTGTCGCGCGTGCTCATGAAGACGGCGTGACCGCCGAGCTGGAAGATCCCGGCCTCGAACGACAGGCGCGTGCGCGTCGAGCTCTTCTCGAAGATCATCGCGAGCGTGCGGTCGTGCAGCGGGTGATAGGTCTCGTAGTTCTTGAACTTGCGCTTCAGGATACCCGTGCGTTCGAGCACGTACTCGTAGTCTTCCAGCGAGAAATCCTTGAACTGCAGGTAGTGACGAATGGTTTTGGCGGTCATGAAACGAAATACGGCGGGTCTCACCCGGCAGCGAGGCCGGACGGCGCCGCCGTCGGGTGTGGATAACTCAAAGCAGCATAAAGGATTTTCTGTGCTTTGACGAGCTGTGGAGCGACGCGGGGCAGGATCGCCGCGCGCGATCCGCAGTGCGGGAAGACGGGCGTCGGGACGACGCGCGATGGCGCGCTGCGGTATAATTCGAAAGTTTTCTCCAGCCCGGCAGGCAAGGCTTTTCGCGCTCTGCCGGACACAAGCCGTGCGCTGCACACATCCGGTGCAGTCCACCGGCGGCGCGCCTCGACGCCCCGTTTTCGGGATATCGATGAGCTTGTGCCGCCGACCCTCCAGCTTTGTGTTCGCGTATCCAGGCGCCGTTGCCTGGACATCGCCGGGCCGTCACTTGGGTAACCACATGGCTGAAACCCCTCCGACCGAATTTTTCATCCAGGGCATCACGAAAGACGGGAAAAAGTTTCGCCCGAGCGACTGGTCGGAACGTCTGGCCGGTGTGATGGCCTGCTTCGGGCCGGGGGCGAGCGGGCCGAACGCGCGTCTCAAGTATTCGCTGTACGTGCGTCCGACGATGCTCGGCGACCTGAAATGCGTGATCCTCGATTCGCGGTTGCGCGACATCGAGCCGATGGCTTTCGATTTCGTGCTGAATTTCGCGAAGGACAACAACCTCGTCGTGACCGAGGCGTGCGAATTGCCGGACTACAACGCGAAGAAGTGATGCCGGCGGGCGAGGGCGCGTGCCGTGCCCGCCCGCGTACAGGTCGCCGCCGCGCGTGATGCGCGAGCGACCGGCAACGAAAAAGCCCGCCTAGGCGGGCTTTTTCGTGATCGCAGGAAACAGGAACGCCCGCGCGAGCGGGCGCACCGGATTTACGCTGCTGCCTGCAGACCCTTGACGGCTGCGGCCAGGCGGCTCTTGCTGCGAGCGGCCTTGTTCTTGTGAACGATCTTCTTGTCGGCGATCGTGTCGATCGTCTTCACGGCAGCCTTGAACAGCTCGGCAGCCTTTGCCTGGTCGCCGGCTTCAACAGCCTTGCGAACCGACTTGATCGCGGTACGGAATTTCGAGCGCAGCGCCGAGTTGTGCGAGTTTGCCTTCGCGGCCTGGCGGGCGCGCTTGCGTGCTTGTGCGGAGTTAGCCATGACGGTTCCTTATCCTGTCCTGTTTCCAGAGCTTGGAGCCTGACGGCCAAGCGCTGCTTTTCGATCCGTCCCCTGAGAACGATTGCCCAGGGGCGCATAAAAAAACGGTGATTTTAACCGAGGCCGGGACATGAAAACGGCAGTTGCCGTGCATGTACGAGCCCAGAAACCGGCGATTATAGCAACAAAATCAAGCGAGTGGCAAGTTCGACTTAACGCCCGCCGGGCGAGGCGCCGGCGGCGGCCGCGCTTTTCGGTATCGGCCGGTGGCCGGGTCGCGCAACGTCCGTATAATAAGCGCCCCATGAATCTATTCCGAGCCCTGCTGACGGTCAGCGGCTTCACGCTGCTGTCGCGCGTGACCGGACTGGCCCGCGAGACGCTGATCGCCCGTGCGTTCGGCGCCAGTCAATACACCGACGCGTTCTACGTCGCCTTCCGCATTCCGAACCTGCTGCGCCGCCTGTCTGCCGAAGGCGCGTTCTCGCAGGCGTTCGTGCCGATCCTCGCCGAGTTCAAGAACCAGCAGGGGCACGATGCGACGAAGGCGCTCGTCGACGCGATGTCCACCGTGCTCGCGTGGGCGCTGGCCGTGCTGTCGGTCGTCGGGATCGCCGGTGCGTCGTGGGTCGTGTTCGCGGTCGCGTCCGGCCTGCACAGCGACGGCCAGGCGTTCCCGCTCGCGGTCACGATGACGCGGATCATGTTCCCGTACATCGTGTTCATTTCGCTGACCACGCTCGCGTCGGGCGTGCTGAACACGTACAAGAGCTTCTCGCTGCCCGCGTTCGCGCCGGTGCTGCTCAACGTCGCGTTCATCGCCGCGGCCGTGTTCGTCGCGCCGCACCTGAAGGTGCCGGTCTACGCGCTCGCGTGGGCCGTCATCGTCGGCGGCGTGCTGCAGTTTCTCGTGCAACTGCCGGGCCTGAAGAAGGTCGACATGGTGCCGCTGATCGGCCTGAATCCGCTGCGCGCGCTGCGTCATCCGGGCGTGAAGCGCGTGCTCGCGAAGATGGTGCCGGCGACGTTCGCGGTGTCCGTCGCGCAACTGTCGCTGATCATCAACACCAACATCGCGTCGCGGCTCGGGCAGGGCGCGGTGTCGTGGATCAATTACGCCGACCGCCTGATGGAGTTCCCGACGGCGCTGCTCGGCGTCGCGCTCGGCACGATCCTGCTGCCGAGCCTGTCGAAGGCGCACGTCGACGCCGACTCGCACGAATATTCGGCGCTGCTCGACTGGGGGCTGCGCGTCACGTTCCTGCTCGCGGCGCCGAGCGCGCTCGCGCTGTTCTTCTTCGCGACGCCGCTCACCGCGACGCTGTTCAACTACGGCAAGTTCGACGCGCATACCGTCACGATGGTCGCGCGCGCGCTCGCGACGTACGGAATCGGCCTCGTCGGCATCATCCTGATCAAGATCCTCGCGCCGGGCTTCTATGCGAAGCAGGACATCAAGACGCCGGTGAAGATCGCGATCGGCGTGCTGATCGTCACGCAGCTCTCGAACTACGTGTTCGTGCCGCTGATCGGCCACGCGGGGCTCACGCTGAGCATCGGCGTCGGTGCGTGCCTGAACTCGCTGCTGCTGTTCCTCGGGCTGCGCAAGCGCGGCATCTACCAGCCGTCGCCGGGCTGGCTGCGCTTTTTCGTGCAGCTCGTCGGCGCGGCGCTCGTGCTCGCGGGCCTGATGCACTGGTGCGCGATCAATTTCGACTGGACCGGGATGCGCGCGCAGCCGCTCGATCGCATTGCGCTGATGGCCGCGTGCCTCGTGCTGTTTGCTGCACTATATTTCGGTATGTTGTGGGTGATGGGCTTCAAATACGCTTACTTCAGAAGGCGCGCCAAGTGACGACCGCAATGACCCGCGTCCTCGACTACTTCAGCACGCTCGTGGCGGACGACGACAGTCTGCCCGTCACGGAAACCGCGCTGTCGCTGGCGCAGGACGCGTATCCCGACCTCGACCTGCAGGGCACGCTGGCCGAACTCGACATGCTGGCGGCGCGGCTGCGCCGGCGGCTCGCCGACGATACGGACCTGAAGGGCCGCGTCGCCGCGCTGAACGACTTCTTCTTCCGCGAGCTCGGTTTCGCGTGCAATCACAACGATTACTACGACCCCGATAACAGCCACCTGAACGCCGTGCTGAAACGGCGGCGCGGGATCCCGATCTCGCTGTCGGTGCTGTACCTGGAACTCGCCGAGCAGATCGGCGTACCGGCGCGCGGCGTATCGTTCCCCGGCCATTTCCTGCTGCGCGTGACGCTGCCGGACGGTGACCTGATCATCGATCCGACCAACGGCCATTCGCTGTCCGAAGCCGAGATGGTCGAGATGCTCGAGCCGTACGTCGCGCGTGCGGCCGGCGCGGTCGACAGCGCGTTGCGCGCGCTGCTGCAGCCGGCGACGAGCCGCGAGATCATCGCGCGGATGCTGCGCAACCTGAAGACGATCTATCTGCAGACGGAACGCTGGCAGCGGCTGCTCGCGGTGCAGCAGCGGCTCGTGATCCTGCTGCCCGAGCAGCTCGACGAGGTGCGCGACCGCGGCTTCGCGTATGCGCGGCTCGACTACCTGCGCCCCGCGCTCGAGGATCTCGAGCAGTATCTCGGCGAGCGACCGGATGCGGACGATGCGACCGTCGTCGAATCGCAGGTGAGCGAACTGCGGCAACGGATGCAGCGCGACGGCGAGGAGTGAGCCGAGCCATCGGCGCACGTCCACCGGCACACGAAAAAAACGCCCGCATCGCGGGCGTTTTTTCTTGCGCGTGCGCGTGCCCGACCCCGAGCGATCGGCTGAAACTCCGGTGCGCCGCTCGCACGACCCACGCGTTCGACCGATTGTACGGGGCGCCGCCGCGCGGCGGCGACACGCGCGCGATCGTGCCAATCGCGACAGGCAAAAAAAAGCCGCCCGGAACGGGCGGCTTGCGGGTGCGCGACGCGCTGCTTACTTCAGTGCGTCGAACGCGCGCTCGCGGATTTCGTCGACGGTGCCGAGGCCCGAGATCTTGCGATACTGCGGCGCCTTCAGACCGTTTTCCTCGCCACGCTGTGCCCAGTCGCCGTAGTACGTGATCAGCGGCTTGGTCTGCGCTTCGTATACTTCGAGACGCTTTTTGACAGTTTCTTCCTTGTCGTCGTCGCGCTGGATCAGCGGTTCGCCCGTCACGTCGTCGTGACCTTCGACCTTCGGCGGGTTGAACTTGACGTGGTACGTACGGCCCGATGCCGGGTGCGTGCGACGGCCGCTCATGCGCTCGATGATTTCCGAGAACGGGACGTCGATCTCGAGCACGTAGTCGATCGCGACGCCGGCTTCCTTCATCGCGTCAGCCTGCGCGATCGTGCGCGGGAAACCGTCGAACAGATAGCCGTTCGCGCAGTCGGATTCCTTCAGGCGCTCCTTGACGAGGCCGATGATCAGCGCGTCCGGCACGAGCTTGCCGGCATCCATGTAGCCCTTCGCCTCGACGCCGAGCGGCGTGCCGGCCTTCACGGCTGCGCGCAGCATGTCGCCCGTCGAGATTTGCGGGATGCCGAATTTTTCCTTGATGAAGTTTGCCTGGGTGCCCTTTCCCGCGCCGGGCGCGCCCAACAGGATCAAACGCATGGTGATATCTCCAAGTATGTAGATTCGTGTGGCGAGACACAAAGGCGTCGGCGACGGCGGGCGCGGGGCTTGCCCGGCGCGCGGCGGACCGGTCTGATGCGACGCGTCGGCTTGGGCGACGCGCGGCTGCCGGCAGGGCCACGGGCGGGGTCAAGCGAGGACGCGCTGGTCGCGGACGGCTCGCACAATCGCCTGATTATGCCACGGGTTATTTTGAACCCGGCTGAAAAAGGGCCTGCACGCGCGCGAGATCGGCCGGCGTGTCGATGCCGGCTTCGGGCGCGGACTCGGTGATCAGCACCGCGATGCGCTCGCCGTGCCACAGCGCGCGCAGCTGTTCGAGCTGCTCGGCCTGTTCGATCGGCGCCTGCGCGAGCGACGGATAGGTGCGCAGGAAACGCGCGCGATACGCATAGAGGCCGATGTGCCGGTAGACCGGGAAGGCCGGCGCCGGCATGGCCGCGACGTCGGGCCAGTGCGGCTGGTATGCATCGCGGCTCCACGGAATCGGCGCGCGCGAGAAGTACAGCGCGACGCTCTGCGCGTCGAGCGCGACCTTCACGACGTTCGGGTTGAACACGTCGGCCGCGTCGTGGATCGGGTGCGCCGCGGTCGCGATCGCGCACGCCGGATGCGCGGCGAGGTGCGACGCTACGTCGCGCACGAGCACGGGGTCGATCAGCGGCTCGTCGCCCTGCACGTTGACGACCACGGTGTCGTCGCGCCAGCCGAAGGCCGCCGCGACTTCCGCGAGCCGGTCGGTGCCGGACGGATGATCGGCGCGCGTGAGCACCGCCTCGAAGCCGTGATCGCGCGCCGCGTCGAGCACGCTCTGCGCGTCGGATGCGACGAGCACCTGTTGCGCGCCCGCTTCGCGCGCGCGCTCGGCGACACGCACGACCATCGGCTTGCCGCCGAGATCGGCGAGCGGCTTGTTCGGGAGCCGCGTCGACGCGAGCCGGGCGGGAATGACGGCGATGAAGGGTTGCGGGTGAGTCATCGGGGAGCGTTGAGAAGGACGGGGCGGGCGACGCCGGAAGCCGGTCGCCCGGCGAACTGCGGCGACCCGGCCGGGGCCGGGCCGCCTGTGTCGATTCGGTGCGCCGGACGAGCGGCGCGGCGGTTCAGCGGCCGGCCGGGTCGACCGGCGTGCCTTCGACGGTCTGGCGCGCTTCGTCGACCAGCATCACGGGGATGCCGTCGCGGATCGGGTAGGCGAGCTTGTCCGCTTTGCAGATCAGCTCCTGCGCGGCACGGTCGTAGTGGAGCGGGCCTTTGCAGATAGGGCACACAATGATTTCAAGCAGGCGAGCGTCCACGGAGTTTCTCCACAACGAGGGCAATGAGGCGAGGGTCGAGCGCGGCTTCGACGGGGACCACCCACAGTCGGGCGTCGCGCCAGGAAGGGCCCAATTTTACTGCATCCTTCTCGGTGATCAGGATCGCATCGACGGCATCGTCGACGAACGGATTGTCCGCGAACGCGTAATGGTCCGGCAGCGCGCGGGTCGCCGGCGCGAGACCGGCCGCGCGCAGCGTCGCGAAGAAGCGCTCCGGCGCGCCGATGCCGGCTGCGGCGAGCACGCGTTCGTTCGCGAACTGCGACAGCGGGCGGCGCAGCGTGGGCTGGTCGAGGTGCCACGCGGCGCCCGGCGTCAGCGCGAGCGCGTAGGTGTCGGGCCAGGGCGGCAGCGCGCTACTGTACGGGTCGTTGACGAGCGTCGCGTCGCGGTGCCGCGACAGCGGCTCGCGCAGCGGGCCGGCCGGCAGCAGGAAACCGTTGCCGCCGAGCCGGTGGTCGAATACGACGAGCTCGACGGTGCGCGCGAGGCGGTAGTGCTGCAGGCCGTCGTCGCTGACGATCACGTCGACGTCCGGATGCGCGGCGCGCAGCGCCTGCGCGGCCGCGACGCGATCGGGGCACACCCACACGGGCGCGCCGGTGCGGCGCGCGATCAGCAGCGGTTCGTCGCCGGCCGCGCCCGCGCGCGACGCCGGCGT
The DNA here is from genome assembly GCF_015712225.1 of Burkholderia sp. 9775_39. Lineage (NCBI taxonomy): Bacteria > Pseudomonadati > Pseudomonadota > Betaproteobacteria > Burkholderiales > Burkholderiaceae > Burkholderia > Burkholderia sp. 9775_39. The sequence goes on along the minus strand of NZ_JACCQC010000044.1, from coordinate 15,981 downwards.
GACGGCGGTCGGCACCTTCACGTTCGCGCCATAGCCGCGCGACACGACGCCGGGCGTGAAGCCGGCCGCGCGCAGCGCGTCGACGAGCGCGATCACGGTCGGCGTCTTGCCGGTGCCGCCGACGGTCACGTTGCCGACCACGACGACCGGCACGCCGACGTCGACCGGCTGCTTCCAGCCTTGCGCGTAAGCGGTGCGCCGCAGCGCCGCGCACAGGCCGAACACGCAGGCGAACGGCGTGAGCGCCCACGCGAGCGCGCCGCGGCGCTGCCATTCGCGTGTCAGGCGCGCTTCGAGTCGCGCGAGCGGGCCGCCGGGCGCGCTCATCGGGCCGGGCGCGGCGCGTCGTGCGCCGCGGCGAGGGACGGATTCGTCAAGGCGGATTCTCCGTTGGGCGGCGCATGCCGCAGGGTCCGTGGAAGGCGGCACTCTAGCGCGCCGCACGCCGGCGCGGCAAGCGCGACCGGCCGCCGCAGCGCCCGGGGCCGGATCGTGGCGCCCTGTGGATAACTCTGTGAAAAACTCCCCGGTCGATTGCCTCAAACGCCCGCCCGGCGGGCATCGAATCGGATGTGAATTATTTTGAAAGATTTAAAAAACTATAAAAATCAAGGTGTTACGAAGAATTGTCTGGTTTTTTTAGCGGTTTCCGCGCGTTTTACGCGGACGAATGCCAGAGTGTGGACACTTTCCGCGCGTGGCGGCGAATGCGGCGGCGCTGGACGCCGCACGCGTGTCGGACTATCGTGACGCCGCCAGCATTCATCCGACCGTCCATGCTTTCCGACTCTCCTTTTTCCACGCCCGGCGCCACGCGCGGCGGCGACGAAGTGATTCCCGTTTCGGCGCTCAATCGCGCGATTTCGACGATGCTCGAGCGCTCGTTTCCGCTGCTGTGGATTTCGGGCGAAGTATCGAATTTCACGCGCGCCGCGAGCGGCCACTGGTATTTCTCGATCAAGGACCAGCAGGCGCAGATGCGCTGCGTGATGTTCCGCGGCCGCGCGCAATACGCCGAATTCACGCCGCGCGAAGGCGACCGCATCGAAGTGCGCGCGGTCGTCACGATGTACGAGCCGCGCGGCGAAGTGCAGCTCAACGTCGAAGCCGTGCGACGCACCGGGCAGGGGCGCCTGTACGAAGCGTTCCTGCGGCTGAAGGCGCAGCTCGAAGCCGAGGGTCTGTTCGCCCCCGAGCGCAAGCGGCCGTTGCCGCCCCACCCGCGCGCGATCGGCATCGTCACGTCGCTGCAGGCCGCCGCGCTGCGCGACGTGCTCACCACGCTCGCCCGGCGCGCGCCGCACATTCCGGTGATCGTCTATCCGGCCCCCGTGCAGGGCGCCGGTTCCGCCGAGAAGCTCGTCGCGGCCGTCGCGACCGCGAATGCGCGGCGCGAGGTCGACGTGCTGCTGGTGTGTCGCGGCGGCGGCTCGATCGAGGATCTGTGGTCGTTCAACGACGAAGCGCTGGCGCGCGCGATCGCGGCGAGCGAGCTGCCGGTCGTCAGCGGTGTCGGCCACGAAACCGATTTCACGATCGCGGACTTCGCGGCCGACCTGCGCGCGCCGACGCCGACCGGTGCGGCCGAACTCGCGAGCCCGCAACGCGCGCTGCTGCTGCGCGAGGTCGACGAGCGCCAGCGTGCGCTCGCGCGCGGCATGGCGCGCCGGCTCGAACAGCGCGCGCAGCAGCTCGACTGGCTTGCACGCCGGCTCGTGAGCCCGGCCGAGCGGCTGCAGCGGCAACGCACGCACGTCGAGCAGCTCGCGGCGCGGCTGGCGTCGGCGGCGTCGCGGCCGGTGCGCGATGCACGCGCGCGTTTCGCGCTCGCGCAACTGCGCTGGCAGCGCGCGCGGCCCGATGCGTCACAGGCGCGCCATGCGCTCGCGGGGCTGTCGCAACGTCTGGCCAGTGCGTTGCAGCGCCGTCACGAACGCGACACGGCGCGTGTGTCGGCCTGTGCGGCGCGGCTCGAGGTGCTGAGCCCGCAGCGCACGCTCGAGCGCGGCTATGCGGCGCTGATCGATGCGCAGACGGGCCGCGCGGTGCGCGCGCCGAACGCGCTGAAGCCGCAGCGGCGCCTGACCGTGCATCTCGCCGAAGGCTCGGCCGACGTGTCGCTCGCCGACGTGCAGCCGCGGCTGACCGATACGATCTGACGTAACCGGCGCGAGCGACACGCGGCGATCGTCGCAACGAACACGGCGCGGGCGGGCACGGATGCTGCGCATCGTCGGGTTCGTCCTGCCGGACGTTGCGCCAGCATCGCTTTTCCGCATACCGCGGATAAATGGCCCGTGAGTTTGCGGGGTTATTCGTCCTCGCCTACAATCGGACGCTCGGCAGCATCCAACACAGCCTCCCTACATACTCAACGAAGGAATCGCCATGGCTCATACGCTCCCGCCGCTCCCGTACGCTGAAGACGCACTCGCGCCGACCATCTCGAAAGAGACGATCGAGTACCACTACGGCAAGCACCATCAGGCTTATGTGACGAACCTGAACAATCTGATCCCGGGCACGGAATTCGAAAACCTGCCGCTGGAAGAGATCGTGAAGAAGTCGTCGGGCGGCATCTTCAACAACGCCGCGCAAATCTGGAACCACACGTTCTTCTGGAACAGCCTGTCGCCGAACGGCGGCGGCGCACCGACGGGCGCGCTGGGCGACGCGATCAACGCGAAGTGGGGTTCGTACGACGCATTCAAGGAAGCGTTCACGAAGGCCGCGGTCGGCACGTTCGGTTCGGGCTGGGCATGGCTCGTGAAGAAGGCCGACGGTTCGCTCGACATCGTGTCGACGAGCAACGCCGCCACGCCGCTGACGACCGCCGACAAGGCACTGCTGACGATCGACGTGTGGGAACACGCGTACTACATCGACTACCGCAACGCCCGTCCGAAGTTCGTCGAGGCGTTCTGGAACATCGTGAACTGGGACTTCGCAGCGAAGAACTTCGCGTAAGTCCGCCGCCTGCGCGCCGCCACGGCGCGTGGCATCGAAAAAAGCCCTCGTTTCGAGGGCTTTTTGTTTTTTGTCTCGCCCCGAACGCGTCGGATCGGCCGGATCAGCCGGCCATGCCCAGCACCCAGCCGAACGTGGCGCTCGCGATCACCACGGCCCATGGCGGCACGCGCCAGAACACCAGTGCGACGAACGCGACCAGCGCGGCGGCCAGGTCGCGCGGCGCGACGATCGTGTCGGTCCAGACCGGGTGATAGAGCGCGGCGAGCAGCAGCCCGACGACGGCCGCGTTCACGCCGGCGAGCGCGGCCTGCATGTGCGCGCTGCGGCGCAGGCGTTCCCAGAATGGCGCGGTGCCGGCGATCAGCAGGAACGACGGCGCGAAGATCGACACGAGCGCGATCGTGCCGCCGAGCCAGCCGTTCGGCGCATCGCGCAGCGACGCACCGAGGAACGCCGAGAACGTGAACAGCGGCCCCGGCACGGCCTGCGCGACCCCATACCCGGCCAGGAAAGCCGAATCGCCGACCCAGCCGGGCGCGACCACGGCCGCCTGCAGCAGCGGCAGCACCACATGGCCGCCGCCGAACACGAGCGCGCCCGTGCGGAAGAACGCATCGACGACGGCGAGCGTATCGGAGCGCAGCGCGCGGGCCGCGAACGGCAGCGCGACGAGCAGCGCCGCGAACAGCGCAAGCCACAGCACGCCCGCGCGGGGCGACACGTGCAGCGGCAACGGTTCGTGCGCGTCGCGCGCCGGTTGCGGCAGCAGCACGAGACCGGCCGCGCCAGCCACGACGATCACCGCGATCTGCGTCCACGCGGCCGGCGCGAGCAGCGCGACGCACGCGGCCGCGGCCATCAGCGTGACGCGCCGCGCATCCGGGCACAGCGTGCGCGCCATGCCCCACACGGCTTGCGCGATCACCGCGACCGACACGATGCGCAGCCCGTGCAGCGCGCCGGCTTCGATCGGTGCGCCCGTCGCGTGAACGCCGAGCGCGAACAGCATCATCAGCAGCGCCGACGGCAGCGTGAAACCGAGCCACGCGGCGAACATGCCGGCGTAGCCGGCGCGCGCGAGCCCGATCGCCATCCCGACCTGGCTGCTCGCCGGCCCCGGCAGGAACTGGCACAGCCCGACCAGATCGGCATAGGTGCGCTCCGTGAGCCAGCCGCGCCGCGTGACGAATTCCGCGCGAAAGTAGCCGAGATGCGCGACCGGCCCGCCGAACGACGTGAGACCGAGCCGCAGGAACGCGATGAAGACGGGCCACGGATGACGGGCGGGGGCGGGGAGGGTCGACGTGTTCAAGGCGGTGCGCGCGGCGGACGGAACGAGCCGCCACGATAGCGCAACTCGGCGGCCGCGGGGCAGCGCGTAGCGGCCGGTCGGGGCCGTTGTGCGGGGTTCAGTACGGGCCGTCGCCGAGCCCGCTCGCGCGCCGCAACGCATCGATGTCGACGAGCTCGATCTCGCCGACGTGCAGCCGCACGACGCCGTCGGCCTGCAGCGCCTTCAGCAACTGGTTGGTGGTCTGCCGCGTCAGCGACAGCATCGACGCGAGCGTTTCCTGCGACAGCCGGATGTGCGTGCGCCCGGCGCTGATGCCGCCGTAGCCCTCGGCGATCATCAACAGCCGCGCGGCGAGCCGCTGCGCGGCCGGCATCACGCTCATCGATTCGACCGTCAGGAAGCTCAGGCGCAGCTTTTGCGCCATCAGCAGCGCGAACTGCCGCCAGTATTGCGGCGTCGCATCGAGGATCGCGAGCAGTGCAGCCTGCGGCACGTGCAGCAGCAGCGTGTCGTCGAGCGCGACGGCGTCGTGCGTGCGCGGCTGGCCGTCGAACAACGCGATCTCGCCGAACCACGTGACGGGCTCCGCCACCGTCAGCAGCGCTTCCTTGCCGTGCGGATCGACCGCGCCTATCGTGAGTGAACCGGCCAGTACCGCGTACAGCCCGCACGGCGGGTCGCCGCGCCGGAACAGCGCATGGCCGGACGGCAGGCGGCGCAGCGTCGCGCGGGCGATCAGGTCGGCGCGCAGCGCGGGCGGCAGCCCGGCGAACCACGGGTTCGCTTCGATCTGCGGCAGGTACGGGGCGAGCGAAGAAGGCATGGGCACGCGATGTCGGGTAGCTGACAGAGGTTCTCGGGCGTGACGCGCATCATAGCGCTCGATGACCGATCAGGAGACACCATGAAGACCCTCGAAGACCATCTTTCCCAGTATGCGGCCTACCATCGCGACGCGCGCAACATCGCGACGCATCTGGTCGGCATCCCGATGATCGTGTTCGCGGTCGAGGTGCTGCTGTCGCGGCCGGCGCTCGGGATGCCGGCCGGTATCGCGCTGTCGCCGGCGCTGCTGCTCGCCGTCGTGTCGGCGCTGTTCTACCTGCGTCTCGACCTGCGGTTCGGGATCGTGATGACCGTGCTGCTCGCGCTCGGCCTGTGGGCCGCGCAGTCGCTGGCGCCGCTGCCGACCGCGCAATGGCTCGCGATCGGCATCGGCGCGTTCGTCGTCGGCTGGATCGTGCAGTTCGTCGGGCACTGGTTCGAAGGCCGCAAGCCCGCGTTCGTCGACGATCTGGTCGGCCTGATCGTCGGGCCGCTGTTCGTCGTCGCCGAGGTCGCGTTTTTCGCGGGGCTGCGCGCCGACGTGCGCCGCGAAGTCGAGCGGCGCGCCGGCCCGGTGCATGGCGGCGCGCATTCGCATGTCTGATGCACCGGCCGGGCCGGTCTGCGTGTTCGGCGCGGGCGCGGTCGGCTGCTATCTCGGCGGCCGCCTCGCGGCGGCCGGCGCGCACGTGACGCTCGTCGGCCGCACGCGGATCGGCGACGCGATTCAGCTGCACGGGCTCACGCTGACCGATCGGCGCGGTTATCGTGCCGCGCTTGCGCCGGCCGATGTCGGATTCGCCACCGAGCCGGCCGCCGCGGCCGACGCACGGCTCGTGCTCGTTGCGGTGAAGTCGGCGGCCACGCGCGAGGCCGCCGCGCAACTGGCCGGCGTGCTGCGGCCCGGCACGATCGTGATCAGCTTCCAGAACGGCCTGCACAACGCAGACGTGCTGCGCGACGCGCTCCCGCAAGCGACGGTGCTGGCCGGCATGGTGCCGTTCAACGTGATCGAGCGCGGTCCCGGCGCGTATCACCAGGGTTCGGCCGGCAGATTGGCGACCGACGCGTCGGCCGCGCTGCAGCCGTTCATTGGCCTGTTCGCGCGCGCCGGGCTGCCGCTCGTGCTGCATCGCGACATGCGTGCCGTGCAATGGGCGAAGCTCCTGCTCAACCTGAACAACGCGGTCAATGCGCTCGCGAATGTGCCGCTGCGCGACGAACTTGCCCAACGCCCGTATCGGCGCTGCGTCGCCTTGGCCCAGCGCGAGGCGCTGCACTGGCTGGCGCGGGCCGCGATCCGGCCCGTGCGGTTGACGCCGTTGCCGGCCGCGTGGATCCCGGCCGTGCTCGACCTGCCGGATGCGGCGTTTCGCGTGGTCGGCGGCCGCATGCTCGCGATCGATCCGCTGGCGCGGTCGTCGATGTCCGACGATCTCGCCGCGCACCGCGCGACGGAAGTCGAGTGGATCAACGGCGAAATCGTGCGGCTGGCCGGGCGCTTCGGTGCGCCGGCGGCGGTCAATGCGCGGCTGTGCGCGCTCGTCCACGACGCGGAACGCGCGGCGGTGCGTCCGGCGTGGCGCGGCGATGCGCTGTGGGCCGACCTCGTCGCGCAGGTGCCGCATGCGGGCCACGTGCCGGCCACGTAGGCTGGCGGTGCTCCCGGCGTCGACCACGCGGCGGCGCGGGCCGTGCGCAACGACTAAGATGCGGAGTGCGTCATACGACGCCTTTGCGGAGCAATCGCCATGGTGGATCGCCCGACCCTCGATGCCTACGACGCGCATGCCGCGCAATACGCGCAGGACTGGCTCGACCAGGCCGCGCCCGACGACATGTATGCGCTGCTCGAACAGCATTTCTCGCCGGGGCTGACCGCCGACGTCGGATGCGGCGCGGGGCGCGACACGGCCTGGCTCGCGTCGCGCGGCTTCGACGTGCGCGGCTACGACGCGAGCGCCGCGCTGCTCGACGAGGCGCGGCGACGCCATCGCGGTCTGACGTTCGAACTGGCCGCGCTGCCGGCGCTGGCCGGCGTACCGTCCGGCGCGTTTCGCAACGTGCTGTGCGAAACCGTCGTCATGCATCTCGAACAGGCGGACGCCGCGGCCGCCGCCGCGCGGCTCGCCGATCTGCTGATGCCGGGCGGCACGTTGTACCTGAGCTGGCGGGTGGCCGGAAGCGGCATGTTGCGCGACGAGCGCGGCCGCCTCTATACGCCGCTCGATTCGGCGCGGATGCATGCGGCGCTGGGCGCCGGCGTGCACGTGATCGACGAACACGAGGTGGTCAGTGCGTCGTCCGGCAAGCGCGTGCACCGGCTGATCGTGCGCAAGGCGGGCGGCGACGCGTGAGCGCGCCGCGCCGGCGCAGTTACTCGCGGCTGAGGGCCGCTTCCCAGTTGATGTCGACGCAGAGCACCTGCATGCCCGTCGCGGCCGGTGCGGCGATCGACGCGGTCACGCACAGGTGGGCCTCGTTGATCGACAGGTAGGGCGCCGTCAGATGCACGCCACCCGGCGCGCGCATCGCATCGATGAAGTACGGGCGGCGTTCCCAGCTCGCGCCTTCGGAATGCAGCAGCGGCCGGAAACGCTTCGCGCGTTGCGATACGCTGCCGCGCGCGAGCACGTTGTCGCCGATCTGGCGGCCCGACGCGTCGAGCAGGAAGCAGCGCGCGGTCTCGGGCAGTCCGAGCACGGCGGCGGCCGCATCGACGAGCGACTCGCCCGCGCCGAGCCGGCGGCTCGCTTCCTCGAGCGCGGCGACGTACGGCGCGAGCCGTTCCGCCTGCGTGCGCTCGCGCTGCGCGACGCGCAGCCGCAGCGCGGCCGACAGCGTGTCCATGCAGCCCGCGGCGGCCTGCGGCTGCACGGGATCGACGCTCGGCCCCGCGAAGTACTGGCCCTGCACGAAATCGACGTCGCATTCGAGCGCGATCAGCGCGTCGCGTTCGGTCGCGAGCCCGCCCATCAGCACGAGCTGGCCGGATTCGTGCAGCAGCGACACGAGCCCCGGCAGCACGCGTTCGAGATGCGAGTGCTCGCTCGCCTGCGCGAGGATGCCGCGGTCGAGCGTGACGATGTCCGGATGCAGGTGCCACACGCGATCGACGTTCGAATGCTTCGCGCCGAACCCGACGAGCGCGATCAGGAAGCCGGCCTTGCGCAGCCCGTCGATGATCGCCGCATAGCGCGGCGTCTCGCCGCCGGCCTGCTCGGGCACCTCGAGCACCACGCGGTGCGGCGGCAGCCCGAGCGCCTTCAGGTTCGCGAGCAGCGCGTCGCCGTAGATGGTGTCCATCAGCGCGGCCGGATGCAGGCTCAGGAAGAGCCATTCGTCGTGGCTGTCGAACGCGTGGAAGTTGCCGAGATGCAACGATTCGGCGAGCCGGCCGAGCTCGAGCAGGTCGCCGCGCCGCGCCGCCTGCGTGAACACCTCGTGCGACGCCACCTGGCGGCTTTCCTCGTCGTGCGCGCGCAGCGACGCGTGATAGCCGATCGCGCGCCGGTGCGACACCGAGAACACGGGCTGGAACACGCTGAACACGGTGTAGCCGCCGTACAGCACGGTGCGCCGGTTCCCGTCGTCGCCGGCGACGGGGCGGGGCGGCTGAAAGCCGGGGGGATCGATTTCGATCATGCTCATGATGTCGGCCGAAGGGAGACTGCCAGTTTACCTACAGAATAGGCGAGCAAGAAGCATGCACGGCTGCGCGCCGCATGCGGCCGCCCGTCGCGCTTGGCGCGCGCACGGGGCCGGGTCGCATTGCACCGCGATGGTGCGCGCCGGCCCGATTCGGCGCGCGCCGCGCGTCACGCGCGCTCGGACGGATCGGTCTTGCGCGCGGTGCTGCGGATCTCGGGTGCGAGCTGCGCGAAGATCCACGCGGACGCGGCCGTGATGATCCCGACGCAGACGAACGTCGCATGGAACGCCGGCAGCGTGTTGCTCGGCGTCACGGTGCGCAGCATGCCGGTGAACGTCGCGAGCAGCGCGCCGGCGACCGTGACGCCGAGGCTCATCGACAGCATCTGCACGAGCGAGAACAGGCTGTTGCCGCTGCTCGCGCCGCCGGTGCCGAGATCCTTAAGCGTCAGCGTGTTCATCGCGGTGAACTGCATCGAGTTGAACCCGCCGAACAGCGCGAGATGCACGACCTTCACCCACACCGGCACCGTGTCGCGCATCAGCGCGAAGCTCGCCATCATCACGCCGACCATGATCGTGTTCGCGAGCAGCACCTTGCGGTAGCCGTGCCGCGTGATCAGGCGCGTGATGATCCGCTTCGAGAACATGCCGGCCGCCGCGACCGGCAGCATCATCAGCCCGGCCTCGAACGCCGAGTAGCCGAGGCTCACCTGCAGCAGCAGCGGGATCAGGTACGGCATCGCGCCGCTGCCGATCCGCGCGAACAGGTTGCCGAGCAGCCCGACGCTGAACGTGTGGATCTTGAACAGCTCGAGCGAGAAGATCGGCTGCGGCGCGCGCACCGCGTACAGTCCGTACGCGACGAAGCACGCGAGACTCAGGATCAGCAGCACCAGCACCGCCGCGTGTTGCATGCCGAGATCGGCGAGCCCGTCGAGCGACAGCGAAATCGCGACCATGCCGATCGTCAGCAGCAGATAGCCTTTCAGGTCGAAGCGGCCGGCGGCCGGGTTGCGCGAATCGGGCATCGAATAGAAGGTCGCGATGCAGCCCGCGACGCCGACCGGCACGTTGATCAGGAAGATCCAGTGCCACGACGCGATCTTCACGAGCCAGCCGCCGAGCGTCGGCCCGATCAGCGGGCCGATCAGGCCCGGAATCGCGACGAACGACAGCGCGGGCAGGTAGCGTTCGGCCGGGAACGTGCGCAGCACCGCGAGCCGCCCGACCGGCAGCAGCATCGCGCCGCCGACGCCCTGCACGATGCGGAAGGCGACCAGTTGCGTCAGCGTATGGGCGTTCGCGCACAGCAGTGAGCCGAGCGAGAACACCAGGATCGCGCTGAAGAACACCCGCCGCGTGCCGAACGTATCGGCAAGCCAGCCCGACACGGGGATCATCACCGCCATCGTCAGCGAGTACGCGATCACGACCGATTGCATCCGCAACGGCGATTCGCCGAGGCTCGCGGCCATCGACGGCAGCGCCGTGTTGACGATCGTCGCGTCGAGCGTCTGCATGAAGAAGCCCGTCGCAACGAGCCAGAGCATCACGGTGAGGTTCTTTTCGCCGGGAGCGGCGGCAGGCGGGCGTTGGAACATGACGGCGGGGCGGTGGCGCGGGACAGCCGACATTGTAGGGAAAGCCGCCGCGCCGTGCAGGTTCGGGCGGCACTCATGTGGCCTCGACGACCCGACCCGATTCGGCGCGACCTCGGCCGGCCCGGCCGCCGGAGGCCTGTCCTCGTCGGGCGGCCAGTACAGTTCGGTCAAAAGCGTCTGCGGCCGTATCTGTCCGTGTACCGCCGCCGTCCGAAATACTGGTGTGATCGAACCCGTGTGACCAGGAGGCTGCCATGCGCGAACTGCGACTTTACGTGATGGACGGCGACGAGCCGGCCGGACGGTGGCGGATCGTCGATCGCACGCTGCTCGAGGTGGCCGAAGGCGACGTGTGGGTGACCGTCGAGGGCCGGCCAGACGATCACTGGCTGGGCGCCGGTGCGTCGCTGACCTTGCTGCCGGGCACCCATGCGTGGGTCAGCGCCGGGCCGCGCGGCGCGACGTTCGCGTTCGGCCCGCTCGCGGTGTCGGCCGTGCGCACCGCGCCTGCATGGTGGCGCCCGTTCGCCGTGTGGCGCGACGGCCGGCGTCACCCGGCCGCATCGCTGCCGACGTAGCGGGCCCGCGGTCGGATCAGCTTTCCTTCCGCGTACTGTTCGAGCGCATGCGCGATCCAGCCGGCCGTGCGGCCGGCCGCGAACAGCGTGAACGCCGCGCCGTCGGGCAGCGCGAGCGTGCGCTCCAGCACCGCGAGCACGAAATCGATCGTCGGCCGCAGGCCCGTCGCCGCTTCGACGCGTGCGGCGAGCGCGCGCGCCATGCGCAGCGCCGGCCGCTCGGGCGCCGTCGCGTGCAGTGCATCGAGCAGCGCCCGCGCGCGCGGGTCGCCGTCGGGATACAGCGGGTGCGCGAAGCCGGACAGGGCCGTGCGGCCGCCGTCCGCGCGTTCGTCGTGCGCCAGCCGCAGCGCGAGGTAGCGATCGAGATCGGCGGCGCGGGCCGCTTCGTCGAGCAGCGTGCCGGCGCGGAACGTCTCGCCGCCGTGGCGCGGCCCCGACAGCGCCGCGAGCCCGCCCGAGATCGCGCCGAACAGGTGGCTGCCGGTCGACGCGATGCAGCGCACCGCGAAGGTCGACGGATTCAGTTCGTGATCGGCGCACAGCACGAGCGCGCGCCGCAGCAGGTCGGCGTCATTGCGCCGCCGCACGCGCCACGCGGACGCGAGCTGGCGGTGCACGGGCGCGTCGCCCGGCGCGATGCCGGCGAGTGCGGCCGTCGCGACGCGCAGCAGCAGCGCCGCGGCATCGAGCTGGGCGTCGCGCCCCTGCGCCCACAGGCGCGGCAGCGACGCGGCGGCGGCCGGCAGCAGCACCAGCGCGCGTTCGAGCGGGGCGAGGTGCGCCCAGCGACGCGCCCAGTCGTCCCACTGCGCCGCGTCGAAACCGGTCGACGCGAGCGACGTGGCGGCCAGCCGCGCGGGCGGACAGTCCCAGAGCCGCGCGGCCGTTTCTTCGAGGGTCGCTGCATCGGCCAGCGCGATCGCATCGGCGCCGCGGTAGCGCAGGCGGCCGTCGGCGATCTGCGTGATCCGCGATTCCAGCACCGGCACGCCCCAGTCGAGCGAACGTTCGGCGACACCGCCCGCGCGTTTCGCATCGGCGCGGCGGCGCGCGAGCAGGCGCACTTCGTTGGCGTCGTAGCGGCGGCGCTTGGTCGCGCCGTCGGGCAGCGAGCGCAGCAGGCCGCGGCTCACGTACGCGTAAAGTGTGCTCACGCTGACGCCGAGCATGCCGGCGGCTTCCTGCGCACTGAGGGATGTCATGCCGGTTGCTCCTGGCGGCGCGCATGAAGCGCGGGCCCGCTACAACTATTCGTTATGTATTGATTCGCGCAATCAAGATTGATCGCGGCTGTCGCGAATTCTAGACTCGATTCCGTCTCCTCGACGGCATCCTCTTCACCATGACCATGACACCCGAACGTGCATTGACGTATCTGTGGCAACTCGCAGACGGCGAACCCGACGCGCTGGCCCGCACGACCGTGACCGGGCAGGACCCGGCGTTGCCGTCGACGTTTCATGTCGGCACGCTCGCCGCCGCGACGATCGCCGCGGCCGGGCTCGCGGCAGCCGAATGTCATCGGCTGCGCACGGGCATCGCGCAATCGGTCGACGTGTCGGTGCGCGACGCGCTCGTCGCGTTTCGCAGCGAGCGCTACCTGCGCGTGGACGACGGGCCGCCGCCGGAGTTGCGTCATCCGGTGACCGGTTTCTTCGAGACGGGCGACGGACGCTGGATTCAACTGCACGCGAATTTCCCGCATCACCTGCACGGCATCCTCGACGTGCTCGGCTGCGGCCCGCAGCCGCCCGACGTCGCCGCGGCGATCCGTACGTGGGACGGCGCGGCACTCGATACCGCGCTGGCCGACGCCGGTCTGTGCGCGGCATTGATCAGAACCCCTGACGAATGGGCGGCGCACGAGCAGGCGCGCGCGATCGCGTCGCTGCCGCTATTCGAGATCGAGCGGATCGGCGACGCGCCGGCCGAGCCGATCGGCCGCGGCGAGGCCGACCGGCCGCTGGCCGGCGTGCGCGTGCTCGATCTCACGCGCATCATCGCTGGGCCGGTCGCGGGCCGCACGCTGGCGTCGCACGGCGCGCAGACGCTGCTCGTCAACGGTCCGCACCTGCCCAACATCGCGCCGCTCGTGATCGACAACGGACGCGGCAAGCGCTCGACGTGGATCGATCTGCGCGACGCGGCGGGCGTCGATACGCTGCACGCGCTGGCACGCGAGACGGACGTGTTTCTGCAGTCGTACCGGCCCGGCGCGCTCGCGGCGCGCGGCTTCACGCCGCAGGCACTGGCGGCGCGGCGGCCCGGCATCGTCTACGTGTCGGTGTCGGCGTACGGGCACGCGGGGCCGTGGGCGAAGCGGCGCGGGTTCGACAGCCTCGTGCAATCGGCGAGCGGAATCGCCTGGCAGGAGCAGCAGGCCGCGCATGCGAGCGGGCCGCGCCATCTGCCGTGCCAGGCGCTCGATCATGCAACGGGGTATCTCGCGGCGTTCGGCGCGATGATCGCGCTCGCGCGGCGGGCGCGCGAAGGGGGCAGTTGGCACGTGCGGATGTCGCTCGCTCAGACGGGGCGCTGGCTGCAGTCGTTCGGCGCCGTGCCGGACGGGTTGCAGGCGCCCGATCTCGCGCTGGCCGACGTGCGCGACCGGATCGATCGCGTCGCGTCGCCGTTCGGCGTGCTCGACACCGTGCGGCCGGCCGAGTGGTTGTCGGCAACGCCGCCGGCGTTCGCGCGGCCGCCCGTGCCGCCCGGCACCGACGACGCGCGCTGGTTGTGAGGGCCGCTGGCGCGGCTCGCGTTACTTGCGCAGCTCGACGACGAAATCGTAGTAGTCGTTGCGGCAGTAGGTATCGGTCAGTTCGATCGCGCGCTGGTCGGACGTATAGCCGATTCGTGTGATCAGCAGCAGTGCGTCGTGCGGGGCGATGCCCATCTGCTCGGCGATCTCGTCGGTCGCGTTGACCGCGCGGAAATGCTGCAGCGCGCGCACGATCGGCGTGCCGCGTGCTTCGAGATAGCTGTACAGCGAGCCGACGATCGCCTGCGGATCGGGAATCAGCGTCGCGGGGAACGTGGAGTTCTCGACGGCCATCACGATGCCGTCGGCGAGGCGCAGGCGTTTCAGGCGTGTAACCGATGCGGCCGGCGACAGCCCGAGCTGGATCACTTCGTCGCGGTTGGCGGGCTGGATTTCGCGTGCGAGCCACTGCGAACTCGGCTTGAAGCCGCGGCGCTCGAGCATTTCGCTGAAGCTCGACAGTCGCGACAGCGGATCCTCGTAGCGCGGCTGGATGAAGTTGCCCGCGCCTTGCGTGCGGCGGATCAAGCCTTGCTCGACGAGCAGCGCGATCGCCTTGCGCGCGGTGATGCGCGATACGCCGAGCGCTTCGGACAACACACGCTCGGAAGGCAACGCTTCGCCGGCCGTCCAGCGGTTGTCGTGGATCGCATCGCCGAGCTTGCGGGCGAGCTGCAGGTAGAGCGGCGTATCGTTGTCGGGGTCGGGGCGCAGGTCCTGCCAGCGGTCGTCCGTGGGTGCCTTCATACAATGGGTATCGATCAGGTTGCGGCCATTCTAAGTCATCATGCCGCGCCGTTATAGCCGGTTTTTGCCGTGTAATAGGCCGGGGGCGCACCGATTGACTACACTGATGCGTCGTATTCGATGCTTCGGCCGCGGTGTGCGGCCACGAATCCGCAACGAGGAAACGCATGACAGACACGATCGCCACGGTCGTTTTGCCGAGCGGCGAGACGATTCCGAAGCTGGGCCTGGGCACCTGGGAAATGGGCGAGCGGCCGGCGCGGCGCGCGGACGAGATTGCCGCGTTGCGCGAAGGCATCGAACTCGGGATGACGCTGGTCGATACCGCCGAGATGTACGGCGACGGCGCGACCGAGGAACTCGTCGGCGACGCGCTTGCGGGCCTGCGCGACGACGTGTTCCTCGTCAGCAAGGTCTATCCGCATCATGCGAGCCGGCGCGGCGTCGTCGCCGCGTGCGACGCGAGCCTCAAGCGCCTGCGCACCGATCGCGTCGACCTGTACCTTCTGCACTGGCGCGGGTCGGTGCCGCTCGAGGAAACCGTCGCGGGTTTCGACGCGTTGCAGCGCGCGGGCAAGATCCGCCACTGGGGCGTCAGCAATTTCGATACGGCCGACATGGCCGAACTCGTCGACGAGGCGGGCGGCGGTGCATGCGCCACCAACCAGATTCTCTACAACATCGCGCGACGCGGCCCGGAATTCGACCTGCTGCCGTGGCTGGCCGACCACCGGATACCGGCGATGGCGTACAGCCCGGTCGATCACGGACGGCTGCCGAAACGCTCGCCGCTCGACGAGATCGCACGGCTGCGCGGCGTGTCGGTGACGCGCGTCGCCCTGGCATGGGTGCTCGCGCAGCCGGGGGTATTCGCGATTCCGAAGGCGTCGCGGATCGAACACGTGCGCGACAACCGCGCCGCGCTCGATTTCGTGTTGAGCGATGACGAGCGCGCGCAGCTTGACGCGTATTTCCGTCCGCCGCGCAGCAAGCGCGCGCTCGAGATGCTCTGACCGGAGTCGGTCGCGCAACGTGTCGGGTCAGTGGTTGCCGCCGGACGATCCGCCGTTGCCGTGACCGCCGCCGTTGCCGGCGCCATGGCCGTTGCCGACGCCGTTGGCCCCGCCATTGCCGGCGCCACCACTGCCATTGCCGTTACCGTTACCGTTGCCGCCGCCATTGCCGTGGCCACCGGTGCCATTGGCGCCGCCGCTTCCGCCGTTGCCTCCGCCGGCACCGCCGCTATTGCCGCCATTGCCACGGCCGTTGCCGACACCGTTGGCGCCGCCATTGCCGGCACCGCCGCTGCCGTTGCCATTGCCGTTGCCGCCACCATTGCCGTGACCGCCGCCGCCGTGACCGCCGCCGTTGCCGCCGCCGTTGCCGCCGCCATTGCCGCCGCCGTTGCCGCCGCCATTGCCGCCGCCATTGCCGCCGCCGTGACCGCCGCCGCTGCCGTTGCCGCCGCCGTGACCGCCGCCGCTGCCGTTGCCGCCGCCGCCGCCGCCCCCGCCGTTGCCGTTGCCGCCGTTGCCGCCGCCGTTGCCA
>NZ_JACCQC010000043.1:0-40650 GCF_015712225.1 Burkholderia sp. 9775_39 | reverse complement strand
GCCTCCCCCACCCTCAGCGCCGCCCACCTGCTCGCCCCGATCACCAGCGACATGGAGCAGGTGAATCGCGTTATCCGGCAAAGCCTCGCGTCCGACGTGCTGCTGATCAACCAGATCGCCGAGTACATCATCGGCGCGGGCGGCAAGCGGCTGCGTCCGGCGTTGCTGCTGCTCGTCGCCGGCGCGCTCGGCGAAACGTCGCACCAGCGGCACGTGCTGGCCGCCGTCGTCGAGTTCATCCACACGGCCACGCTGCTGCATGACGACGTCGTCGACGAATCCGAGCTGCGCCGCGGCCGCCAGACCGCCAATGCGCTGTTCGGCAACGCGGCGAGCGTGCTGGTAGGCGATTACCTCTACTCGCGCTCGTTCGAGATGATGGTGGGCGTCGGCAAGATGCGCGTGATGGAGATCCTGTCCGAAGCGACGACGATCATTTCGGAAGGCGAGGTGCTGCAGCTCCTGAACATGCACGACGCGGACGTCGACGAAACGCGCTACATGCAGGTGATCCGCTACAAGACGGCCAAGCTGTTCGAGGCGTCAGCGCGCCTGGGCGCGGTGCTCGCGGGCGCCGATGCGCCGACCGAGGCCGCCGCCGCCGAATACGGCCGCCGGATCGGCACCGCGTTCCAGATCATGGACGACTGGCTCGACTATGCGGGCACCGCCGAGGCAATGGGCAAGAATGCCGGCGACGACCTGCGCGAAGGCAAGCCGACGCTGCCGCTCATCTATCTGATCGAGCGCGGCACGCCCGAACAGTCGGCGCTCGCACGCGAGGCGATCGAACAGGGCGGCACCGATCGCTTCGACACGATTTTCGAAGCGATCACGCGCTCGGGCGCGCTCGATCACACGCTCGAATGCGCACGCCAGGAAGCGCAGGCCGCGGCAGCGGCGATTGCCGCGTTCCCCGATTCGATCTACAAGGAAAGCCTGCTCGGGTTGTGCTCGTACTCGACGTCGCGGCAGTCATGAACACGCCGCGAACGGGACGCGGCGCCTTGTCCCGAAAAATTTCTTCATCAAAGTATTCCCTTTTAGAAAAAACATCGTTATAGTTACGTTCTTGCTTGAGACGACGCAGCGATCTTCACGAAGACAGCGAAGTCCGAAGAGCAAAAATCGGGGTGTAGCTTAGCCTGGTAGAGCGCTACGTTCGGGACGTAGAGGCCGGAGGTTCGAATCCTCTCACCCCGACCAGATTTAAAAAAACCGTGCACCGTGTGCACGGTTTTTTTTCGTCCGGCCGCCGCGAGCCCCTCGTGTCGCGCGCGACACATCGCGGTCGCCGGCCTCTGCTATATTTCCCCCATCCCTGTCCTTCACTGCCCTTTCCAACGCGTGGACCAAATTCCCTTATGGGCGCAAATCGGCGCCGTCTTCCTGCTTCTCCTCTGTTCCAGCTTCTTTTCCATTTCCGAGACCGCGATGATGGCGCTCAATCGCCATCGGCTGAAGCATCTCGCCGGCCAGGGCGCACTCGGCGCGAAAACCACGCAGGGGCTGCTCACGCGCACTGACTTGCTGCTCAGCGTGATCCTGATCGGCAACAACCTGTTCAACACGATCATCCCCGTCCTCACGACGTCGCTCGCGCTCCATACGTTCGGCCGCAACAATCTCGCGCTGTCGATCGCGACCGGCGTCGTCGCGTTCCTGATCATCGTGTTCGCGGAAATCGCGCCGAAGATCGTCGGCGCGACGTTTCCCGAGCGCATCGCACTGCCCGCGAGCCTCGTGATCGCCCCGCTGATGCGCGTGTTCAAGCCGGTCGTCTGGTTCGTCAATGCGCTCGCGAACGGCGTGCTGTGGGTGCTGCGCATCAACACGAAGAAGGGCCGCGACCAGCGGATGTCGGCCGACGAGCTGCGGGCCATCGTGCTCGAATCGAGCAGTTTCATGCCGACCAAGCACCGCAGCATCCTGCTCAACCTGTTCGACCTCGAGAACATCACGGTCGACGACGTGATGGTGCCGCGCCGCCAGATCGAGTCGCTCAACTTCTACGCGCCGCTCGACGACATCCTCCATCAGCTCGAAACCTGCTATCACAACCGGCTGGTGGTCTACGAAGGCGACATCGACAAGGTGCTCGGCGTGCTGCACGTGCGCAAGACGCTCACCGCGCTGCACAACCAGGATTTCGACCGCGAGACGCTGCGCTCGCTGCTCACCGAACCGTACTACGTGCCGTCGGGCACGCCGGTGGTCCAGCAGCTCCAGTTCTTCCAGGAAACCCGGCATCGCACCGCGCTCGTCGTCAACGAATACGGCGAACTCGAAGGGCTCGTCACGCCCGAGGACATCATCGAGGAACTGATCGGCGAATTCACGACGTCGATGCCGCGCAGCGAACGCGCGGGCGGCTGGGACGAGAACGGCGAATGCATCGTCTCGGCCAGCATGCCGCTGCGCGAACTGAACCGCTGGCTGCACCTGAAACTGCCGACCGACGGGCCGAAGACGCTGAACGGGCTCGTACTCGAGATCCTCGAGGAAATTCCGGAAGACGACGTGTGCCTGAAAATCGGCGACGTGATGCTCGAAGTGATGCGCAGCGACGATCAGGCAGTGCGCACCGTCAAGCTGTTCAAGCCGCGCGGCGCGCGCACCGGACGCACCGCCGCGCGCTAGGGCCTGTTCGCGCTAATAACGGGCTTGCGGCGGCCCTAGCCGAACGGCCGACTGCCGGCGCCGCCCGCGACGCGCGATCATCTGCGCATCACGGTCAACAGGCGGCCCGCGTGCCGGCTCACATGCATTTCCCTTCCTCCGGGGCGCCGCTGCACCCGCAGTCGTCGCCCGCGCACGCCGGTGCGCCGCCCACCGCGCCCCACGCACTCGATGCGGCCCAGCTCGACGATGCTCCCGCCGTACGGCTGCTGACGGACACGCTGCATGCGGCGCGCGTGCGCGACGCGTCGGACATCCACGTCGAGCCATTCGAAGCCGGCTGGCGCATCCGTCTTCGCATCGACGGCGTGCTGCACGAACATGCGCGCCCGCCGCTACACCTGCGCGATGCGCTCGTCACGCGGATCAAGGTGCTCTCGCGCATGGACATCGCCGAGCGGCGGCTTCCGCAGGACGGCCGGCTGCGCATCGCGATCGACGGCGGCACGCGCGGCGACTACCGCGTCAGTTCGCTGCCCACGCTGTTCGGCGAAAAACTCGTGCTGCGGCGGCTCGAAACACTGCCGCCCGATCTCTCGCTTGCCAACCTCGGCTTCGACGCGCGGCAGGCCGCCGCGATGGAGGCCGCGATCCGCGCGCCGCACGGCCTCGTGCTCGTCACGGGCCCGACCGGCAGCGGCAAGACCCTGTCGCTCTACTGCGCGCTGCAGATGCTCGATCGCGACGCACACAACGTCTGCACGGTCGAGGATCCCGCCGAGATCCAGCTCGACGGGATCAACCAGGTCGGGGTCGCCGACAAGGCGGGGCTCACGTTCGCGACCGCGCTGCGGGCGCTGTTGCGGCAGGATCCGGACGTGATCATGGTCGGCGAGATTCGCGATGCGGAGACGGCCGATGTCGCGATCAAGGCTGCGCAAACCGGCCACCTCGTGCTGTCGACGCTGCACACGAACGACGCGCCGGCCGCCGTCGCGCGGCTGCTCGATATCGGCGTCGCGCCGTACAACCTCGCGGCCGCGCTGCATCTCGTCACCGCGCAGCGTCTCGTCCGGCGCCTGTGCGTCGCCTGCCGCGTGCATTCGGACGCATCGGTGCGTGCGCTGCGGGAAGCCGGCTGTGACCCGGCGGCGCTGGCAGCCGGATGGCGGCCGTTCGTCGCGCGCGGCTGTTCCGCCTGTCACGGCATCGGCTATCGCGGCCGCATCGGCCTGCATCAGACGATGCCGGTATCGCCCGCGCTGGCGGAGCGCATCGTCGCGCGGGCGAGCGTCGGCGAACTCGCGCAGTGCGTGGCGGCCGAGGGGGTCCGCAGCCTGCGCGACGCGGCATTCGCCCGCGTCCTGGACGGCACGACGAGCATCGCGGAAGCCGTCGCGGCCACACCTGCGGCATGAGCATAAGTATGCGCACGCCACCGCGCGAAACCCGCTTTGCATGGCGCGGCCGCCATCGCGACGGCTCGCCGCGCCGCGGGATCGTCGTCGCCTTCGACGCCGCGGCCGCGCGCGCCACGCTCGCACGCGACGGCATCGCGGTACTGTCGCTCGACGGCCGCGGGCCGGCCCGTCCGCCCGCGGCGGCCGCACGCGACATCACGCGCTTCACGCGCCAGCTCGCAAGTCTGCTGCAGGCCGGCCTGCCGCTTGCGCCGTCGCTCGAGATGCTCGCCCGCACCCGCACGCGCGACGGCGTGCCGCGCATCGCCGCGGGACTCGCCCGTGAAATCGTCGGCGGCCGGCGCTTTGCCGATGCGCTCGCACGCTATCCATCGCAGTTCGGCACGCTGTATCGCCAGTTGATCGAGGTCGGCGAGGCGTCCGGGTCGCTCGGCATCGTGCTGACCCGGGTCGCGGAACATCGCGAGCGCGCCGATGCGCAATGGCGCAAGCTGCGCGCCGCACTCGCGTATCCGGCCGCCGTCATCCTGTTCGCGCTCGCGATCTCGGCAGCCTTGATGGTGTGGGTCGTGCCGACCTTCCGGCAGATCTTCGACGGTTTCGGCGCCGCCCTGCCCGCGCCGACCCGCGCACTACTCGCGCTGTCCTCGGCACTGTCGGCGTGGGGCGGTGTGCTGCTGGCCGGTGCGGCCGCCATAGCGCTGGCCGCGCAGCATGCGCTGCGGCGCTCGGTCGCGCTGCGTCATGCGCTCGCGCGGCGCCTGCTGCGCGCGCCGCTCGCGGGCAGCGCGCTGGAACGGTTCGCGGCCGCACGCTGGTGCCGCTCGCTGGCGACCCTGCTCGGCGCCGGCGTGCCGCTCGCCGATGCGTTCGCCACGCTCGAGCGCACGGCCGGCCACCCGGTGTTCGCGCACGCCACCGCGCACATCGCCGCACGCGTGTTGCGCGGCGTCCGTCTGGCCGATGCGATGCATTCGGCCGGCTGCTTTCCGGACGACGTCGTGCAACCGATCGCCGTCGCCGAGGAAACCGGTGCGCTCGACTCGATGCTCGGCGACATCGCCGCATTGTGCGAACGCCAGCTCGACGCGCGTCTCGATGCGCTCGCGGCGCTCGGCGAACCGTTGATCGTGATCGTCCTTGGCGCGCTCGTCGGCGGCCTCGTGATCGCGATGTACCTGCCGATCCTTCAGCTCGGCAACGTGGTGTAGCATCGCAACCGATTCTGTCGCCTTTTAGTCCGATCCTTGAGCCTCATGACGCCAGCGCCCCTGTCCGCCGTTTCCGATTCGCCCGAGAGCACGCTGCTCGCGCTGGCGATGCTGCCGCCCGCGCTGCAGTATGCGTTCGCGGTCGTCATCGGCCTTTGCATCGGCAGCTTCCTGAACGTGGTCGTGCACCGGTTGCCCGTGATGATGCAGCGCGCGTGGCAGGCCGAGATCGCCGAAGCGACGGGCGCCGCAAGCACCCCGCCCGACGATGGTTATCCGCCGCGCTACGATCTGTGGCGCCCGCGCAGCGCCTGCCCGCATTGCGGCCACGTGTTGCGCGCATGGGAGAACATCCCGGTCGTCAGCTATCTGATGCTGCGCGGACGCTGCCGGCGCTGCGGCCATGCGATCGGCATCCGCTATCCGCTCGTCGAGCTCGCGTGCGCAGGGCTCGCGGCCGGCTCGCTCGCGGCGTTCGGCCCGACCGTCGCCGCGCTTGCCGCGTTCGCGCTGTGCGCGGCGCTGCTCGCGATGAGCGCGATCGATATCCGGACCGGCTACCTGCCCGATTCGATGACGCTGCCGCTGCTGTGGGCCGGGCTCGTGCTGAACCTCGGCGGCACGTTCGCTTCGCTGCGCTCGGCCGTGATCGGCGCGATGGCCGGCTACCTGTTCCTGTGGTCGATCTACTGGCTATTCAAATGGCTGCGCGGCATCGAGGGCATCGGTTTCGGCGACCTGAAGCTGCTTGCCGCGCTCGGCGCATGGATGGGCTGGGCCGCACTGCCGCAGGTCGTACTGTTCGCGGCGGTGACCGGCGCGGTCGTCGGGCTCGTCGCGACCTGGCGCGGCCGCATGCGCTTCGAGGAGCCGATTCCGTTCGGCCCGTTCCTCGCAGCCGGCGGCGTCGCCACGCTGTTTTTCGGCACCCCTTTCTATGCGGCGCTCGGAGGCTGACATGTTTTCAGTAGGACTCACGGGCGGCATCGGCAGCGGCAAGACGACCGTTGCCGACCTGTTCGGCGCCCGTGGCGCATCGCTCGTCGATACCGACCTGATTGCCCATCGCATCACCGCGCCGGGCGGTCTCGCGATGCCGGCTATCGAGCACGCTTTCGGTCGCGGCTTCGTGGCCGCCGACGGCTCGCTCGATCGCGCGAAGATGCGCACACTGATCTTCAGCGACGACGACGCGCGCCGGCGCCTCGAAGCGATCACGCATCCGCTGATCCGTGCGGAGACCGATCGCGAGGCGCGCGAGGCTCGGGGCCCGTACGTGATGTTCGTCGTGCCGCTGCTCGTCGAGTCGGGCACGTGGAAGGCGCGCAGCGATCGCGTGCTGGTCGTCGACTGTCCGGTCGAAACGCAGATCGCACGCGTGATGCGGCGCAACGGCTTCACGCGCGAACAGGTCGAAGCGATCATCGCGCGACAGGCGACGCGTGAAGCCCGCCTCGCGGCGGCCGACGACGTGATCGTCAACGACGCGGTCACGCCCGACGCGCTCGCCGCGCAGGTCGATGCACTGCACCAACGCTACGTCGCGTTCGCGGCCGCCGCGCACTGAGCATCGCGCGCAATCGTGATGGTGTACGAAATTGGCGCGTTGCTAGGGTAGAGAGGGGGCATTAGAATGTCCTTCATTGTTTCAATCCCTACCCAAGAGGCGAGCGCGCTTGATTCTTTACGAGTATCCGTTCAACGAGCGAATTCGCACGCTGTTGCGTCTCGAAGATCTGTTCGAGCGCTTCGCGTTCTTTTTGGCTCAGGAGGACCCGCGTGAACACCACGTCGCGCTGACGACGCTGTTCGAAATCGCCGAGGTAACGGGCCGCGCGGACCTGAAATCGGATCTGATGAAGGAGCTCGAACGTCAGCGCCAGACGCTCGCCCCCTTTCGCGGCAATCCGGGCATCGAGCAGAACGCGCTCGAAGCCGTGCTCGGTGAAATCGAGCAAACGCTCGCGAATCTTGCGCAGATGCAGGGCAAGACCGGCCAGCACCTCGTCGACAACGAGTGGCTCGCCAGCATCCGCAGCCGCGCGGTGATTCCGGGCGGGACATGCAAGTTCGACCTGCCGTCGTACTACGCGTGGCAGCAATGGCCCGCCGAGCAGCGGCGCCAGGACATCGCGAAGTGGGTCCTGCCGATGCTGCCGTTGCGCGACGCCGCGGCGATCGTGCTGCGGCTTGCGCGCGAATCAGGCCAGGCGTCGAAGGTCATGGCGATGCAGGGCAGCTACCAGCAGATGCTGTCCGGCCGCACCTATCAACTGATGCAGGTGCGGGTAGCGCCGGAGCTGCGCGTCATTCCCGAAGCGAGCGCCAACAAATACATGCTGTGGGTACGGTTCACCATGCAGGACGGCGACGTGCGGCCGCGTGCGGTGGACATCGACGTGCCGTTCCATCTGACCCTGTGTAATCTGTAACGGCCGCGTGCCGGTTCAACGCTTTCGTATGACTACCGTTGTGAAATGTCCGTCGTGCGGCGCAGAAGTGCGCTGGACGCCTGAAAACAAGTTCCGTCCCTTCTGTTCGGCCCGCTGCAAGCAGCTCGACCTTGGCGCATGGGCCGCGGAAAAGTATCGGATCGGCGGCGCCTCCGACGAGGGCCCGTCGTCGGAAGAGGACGGCACGGACAACCGCCGCGACAGCTGAGCGGCGCGCGGCGCCGCCGTCCGCCGATATGGCCCGCGTTTCCGGCGGGCCGCCGCGGCGTCATTGCGACGCCGCTTCCTTCTCGAGCAGTTCGAGCACCGGCAGCGCCGCCGGCAGCAGCGGCGCGACCTCGACCGGCAGTTGCTGCCATACGAACGCCTGCCCTTCCTTGCTGTGCGGCTCGCCCGTCCAGCCCGTCACCTTGCAGAAATAGAGCCGCACGTACGCGTGCGGATAATCGTGCTCGAGCGTGTGCCAGCGGTGGCTGGCCGTGACCTCGATGCCGAGTTCCTCGTGCAGCTCGCGCGCCAGCGCATCCTCGACGCTTTCGCCGGCCTCCAGCTTGCCGCCCGGAAACTCCCAGTAACCTTCATACGGTTTGCCCTGCAGGCGTTGCGCGAGCAGATACCGACCGTCCGGCTGCACCATCACGCCGACCGCGACTTCCGTCACCTTGCGGCCGTCCGGCGCCCGCACGGCGCCCTGTGCCAGATCCGCGCTCATGCCTGCTCCTTGCGGCCCGACCAGTCCCGCGCGAACTGCCACGCGACGCGGCCCGAGCGCGAGCCGCGCTCGAGCGCCCACACGAGGGCGTCGCCGCGTGCCGTGTCGATCTCCGTCTCCGGGCAGCCGAAGTGGCGCAGCCAGTGCGCGACGATGTCGAGGTAGTCGTCCTGCTTGAACGGATAGAAGCTGACCCACAGGCCGAAGCGCTCCGACAGCGAGATCTTCTCCTCGACGACTTCGCCGGGGTGAATCTCGCCGTCAGGAAGATGCTTGTACGACTCGTTGTCGCTCATGTACTCGGGCAGCAGGTGGCGACGGTTCGACGTCGCGTAGATCAGCACGTTGTCCGACTGCGCGGCGATCGACCCGTCCAGCGCGACCTTCAGCGCCTTGTAGCCCGATTCGCCGTCCTCGAACGACAGGTCGTCGCAAAACACGATGAACCGCTCCGGACGCTGCGAGATCAGGTCGACGATGTCGCCGAGATCGTGCAGGTCGTCCTTGTCGACTTCGATCAGGCGCAGCCCGTCGTTCGCGTACGCATTCAGGCACGCCTTGATCAGCGACGACTTGCCGGTACCGCGCGCGCCGGTCAGCAGCACGTTGTTGGCCGGCTTGCGCTGCACGAACTGCCGCGTGTTCTGGTCGATCAGCGCCTTCTGGCGGTCGATGTTGTGCAGGTCGCCGAGCGTGATCGACGACACGGCCGGTACCGGCTGCAGGTAACCGCGCCCCTGGCGCTTGCGCCAGCGGAACGCGTGCGCCGCGTTCCAGTCGATGGCCGCCGGTGCGGGCGGCAGCATCCCTTCGAGACGGCCGAGCAGCGCTTCCGCGCGCGTCAGAAACTGTTCAAGCTTGTCCATGTCGTTCGAGCGCTCCCGATCAGGAGCGGTAATCCGCGTTGATGCTCACGTAATCGTGCGACAGGTCGCACGTCCAGACGGTGGCCTGCGCGTCGCCGCGCCCGAGCAGCACGCGGATCGTGATCTCGCTCTGCTTCATCACGCGTTGGCCGTCCTCTTCCTGGTAGGCCGGATTGCGGCCGCCTGCCTTCGCGACGAGCACGTCGTCGAGATAGAGGTCGATCTTGCCGACGTCGAGATCCGCGACGCCCGCATAGCCGATCGCCGCGAGAATCCGGCCCAGGTTGGGGTCGGATGCGTAGAAGGCCGTCTTCACGAGCGGCGAGTGGCCGATCGCGTACGCGATCTGGCGGCATTCGGCGACGCTCTTGCCGCCTTCGACCTGCACCGTCATGAATTTCGTCGCGCCTTCGCCGTCGCGCACGATCAGTTGCGACAGCACCTGCGCGACCTCCGTCACCGCGTCGCGCAGCGCCGCATAGGCCGGCGAATCGGTCGACGTGATGGCCGGCAGCGTGCTCTTGCCCGATGCGATCAGGATGAACGAGTCGTTCGTCGACGTGTCGCCGTCGATCGTGATGCAGTTGAACGAGCGGTCGGCGACTTCCTTCACGAGCGTGTCGAGCACCGGCTGCGCGACGTTCGCATCGAACGCGAGGAAGCCGAGCATCGTCGCCATGTTCGGCTTGATCATGCCCGCGCCCTTGCTGATGCCCGTCAGCGTGACCGTGTGACCGTCGATCGTCACCTGGCGCGACGTCGCCTTCGGCAGCGTGTCGGTCGTCATGATCGCCTGCGCGGCGTCGAACCAGTTCGCGGCCTTGCGGTTCGCGAGCGCGGCCGGCAGACCGGCCTTCAGGCGGTCGATCGGCAGCGGCTCGAGGATCACGCCGGTCGAGAACGGCAGCACTTGCGCCGGCTCGATGCCCGCGAGGCGTGCGAGTTCCGTGCACGTTTCACGGGCGTTCACGAGGCCCGGCTCGCCGGTGCCCGCGTTCGCATTGCCGGTATTCACGACCAGTGCGCGGATGCCCGCGCCGCCCGCACGCACCTTCGCCAGATGCTCGCGGCAGACGGTGACCGGCGCTGCGCAGAAACGGTTTTCGGTGAACACGCCCGCGACCGTCGCGCCTTCGTCGACGGAAATGACCAGCACGTCCTTGCGATTCGGCTTGCGGATGTTCGCCTCCGCCCAGCCGAGCGTGACGCCGGCGACGGGATGCAGTTGGGCGGGATCGATCGACGGAAAATTGACTGCCATGGGGCACACCTGCCGGATGGAAAATGCCGGCACGCGCCGGCATCGATTGGAAGAACCGGCGGCCGCACGCGCGGGCCGCCACAACTCACATCACTGATTCGAAGCTGCGAACGACGCGGCACGCGTGACGCGCGCCGCCGCCGATCATGACAGCTTCCCGTGACATTGCTTGTACTTCTTGCCGCTGCCGCACGGGCACGGGTCGTTGCGGCCGACCTTCGGCATTTCGCCGCCGGGGCCGCCGTGCGTCATCGCGCTGCCGACCATGTCGGCCGTCGCCGTGGCCGCCGCAGCAGCAGTCGTGACGTTCGCCACCGGGGCGCCGGCGTCCGCGTAGTCGGCGTGCTGGTATTCGACGTTCTCGAGATGACCGCCGCGCTCCTCGATCTGCTCGGCCGCCTCCTCGAGCTGCTCCGGCGACTGGATCTGCACGTTCATCACAATGCGCGTGACTTCCTGCTTGATCGCGTCGAGCATCGCGGCGAACAGTTCGAACGCCTCGCGCTTGTACTCCTGCTTCGGGTTCTTCTGCGCATAGCCGCGCAGGTGAATGCCCTGGCGCAAGTGGTCGAGCGCCGCGAGGTGCTCGCGCCACAGGCGGTCGACCGTCTGCAGCATCACCGAGCGCTCGAACGCGCTGAACGATTCGCGACCGACCATCGCGACCTTCGCCTCGTACTGCTCGTCGGCGGCCGTCGTCACCGCGTCGAGGATCTCCTCGGCCGTGATCGACGACGACTCGTTCACCATTTCCTGGATCGCGAGATCGAGCTGCCAGTCGTTGCGCAGCGCTTCCTCGAGCTCGGGCACGTCCCACTGCTCTTCGATGCTGCCTTCCGGCACGAACTGGCGGACGACTTCGGTGATCACGCCGTGACGCATCGCGGTGATCGTCTCGGTGATGTCGTGTGCTTCGAGCAGCTCGTTGCGCTGCTGGTAGATCACCTTGCGCTGGTCGTTCGACACGTCGTCGTATTCGAGCAGCTGCTTGCGGATGTCGAAGTTGCGCGCTTCGACCTTGCGCTGCGCCGATTCGATCGACCGCGTGACGATGCCGGCTTCGATCGCCTCGCCTTCCGGCATCTTCAGGCGATCCATGATCGAGCGCACGCGATCGCCCGCGAAGATGCGCAGCAGCGGATCGTCGAGCGACAGGTAGAAGCGCGACGAGCCCGGATCGCCCTGACGGCCTGCACGGCCGCGCAGCTGGTTGTCGATCCGGCGCGATTCGTGGCGCTCGGTGCCGATGATGTGCAGGCCGCCCGCGGCCTTCACCTCCTCGTGCAGCGTTTCCCACTCGTCGTGCAGCTTCTGGATGCGGCGCGCCTTTTCGTCGGCCGGGATCGAATCGTCGGCCTCGATGAACGCCGCCTGCTTCTCCGCATTGCCGCCGAGCACGATGTCGGTACCGCGGCCGGCCATGTTGGTCGCGATCGTGATGCGCTTCGGACGGCCAGCTTCCGCGACGATCGCCGCTTCACGCTCGTGCTGCTTCGCGTTCAGCACTTCGTGCGGCAGCCCGGCCTGCTTCAGCAGGTGCGACAGCAGTTCGGAGTTCTCGATCGACGTCGTGCCGACCAGCACGGGCTGGCCGCGCTCGTAGCAGTCGCGGATGTCGCGGATCACCGCGTCGTAGCGCTCCTTGGCCGTCTTGTAGATCTGGTCCTGCTTGTCGATCCGCTTCGGCGGGCGGTTGGTCGGGATCACGACCGTCTCGAGACCGTAGATCTCGTTGAATTCGTACGCTTCGGTGTCCGCGGTGCCGGTCATGCCGGCCAGCTTCGCGTACATCCGGAAGTAGTTCTGGAACGTGATCGACGCGAGCGTCTGGTTCTCGCTCTGGATCTTCACGTGTTCCTTCGCCTCGACGGCCTGGTGCAGCCCGTCGGACCAGCGGCGGCCGGCCATCAGGCGGCCCGTGAATTCGTCGACGATGACCACTTCGCCGTTCTGCACGACGTAGTGCTGATCCTTGTGGAACAGCGTATGGGCGCGCAGCGCCGCGTACACGTGGTGCATCAGCGTGATGTTCTGCGGCGCGTACAGGCTCTCGCCCTCGCCGATCAGGCCCCATTCGGCAAGCAGGCGCTCGGCCTTCTCGTGGCCCGATTCCGTCAGGAACACCTGGCGCGCCTTCTCGTCGAGCGTGTAGTCGCCCGGCTTCTCGACGCCCGTGCCGTCGGCCTTCTCTTCGCCGATCTGGCGCTCGAGCAGCGGCGGCAGTGCGTTCATCCGCACGTACAGCTCGGTGTGATCCTCGGCCTGGCCCGAAATGATCAGCGGCGTACGCGCTTCGTCGATCAGGATCGAGTCCACTTCGTCGACGACCGCGAAGTTCAGGGCCCGCTGCACGCGCGCGTCGGTCTCGTAGACCATGTTGTCGCGCAGGTAGTCGAAGCCGAATTCGTTGTTCGTGCCGTACGTGATGTCCGCCGCGTAGGCCTGCTGCTTCTGGTCGTGCTCCATGCCGGACAGGTTGATGCCGACCGACAGACCGAGGAAGTTGTAGAGGCGCGCCATCCATTCGGCGTCGCGCTGCGCGAGGTAGTCGTTGACGGTCACGACGTGCACACCGCGGCCGGCCAGCGCGTTCAGGTACACGGGCAGCGTCGCGACGAGCGTCTTGCCCTCGCCGGTGCGCATTTCCGCGATCTTGCCGTAGTGGAGCACCATGCCGCCGATCATCTGCACGTCGAAGTGCCGCATCTTCAGCACGCGACGGCTCGCCTCGCGACACACCGCGAAGGCCTCGGGCAGCAGCTTGTCGAGCGACTCGCCGGCCGCGACCCGCTGGCGGAATTCGTCCGTCTTGCCGCGCAACTGGTCGTCCGTCAGCTTCTCGATCTGCGTTTCGAGCGCATTGATCGTCGCGACGGTCTTTTGGTATTGCTTGACGAGCCGCTGGTTGCGGCTGCCAAAAATTTTCTGGAGAAAACCGGTTGTCATCGGATCGGATCCTGCGTCGCAGCACCGGCGCCCGGCGCGTGTTGCGCGCCCCGGCGCCCGAGCCTCGGCGGCTTAGCGAATTAGTGGACTCAAACGTCGAATTTTAGCACGCGGGGACGCGTGCGCCTGCGTCCCGGCCGCACGGGCATGGCGCGCCGGGGCCGGGCGGACAGGGGCGAAAGCCGCCCGTGCGCGGGCCGGCACGGGTACAATCGGCTGCAACGTCCGCGCGCGTGCGCGCTCGAATAAAGCCTCGATGAACCGATTTTCCAAGCGTTTCGGCCCGCTCGCCGCCTATCGTCCGCAACCCGTGTCCGAAGTGCTCGGTCGTACCGACGCATTCGCGGCGCTGCGCGCCGGTGTCGAGCAGATCGCGTCGCTGCAGCGCGACCTGGGCGCTTGCCTGCCCGATTATCTGGCGAATCACGTCGAACCGGGCTTCATCAAGGACGGCACCCTGACCCTCTTTGCCGCGCACAATGCGCTGGCAGCACGGCTGCGACAGGTCGAGGTGCGGCTGCTCGGCGACCTCCAGAAGCGCGGCTGGCCCGTGACGACGCTGCGCGTGCGCGTGCGGCCGAAAGACGCGCCGGAGCCGCCGCACGTGAAGCAGGCTCGGATGACCTCGGCCGGCGCCGCCGCGCTGCGCGACCTCGCCGACCACCTCGAACCATCGCCGCTGCAGGCCGCGCTCGCGCGGATGGCGGCACGGCACGGCGCGAAGCCGCGTTGACCGCACCGGTCATCGGCGGCCGCCAGCCAACAAAAAAGCGACCCGAGGGTCGCTTTTTTTATCGCTTGCGCTGAACGCCGGTCACGCGAAGGCCGTCTGCGCGTCGAACGCGAACCCCTTCGGTGCAGCCTGCGGATCGTCGAACGTCACGATCTCGTACGCGTCTTCGTGCGCGAGCAGTTCGCGCAGCAACGCGTTGTTCAGGCCGTGGCCCGACTTGTACGCGGTGTACGACGCCAGCAGCGGATGGCCGATCACGTACAGATCGCCGATCGCGTCGAGCATCTTGTGCTTCACGAACTCGTCGTCGTAGCGCAGCCCGTCGTTGTTCAGGATCCGGTACTCGTCGAGCACGATCGCGTTGTCCATGCTGCCGCCGCGCGCCAGGCCGATCTCGCGCAGCATCTCGGCTTCGTGCGCGAAACCGAACGTGCGCGCACGCGCGATCTCGCGCACGTACGACGTGGTCGCGAAATCGACCTCGAGTTCCTGGCCCGTCTTGTCGACGGCCGGGTGACGGAAGTCGATCGAGAACTTCAGCTTGAAGCCGAAATACGGATCGAGCCGCGCGAACTTGTCGCCGTCACGGATTTCGACCGGCTTCTTCACCTTGATGAAACGCTTCGGCGCGTTCTGTTCCTCGATGCCGGCGGACTGGATCAGGAACACGAACGTGGCGGCGCTGCCGTCCATGATCGGGATTTCCTCGGCCGTCACATCGACATACAGGTTGTCGATGCCGAGACCCGCACACGCGGACATCAGGTGCTCGACCGTCGACACGCGCACGCCATCCTTCTGCAACACCGACGCGAGCCGCGTGTCGCCGATCGACATCGCCGATGCGGGAATGTCGACCGGCGTGGGCAGGTCGACGCGTGAAAAGACGATGCCCGTGCCGGGCGCGGCGGGACGGAGCGTCAACTCGATCTTGCGGCCCGAGTGGACACCGATACCCACGGTCTTCACGATGGATTTGATGGTGCGCTGCTTCAACATGGTCTTCTTCGTCTTGATTGAAGATATCAATCAGGAGTTATATTCGATAGGCGGGATTATAGCGTAATTCCCTATTCAACGCTGTCTGAAACTGCGTATCAATCTGTTTCGACAGTTTACCCGTGCCGATACGGGACGGGCCGATGCCCGGAACGGAGGCGTTTCCGGTCATCAGCCCGTGTTACAACTGCCCTGAGGCCGGTGAGCAGCGTTGCCGGAAGGCAACGGCGCACCGCACGATCAGGACGTCAACGTCGCGAGAACACTCGCCGCATCGCTCACTTCGAATTTGCCCGGCGCCTCGACGGCCAGCGTCTTGACCACACCGCCGTCAATCACCATCGCGTAGCGCAGGGAACGAATTCCCATGCCACGCGCGGACAAATCCTGCGTCAGCCCCAGCGCATGAGTGAAAGCCGCGCTGCCGTCCGCCATCATGCGCACCTTGCCCGCGGTGTGCAGATCACGTCCCCATGCGCCCATCACGAATGCGTCGTTGACGGACACGCACCAGATCTCGTCGATCCCCGCCGCGCGCAATTGCTCAGCGTGTTCGACGTAGCCCGGCACATGCTGCGCCGAGCAGGTCGGCGTGAAAGCGCCCGGCAATCCGAAGATCACCACCCGCTTTCCCGCCACCTGGTCGCGCACGCTGCAGGCGTTCGGCCCCAGCGTACACCCTTCGCGCGCGTCGTCGATGAACTCGAACAATTGCGCGTCGGGCAGCGCGTCGCCCACTTGAATCATGGCTGGTCCCTCATAGCGATACGGTTTTTCAGCGTGTTGCGGACAGCCCGGCCCATCCCGCTTCGCTCAAGCGAAGAGGGCACCTTTCCCGGCCCGGCGTCGCATCCGACGCGGCCTGTCTGGGTCCGTAGCATCCGTCACGCCGGCGATACCGCGGCGATCTCAACGACTGCGCCGCGGCTTCGCCTGTGTTTGCGTCAGTCAGCCTGCTTGCGCAGGAAAGCCGGGATGTCGTACGTGTCGACACCCTTCTCCTGCAGCGCCTGCACGTGCGATGCCGCGGTTTCGCGCGAATTGCGCCACACCGCCGGCGTATCGAGCGCGCCGTAGTCGGCCGTGCTGACGTGCTGCGCCGGCGCGTAGCCGTGCGACACCGCGCTGACCGGCTGGTTGTCCGTACCCGTGCGCAGCAGCGTCATCGGTGCCGACTGCTGCTTCTTCGCCGCACGGCCCAGACCCGTCGCCACGACCGTCACGCGCAGTGCATCGCCCATCGCGTCGTCGTACACCGCACCGAAGATCACCGTCGCATCTTCCGCCGCGTAGCTCTTGATCGTGTTCATCACTTCGCGCGTTTCCGACAGACGCAGCGAACGGCTCGACGTGATGTTGACCAGCACGCCGCGCGCGCCCGACAGATCGACGCCTTCGAGCAGCGGGCTCGCCACGGCCTGTTCCGCCGCGAGGCGCGCGCGATCGACGCCGGCGACCGTCGCCGTGCCCATCATCGCCTTGCCCTGCTCGCCCATCACCGTCTTCACGTCTTCGAAGTCGACGTTCACGAGGCCGTCGACGTTGATGATTTCCGCGATGCCTGCCACCGCGTTGTTCAACACGTCGTCCGCGCACTGGAAGCACTTGTCCATCTCGGCGTCGTCGCCCATCACGTCGAACAGCTTGTCGTTCAGCACGACGATCAGCGAGTCGACGTGATCCTCCAGTTGCTGCGAGCCTGCTTCGGCGACGCGCATGCGCTTGCCGCCTTCGAACTCGAACGGCTTGCTGACGACACCGACCGTCAGAATGCCCATCTCCTTCGCGATCTGCGCGACCACCGGCGCCGCGCCCGTACCCGTGCCACCGCCCATGCCGGCCGTGATGAACACCATGTGCGCGCCGCGCAGTGCGTCGGCGATGCGCTCACGCGCTTCTTCCGCCGCCGCACGACCCATTTCCGGCTTCGCACCGGCGCCCAGACCCGTGTTGCCGAGCTGGATCACCGACGATGCGCGCGAACGCGACAGCGCCTGGGCGTCCGTGTTCATCACGATGAAGTCGACGCCCTGCACGCCGCGGTTGATCATGTGCTGGACGGCATTGCCGCCAGCGCCGCCAACGCCGACCACCTTGATGATGGTGCCGTTGGTCTCGGTTTCCAGCATTTCGAATTCCATTGTTGCCTCCGTCAAGAGAATGACTGCTACTCGGCCGTTATTCGGCAGGAGATCGGGCAACCCCCTGTCGCGCGCCAGCCGCCGGCACCAGCGCGAATTTCGATTCGGTTTGTCAGAAGTTGCTCAGGAACCATTCCTTCATCCGCGAGAACACCTGCCCCGCGTTGCCGGACTGCACGGCGACCTTGCGGCCGCGCATGCGCTGCGCACTGCCTTCGACGAGCAGCCCCATCGCCGTCGAGTAGCGCGGATTGCGCACGACGTCGGACAGGCCGCCTGCGTATTCCGGCGCGCCGATGCGCACCGGTTTCAGGAAAATGTCTTCGCCGAGCTCGACCATGCCCGGCATCATCGAGGCACCGCCGGTAATGACCACGCCGGAGCTCAGGAGTTCTTCATAACCGGACTCGCGCACGACCTGCTGCACGAGCGAGAACAGTTCCTCGACGCGCGGCTCGATCACCGCCGCGAGCGCCTGGCGCGACAGCGTGCGCGGACCGCGTTCGCCGAGGCCCGGCACTTCGACCATTTCGTCCGGATCGGCGAGCGCCTGCTTCGCGATCCCGTAGCCGACCTTGATGTCTTCCGCGTCCGGCGTCGGCGTGCGCAGCGCCATCGCGATGTCGCTCGTGATCTGGTCGCCGGCGATCGGGATCACCGCCGTGTGGCGGATCGCGCCTTCGGCGAAGATCGCGATGTCCGTCGTGCCGCCGCCGATGTCGACCAGCACCACGCCGAGATCCTTCTCGTCTTCCGTCAGCACCGCCAGCGACGACGCGAGCGGCTGCAGGATCAGGTCGTTCACTTCCAGCCCGCAGCGGCGCACGCACTTGACGATGTTCTGCGCGGCGCTCACCGCGCCCGTCACGATGTGCACCTTCACTTCCAGCCGGATGCCGCTCATCCCGATCGGCTCGCGCACGTCTTCCTGGCCGTCGATGATGAATTCCTGCGTGAGGATGTGCAGCACCTGCTGGTCGGTCGGGATGTTGATCGCCTTCGCGGTCTCGATCACGCGCGCGACGTCCGTCTGCGTGACTTCCTTGTCCTTGATCGCGACCATCCCGCTCGAGTTGAAGCTGCGGATGTGGCTGCCCGCGATCCCCGTAAACACGTTGGTGATCTTGCAGTCGGCCATCAGCTCGGCTTCCTCGAGCGCGCGCTGGATCGACTGCACGGTGGCCTCGATGTTGACCACCACACCTTTCTTCAGACCCTTCGACTCGCTCTGGCCGAGACCGATCACCTCGTAGTGACCCTCGCCCTTCAGCTCGGCGACGATGGCCACCACCTTCGACGTGCCGATGTCGAGGGAAACCAGCAGATCCTTGTAGTCTTTGCTCATAAAGTGCTCTTGCGTGTGATCTCTCGTTACTTCTTGCGCTTGTCGGTATCGGTCAGGAACCGCATGCCTGCCGCGCGAATCGCGAATCCGTTCGGATAGCGCAGGTCCGCGTACTCGATGTCGTTGCCCCAACGCTCCGTGACGGCCGGCCACGCGGCGACCAGGCGCTGGCTCCGGTCATGCAGCGTGTCGCTGTTGCGTTCCTTGCCCAGTTCCACCTGCATGCCGTTCGACAGCTTCACCGTCCACGCGTACCGCGCCGACAGCGTCACTTCTTCCGGCGCCGCCTTCAGCGGCGCAAACCATTTCCCGAAGTCGCGATACCGCGTGACGACTTCCTTCGCGCTGCCTTCCGGGCCGTCGAACGCCGGCAGTTCCTGCTCCAGCTCGCCCTGGTTCGCGGTGAACAGCTCGCCGTCGACGCTCACCAGCTGATCGCTGCCCCAGGTCCCGAGCGGTTTGTACTCCTCGAGCGTGACAGCCAGCGCATTCGGCCACACCCGGCGCACGCTCGCGTGACGCACCCACGGCATCTGCTCGAACGCCGCACGCGCCGTATCGAGATCGACCGTGAAGAAATTGCCCTTCAGCCGGCCGACCACGCCCGCGCGCACCGTCGGCGAGTTGATGTGCTCGGTATCGCCGTCGATCCGGATTTCCCGCAGCGCGAACGTCGGGCGCTGGATCAGCCAGTAGCAGCCGGCCGCCGCCAACACGAGCAGCAGCAGCGCGTACAGCGCGCTGGCGGCAAGGTTGAGTTGGCGAACGTTGTTCCACATACGTCGTTCCGTTCCTGCGTCAGTCGTTGAGCGTGAGCGACAGCACCTTCACGACCAGCTCCGAATAGCTGATGCCGACCGCGCGCGCGGCCTTCGGCGGCAGCGAGTGGTCGGTCATCCCGGGGGCCGTGTTCACTTCCAGGAAATACGCATTGCCGGCCGCGTCGAGCATGAAATCCGCGCGGCCCCAGTCGGTGCAGCCGAGCACGTCGAACGCGCGGCGCGCGATGCGCTTCAGTTCCGCTTCCTGTTGCGCCGGCAGGCCGCACGGGATCAGGTACTGCGTATCGTCGGCGACGTACTTCGCGTGGTAGTCGTAGAACTCGCCCGCCGGCACGATCTTGATCAGCGGCAGGTCGAGATCGCCGGCGATGCACGCGGTGTATTCGCCGCCGCCTTCGATGCTCTTCTCGACGATCACGATCTTGTCGTGCGTCGCGGCTTCCTCGAGCGCGGCCGGCAGCGCGTCGGCCGTCTTCACCTTCAGCACCGCGACGCTCGAGCCCTCGCTCGCCGGCTTCACGAACAGCGGCAGACCGAGCTTCGCGACGATGTCGGTCGCGCGCGCGGCCAGGTCGTCGCCGCGCATCACCGTCTCGAACGGCGGCGTCGGCACGCCCGTCTGCTGCCACACGAGTTTCGTGCGGAACTTGTCGAGGCCGAGCGCCGAGCCCAGCACGCCGCTGCCCGTGTAGCGAATCCCGTAGAAATCGAGCGCGCCCTGGATCTGGCCGTTCTCGCCGTAGCCGCCGTGCAGCGCGTTGAACGCGCGCACGAAGCCTTCGTCCTTCAGCGCCGACAGCGGCCGCTCGGCCGGGTCGAACGGATGCGCGTCGACGCCCGCGTCACGCAGGCCCTGCAGCACGAGGCGGCCCGAGGTGAGCGACACCTCGCGCTCGGCGGATTCCCCGCCGAACAACACTGCCACCTTGCCGAAACGTTTCGGATCGATCCCGCTCATGTCATGCCTTCTGTTGAATGTGTTGCGCGAGCTTCGCCGGCACGCCGCCGATCGAACCCGCTCCCATCGTGATCACCACGTCGCCGTTCTGCGCGACTTTCGCCAAAGCGTCCGGCACGTCGTCGACCGTCGCGACGAACACCGGATCAACCTTGCCCGCCGCGCGCAGCGCGCGCGACAATGCGTCGCCGCTGGCCGTCGGGATCGCGGCCTCGCCGGCCGCATAGACTTCGGTCAGCACCAGCGCATCGACGGTCGACAGCACGTTGACGAAATCGTCGAAGCAGTCGCGCGTGCGCGTATAGCGGTGCGGCTGGAACGCCAGCACGAGGCGGCGGCCCGGGAACGCGCCGCGCGCGGCCGCGATCGTCGCCGCCATCTCGACCGGGTGATGACCGTAGTCGTCGATCAGCGTGTACTGGCCGCCGTCCGCGCTCGCCACTTCGCCGTAACGCTGGAAGCGCCGGCCGACGCCGTTGAACTCCGCCAGCGCCAGCTGGATCGCGTCGTCCGACACGCCGAGATCGGTCGCGATCGCGATCGCCGCGAGCGCGTTCTGCACGTTGTGCAGGCCCGGCATGTTCAGCACCACCGCGAGCGGCGCGCGCCCTTCGCGGATCACCGTGAAATGCATCCGGCCGTCGCGCGCGTCGATGTCTTCCGCGCGCACCTGCGCGTCCGGCGACAGGCCGTAGCGCACGACCGGCTTCGAGATGAACGGGATGATCTGCCGTACGTTCGGATCGTCGACGCACACCACCGCGCTGCCGTAGAACGGCAGGCGCTGCGTGAATTCGATGAACGCCTGCTTGAGCCGCGCGAAATCGTGGCCGTAGGTGTCCATGTGGTCGGCATCGATGTTCGTGATGACTTCAATCACCGGATACAGGTTCAGGAACGACGCATCCGACTCGTCGGCTTCGGCGACGATGAAGTCGCCCGTGCCGAGCCGCGCGTTCGCGCCGGCGCTGATCAGCCGGCCGCCGATCACGAAGGTCGGGTCCAGCCCGCCCGCCGCGAGCACGCTCGCGACGAGGCTCGTCGTCGTGGTCTTGCCGTGCGTGCCGGCGATCGCGATCCCCTGCTTCAGGCGCATCAGCTCCGCCAGCATCACCGCGCGCTGCACGATCGGCACGCGCTTCGCGCGCGCGGCCAGCACTTCCGGGTTGTCGGAGCGCACGGCCGTCGATACGACGACCGCGTTCGCGCCCTCGATGTTCGCCGCGTCGTGACCGATCGCGATCCGCGCGCCCAGCGCTTCGAGCCGGTCGGTCACCGCATTGCGCGACAGGTCCGAGCCGCTGACCGCGTAGCCGAGGTTGACCAGCACTTCGGCGATGCCGCTCATCCCCGCGCCGCCGATCCCGACGAAATGAATGTGTTTGACGATGTGTTTCATTGCAGTTGTTCCAGGTTCGCGCCGGCCGCCTTCGCGCAGACGCGCGCGACTTCGTCGGTAGCCTCGGGCTTCGCGAGCGAGCGCGAACGTTCCGCCATGTCCGCGAGCGAGGCCCGCGACTGGCCGCGCAGCCAGTCGGCGAGCAGTTCCGCCGACAGGTCGCGTTGTTGCACCAGCACGGCCGCGCCCGCATCGGCGAGAAACGCGGCGTTGGTCGTCTGGTGATCGTCGACCGCATGCGGGAACGGCACGAACAGCGCCGCCACGCCCACCGCCGCGATCTCCGACACCGTCATCGCGCCCGACCGGCAGATCACCAGATCCGCCGCCGCATACGCGGCCGCCATGTCGTCGATGAACGGCACGAGCCGCACGTCCTCGCCGGCCGCGAAACCGGCCGCTTCGTAATTCGCCTTCAGTGCCTCGATGTGCTTCACGCCGGCCTGGTGCACGACGCGCGGACGCTCGCCCGGCGCCAGCAGCGCCAGCGCGCGCGGCACGACTTCGTTCAGCGCGGCCGCCCCGAGGCTGCCGCCGACGACCAGCACGTTCAGCGGGCCGCCGCGCGACGCATAGCGTGCCTGGGGCGGTTCCGTGTGCGCGAGTTCCGCGCGAATCGGGTTACCCGTCCATTCCGCGTGCGGCAGCGCGCCGGGGAACGCGACGAGCACGCGCTTCGCGAGTTTCGCGAGCACCTTGTTCGTGAGGCCCGCGATCGAATTCTGTTCATGCAGCACGAGCGGACGCCCCGACAGCGCGGTCATCACGCCCGCCGGAAACGTGATGTAGCCGCCCATCCCGAGCACGACGTCGGGCCGCACGCGGCGCAGCGCGCCGAGGCTCTGCCAGCATGCGCGCAGCAGGTTGACCGGCAGCGTCAGCTTGGTCTTCAGGCCCTTGCCGCGCAGCCCGCCGAACCGCACGTACTCCATCGGAATACCGTGCTTCGGCACGAGCGTCGCTTCCATCCCGGCCGGATTGCCAAGCCATACGACGCGCCAGCCCGCCGCTTCCATCCGGTGCGCGACCGCGAGCCCCGGGAACACGTGGCCCCCGGTGCCGCCTGCCATCACCATCAGCGTGCGTTGCGACGCGGTCATACCTTCCCTCCGCGCATCAGCACCCGGTTCTCGTAGTCGACCCGCAGCAACACCGCGAGCGCGACGCAGTTCAGCAGGATGCCGGAGCCGCCGTAGCTCACGAGCGGCAGCGTCAGGCCCTTGGTCGGCAGCAAGCCGAGATTCACGCCCATGTTGATGAACGTCTGCGCGCCGAACCAGATGCCGATGCCCTTCGCCATCAGGCCCGCGAACGTGCGATCGAGCGCGAGCGCCTGGCGGCCGATCTCGAACGCGCGGCGCACGATCCAGTAGAACAGCAGGATCACGACCAGCACGCCGACGAAGCCGAGCTCCTCGCCGATCACCGCGAGGATGAAGTCGGTATGCGCTTCCGGCAGGTAATTCAGCTTCTCGACGCTGCCGCCGAGGCCGACGCCGAACCACTCGCCGCGGCCGAACGCGATCAGCGAGTGCGTGAGCTGGTAGGCCTTGCCCTGCGCGTAGCGCTCGTCCCACGGATCGAGATACGCGAAGATCCGCTCGCGACGCCACGGCGACAGCCACACGAGCATCGTGAACGTGCCGACCGCCGTCGCGACGAGGCCGCCGAACAGCTTGCCGTTCACGCCGCCGAGGAACAGCACGCCCATCGCGATCGCGGCGACCACCATGAACGCGCCCATGTCGGGCTCGAGCAGCAGCAGCGCGCCGACCAGGCCGACCGCGAACGCCATCGGCAGGAAG
Source organism: Burkholderia sp. 9775_39 (assembly GCF_015712225.1). Classification (NCBI taxonomy): domain Bacteria; kingdom Pseudomonadati; phylum Pseudomonadota; class Betaproteobacteria; order Burkholderiales; family Burkholderiaceae; genus Burkholderia; species Burkholderia sp. 9775_39. The sequence goes on along the minus strand of NZ_JACCQC010000043.1, from coordinate 16,999 downwards.
CCCTTCGCGAAGCTCTGCATGTATTCCTGCTTGCGCACCGTGTAGTTCGCCGCGTAGATCGTCACCGCGAGCTTCATGATTTCCGACGGCTGCATGTTGGTGATGCCGAGCGGAATCCAGCGGCGCGCACCGTTCACGCCCTTGCCGACGTGCGGGATCAGCACGATCACGAGGCCGACCAGTGCGATCAGGAAAAGATGCGGCGCGTACTTGTCCCAGGTCGACACCGGCACGCGGAACGCGAGCACCGCCGCGATGAACGCGACGGTGAGCGACACGCAGTGGCGCATCAGGAACGCGTAGTCGTGATACGACGCGTATTTCGGCGAATCGGGCATCGCGATCGACGCCGAATACACCATCACGACGCCGAGCCCCAGCAGCGCGATCGCGACCCACAACAGCGAATAGTCGAAATCGAGCATCCGCGAACGGCTCGGGCGCACGCCGTTGACGACGCTCGCGAGGCCGCCCGTCGCGGCGCGCGTGGCCGACGCGACGCGGCCGCCCGCGGCATTGCCGCCGGTGTCGCGCCGGTCGTTGAAACGGGAGACGAGGCGATCGGACCAGCTCATGGCGTCGCTCCTTTGTCGATGGCGATTTCGTCGACCGCCGCGCGGAACACTTCCGCGCGATGGGCGTAGTTCCTGAACATGTCGAGGCTCGCGCATGCAGGCGACAACAGCACCGCATCGCCCGGCTCGGCCAGGTCGGCCGCCGCGTGCACCGCGCCTTCGAGCGTCGCGTGGTCCACGAGCGGCACGCCGGTTTCGGCGAGCGTGTCGCGGATCGCCGGCGCGTCGCGGCCGATCAGCATCACCGCGCGGCACCAGCGCGCGACCGGCGCGACCAGCGGCGCGAAATCCTGCCCCTTGCCGTCGCCGCCCGCGATCAGCACGATCTTCTGCGCGAGCCCGTCGAGCGCGGCCACCGTCGCGCCGACGTTCGTGCCCTTGCTGTCGTCGACGTAGTCCACGTCGTCGATCGTCGCGATCACTTCGACGCGATGCGCTTCGCCGCGGTATTCGCGCAGTGCGTGCAGCAGCGGCGCTGCCGGCAGGTCGATCGCGCGTGCGAGCGCGAACGCGGCCAGCGCGTTCGCCGCGTTGTGCAGCCCGCGGATGCGCAGCGCGTCGGCCGGCATCAGGCGCTTTTGCGCGATGTCCGGCGTATGCGCGGCGTCGCGCTTGCGCCGGCGGGTCGTCGTCGCTTCATCCGGCGCGTCGCGATCGACGGCTTCCACCAGCCACGCGATGCCGTTGTCGCGCGACAGGCCGTAGTCGCCGTCCTGCGTCGGTTCGTTCAGACCGAACGTGACCGTGCGCGGCGCGTCGGCCGCGCCGGCGGCGGGCGCGAACTTCATCACGGCCGCGTCGTCGCGGTTCAGCACGCGCGTCGTCGTCGCGCCGAAGATCCGGCCCTTCGCCTGCGCATACGCGTCGAAGCTGCCGTGCCAATCGAGGTGGTCCTGCGTGATGTTGAGGATCGCGGCCGCATCGGGCGCGAACGTGCGTGCCGTCTCGAGCTGGAAGCTCGACAGTTCGAGCACCCATACGTCGGGCAGCGCGGTGTCGTCGATCGCGCTCGCGAGCCGGTCGAGCATCGCCGGGCTGATGTTGCCCGCGACGGCGACCTTCTTGCCCGAGCGCTGGCACAGCAGGCCCGTGAGGCTCGTCGTCGTGGTCTTGCCGTTGGTGCCGGTAATCGCGAGCACCTTCGGCTGGTAGCCGCTCGTGCCGAGCGCGCGCAGCGCCTGCGCGAAGAATTCCAGCTCGCCCCATACCGCGACACCGCGCTCGTGCGCGGCGGCGAGCAGCGCGGCGAGCGCCGGTTCGAGCGGCGACAGGCCGGGGCTCAGCCCGACGATCTCGACACCGCCATCGAGCAGCGCGGGCGTGAACGCCCCGCCGACGAATTCCGCATCGATGCCTTCGGCCTGCAGCGCGGCAAGGTGCGGCGGCGCCTCGCGGGTATCGGCAATACGCAGCCGGCACCCGTGCCTCGCGCACCATCGCGCGATCGCGAGACCCGATTCCCCGAGCCCCAGTACGAGCACCATCGGCCGTTGCCGATCTCCAAACATCTCGCCAGACATCCTTGTTACCTTTCCTTTACCGCAGCTTGAGGGTGGTCAGACCGAACAGGCACAGCATCAGCGTGATGATCCAGAAACGCACGACCACCTGCGTTTCCTTCCAGCCGGACAATTCGAAATGGTGATGCAGCGGCGCCATCTTCAGCAGGCGCCGCCCTTCGCCGTAACGCTTCTTCGTGTACTTGAACCACGACACCTGCAGCATCACCGACAGCGTTTCCGCGACGAAGATGCCGCCCATGATGAACAGCACGATTTCCTGGCGCACGATCACCGCGACCGTGCCGAGCGCGCCGCCGAGCGCCAGCGCGCCGACGTCGCCCATGAATACCTGCGCGGGGTGCGTGTTGTACCAGAGGAACGCGAGCCCGGCCCCGCCCATCGCGGAACAGAAGATCAGCAGTTCGCCCGCGCCCGGGATGTGCGGGAACAGCAGGTATTTTGAATAGACCGCGCTGCCCATCACGTACGCGAACACACCGAGCGACGCGCCCACGAGCACGACCGGCATGATCACGAGGCCGTCGAGCCCGTCGGTCAGGTTCACCGCGTTGCTCGCGCCGACGATCACGAAGTAGGTCAGCACGATGAAGCCCCACACGCCGAGCGGATAGCTGATCGACTTCAGGAACGGCAGCATCAGGTCGGCGCGCGCCGGCAGCCCCATCGACAGGCCGCTGCGCACCCACGCCATGAACAGGTCGAACACGCGCACGTTGTTCGCCTCGGACACGCTGAACGCGAGATAGACGGCCGCGAACAGCCCGATCACCGATTGCCAGAAATACTTCTCGCGCGACGACATCCCGCGCGGATCCTTGTGGACGACCTTGCGGTAATCGTCGACCCAGCCGATCACGCCGAAACCGAACGTCACGAGCATCACGATCCAGATGAAACGGTTCGTCAGGTCGCCCCACAGCAGCGTCGCGACCGCGATGCCGATCAGGATCAGCACGCCGCCCATCGTCGGCGTGCCGGACTTGACGAGGTGGGTCTGCGGGCCGTCCTTGCGCACGGCCTGCCCGACCTTCATTTGCGTCAGCTTGCGGATCACCCACGGTCCGCACACGAGCCCGATCCCCAGCGCGGTGATGGTGGCCATCACCGCACGGAACGTGAGGTACGTGAACAAGCGCAAAAAGCTTGCGTCTCCTTGCAGCCATTGCGCCAGCGCCAGCAGCATGCTTCCTTCCTTCTACTCAGTGTGCGGCGGGCACGGTGCCCGCCGCGGGTTGGTTCGTCAGCGCGTCGACCACGCGCTCCATCTTCATGTACCGCGAGCCCTTCACGAGCACCGTCGCCTGCGCGCCGTAACCGGCCGCGAGCAGCGCCGACACGAGCGCGCCGACATCGTCGAAATGGCGCGCGGTGTCGCCGTAGGCCGTGCACGCGTCGCGCGACGCGTCGCCGAGCGCGAACAGCGCGTCGATCCCGCGTTCGCGCGCGTACGCGCCGATCTCGCGGTGGAATGCCGGCCCTTCGTCGCCGACTTCGCCCATGTCGCCGATCACCAGCACACGCGGCGCCGGATGCGCGGCGAGCACGTCGATCGCCGCACGCATCGAATCGGGGTTCGCGTTGTACGTATCGTCGACGACCGTCGCGCCCGCGAGGCTGCCGACGCTCGCGGGCTTCACCTGCAGCCGGCCCTTGACCGGTTCGAACGCTTCGAGACCCTGCCGGATCGCCGACAGCGCGACGCCGGCGCCGAGCGCCGCGGCCGTCGCGGCCAGCGCGTTACGCGCGTTGTGCTCGCCGAGCGCACGCAGCCGCACCGTGACGGCGCCGGCCGGCGTGTCGATCGCGAGTTCGCCGCCGTGCATGCGACCGACGATCTGTGCGTCGTTCTGCCGTTCGGCGTCGTGCAGCGCGAAATCGAGGATCCGGTTGCCGGTTGCCGCGACGCGCCAGATGCCCGCGTACGCGTCGTCGGCCGGGAACACCGCGACGCCGTCCGGCGGCAGCGCGTGGATCACGGCCGCGTGTTCGAGCGCAACGGCTTCGACCGTCGCCATGAATTCCTGGTGCTCGCGCTGCGCGTTGTTGACGAGCGCGACCGTCGGCGCGGTGAGGCGCGCGAGGACTTCGGTTTCGCCCGGATGGTTCATGCCGATCTCGACCACCGCGAGACGATGCGCGGCCGACAGGCGCAGCAGCGTCAGCGGCAGGCCGACATCGTTGTTCAGGTTGCCGGCCGTCGCGAGCCGCGCGTCGGCACCGACCGCCGCCGCGAAGATCGACGCGATCATTTCCTTGACGGTCGTCTTGCCGTTGCTGCCCGTCACCGCGACGACCGGCAGCGGGAATCGCATCCGCCAGCCGTGCGCGAGCGCGCCGAGCGCGGCACGCGTTTCGCCGCCGGCGATCATCGGCATCGCGACGCCCGCCGGCGCATGCGCGACGAGCGCCGCGGCGGCCCCGCGCGCGGCGACGTCGCCGAGGAAGTCGTGCGCGTCGAAGCGCTCGCCCTTCAGCGCGACGAACAGGTCGCCCGGGCCGACCGTGCGGCTATCGGTCGACACGCGGTCGAACGTGACGCCCGCGTCGCCGTGGACGGTGGCGCCGGGAATCAGGCGGGCGGCTTCGCCGAGACTGAGCATCGTCATTCGGCGCCTCCCTTGCCGTGCGTGGCGCGCGCTGCAAGCGCGAGCCGCGCGTGATCCTGGTCGGAGAAGGTGCGCTTCTTGCCCATGATTTCCTGCGTAGCCTCGTGGCCCTTGCCGGCCAGCACGACGACGTCCTCGCGTGCGGCGCCGCGCACCGCCTGCAGGATCGCGCTCGCGCGATCCTCGATACGGCGTGCGCGCTCGGGCGCGGTCATGCCCGCGATGACCTGGTCGATGATGTACTGCGGATCTTCGCTGCGCGGGTTGTCGCTCGTGACGACGACTTCGTCGGCGAGCCGCTCCGCGATCGCGCCCATCAGCGGGCGCTTCGTCGCATCGCGATCGCCGCCGCAGCCGAACATGCAGACGAGCCGGCCGCCGCGCGCCGCGGCGATCGGGCGCAGCGCGTCGAGCGTCTTGTCGAGCGCGTCGGGCGTGTGTGCGTAATCGATCACGACGAGCGGTTCGTCGTTCTGCAACCGGCCGCCGAGCCGCTGCATCCGGCCATTGACCGACTCGAGCCGCTCGATCTCGGCGAGGGCCGCGTCGAACGGCACGTCGGCCGCGAGCAGCGAGCCGAGCACGGCGAGCAGATTGCTGACGTTGAACGTGCCGAGCGTGCCGACCTCGACGTCCGCGTCGCCCCACGACGAACGCAGGCGGAAGGCGGTACCCGTCGCGGTGGCGCGCACGTCGAGCGCGACCAGTTCGCGATCGGCGTCGGGCGCCGGTGCGTCGCCGATCCCGTACGCGATCGTGCGCACGCGACCGGCCAGCTTCTCGAGCAGGCGGCGGCCAGCCGCATCGTCGCGGTTGATCACCGCCGCGCGCAGGCCGCGCCACGCGAACAGCTTCGCCTTCGCGGCCTCGTACGCGTCGAACGTGCCGTGATAGTCGAGGTGATCCTGCGTGAGGTTCGTAAACACCGCGATGTCGAACGCCGTCCCGTTCACGCGACCCTGGTGCAGCGCATGCGACGACACTTCCATCGCCACGGCCTGCGCGCCCGCCGCACGCAATTGCGCGAGGCTGCGCTGCAGTTGCGGCGCGTCGGGGGTCGTGAAGCCGGTCGGCACGAGCTGGCCGGGCATCCCGGTGCCGAGCGTGCCGATCACCGCGCACGGCTGATGCAGCGCCGTCAGCGCGGTGGCGATCCACTGCGTGCACGACGTCTTGCCGTTCGTGCCCGTGACACCGACCGCGAGCAGGCTGTCGCTCGGATCGCCGTACCAGCCGCTGGCGATCTCGCCCGCGAGCTGGTCGAGCGCCGGCACCGCGAGCGCGACGGGGACGGCCGGCGCATCGGTCAGCCCGTCCGGCTGATACAGCACGGCGGCCGCACCGCGCGCGACGGCGTCGGCCATGAAAGCGCGGTTATCCGCCCCGTCGACCGCATACGCGACGAACACGTCGCCAGCCTGGAGGCTGCGCGTGTCGGCATGCAGTTGCGCCGCGGGGGCCACATGCTGACGCAGCCACGCGAGCGCGGCTGCGATCTGCTGATGCGCCGGATGGGAACTGCGGGCGGCGCTCATCGAACTACTCCTGGTGAATTACGCGTCGTGCTGGACACGATCATATGCTTTGCGCCGCTACCCGCGGCCAGCTTTTGCGGGCCCTTGGCGGCAGGCGATTCCGGCGAATCGTCGGACACGACGAGCTGCTTGATCGGCATGTTCGGCGGCACGTTCAGCGCACGCATCGTGTCGCCGGCGATCGCGGAGAATACGGGGCCGGACACCTGGCCGCCGAAGTGGCTGCCGGCCGTCGGCTCGTCCACCGACACCGCGATCACGACGCGCGGATTCGGCATCGGCGCCATTCCGACGAACGACGCGCGGTACTTGCGCGTATAGCCGTGACCTTCGTGCTTGTACGCGGTACCGCTCTTGCCGCCGACGCGATAGCCCGGCACGGCCGCATCCGGCGACGTGCCGCCCGGCGCGACCACCGTCTCGAGCATCGCGCGCACTTCCCGCGCGGTGGTGGGGTTGAACACCTGCGTGCCGGCGATCGGCTGATTGGGGTCGGTCTTGAAAATGGTTACGGGCATCAGCTCGCCGTCGTGCGCGATCGCCGTGTACGCCCGGGCGAGCTGGAACAGCGACACCGACAGGCCGTAGCCGTACGACATCGTCGCCTGCTCGATGCGGCGCCAGCTCTTCCACGGACGCAGGCGGCCGGCCACCGCGCCGGGGAACCCGACCTTCGGCGCCTGGCCGAGGCCGATGCTCGTATACATATTCCACATTTCCTCGGGCCGCATCGTCATCGCGATCTTCGTCGCGCCGATGTTGCTCGACTTCTGGATCACGCCGCCGACCGTCAGCGTACCGAAACCCGCGTCGTCGGTGATCGGCGCGCCGTCGAGCACGAAATGCCCGTTGCCCGTCTCGACGAGCGTGTTCGGCGTCACGCGATGCAGGTCGAGCGCGAGCGATACCGTAAACGGCTTCATGATCGAGCCCGGCTCGAACACGTCGGTCATGATCCGGTTGCGCAACTGCTCGCCGGTCATGCGCGAGCGGTCGTTCGGGTTGTACGTCGGGTAGTTGACGAGCGCGAGCACTTCGCCGGTACGCACGTCGACGACCATCGCCGCGCCGGCCTTCGCCTTGAACTTCTCGACGGCGGCCTTCAGGTTCGCGTACGCGATGTACTGGATCTTGCTGTCGATCGACAGGTCGACGTCGGTGCCGTTGTGCGGCGGAATCTGCTCGGCGACATCCTCGATGATGTGCCCCATCCGGTCCTTGATCACGCGGCGCATGCCGGACGTGCCGGACAGCATCTTCTGGTCACCCAGTTCGACGCCTTCCTGCCCTTCGTCCTCGACGTTCGTGAAGCCGATCAGGTGAGCGGTGATCTCGCCTTCCGGGTAGAAGCGCTTGTATTCGTTGCGCTGATAGATGCCGGGGATGTCGAGCGCGGCGACCTTGTCGGCGACGTCGATCGGCACCTGGCGCTTCACGTAGACGAAACCCTTGTCTTCCGACAGCTTCACGCGCAGTTCCTTCGACGTCATGCCGAGGAGCTTGCCGAGCTGGTTGATCTTGTCGGCGTCGAGGTCGTCCGGCACCGCATCGGGAATCGCCCAGATCGCGCGCACGGGCAGGCTCGTCGCGAGCACGAGCCCGTTACGATCGAGGATCTTGCCGCGCGTCGCGGGCAGTTCGATCGTGCGCTGGTAGCGGCTTTCGCCCTGCTTCTGATAGAACGCGTTGCCGGGACCCTGGATCCAGAACGCCCGGGCGGCCAGCGCGACGAACGCCATGAACAGCATGAACACGACGAGCTTCGAGCGCCACATCGGCAGATGCACGCCCAGCACGGGGCTCGACGAGAACTTCACGTTCTGGCGCTTCTGGGACGGCTTCATCGCGCGCCCCCCTTGCCCTTGCCGGCCGTGTCGGCCGACGCCGGGATCGGCGCGTCGATCGCCTTCGCGGCGCCCGGCGGCAGCGTCAGGTATTGCGTGCGGCCGGTCGAGATCGGCTGCATTTTCAGCGAATCGTTCGCGAGCTGCTCGATGCGCGACGTCTTCGACAGCGCGCTCTGCTGATATTGGAGCTGCGCATAGTCCTGCTGAAGCTGGCGCTCCTGCGACTGCGCGCGCTGCAACTGAATGAAGATCTGGCGTTGCTGGTTCGTCGAGTTGACGACCGACAGCGCGCAACCCATCACGATGATCAGCAGGAAGATATTGAGGCGGCTCATGGCGTGACGCGCTCCGCAATGCGCATCACGGCCGAGCGGGCGCGCGGATTCGCGGCGACTTCCGCTTCGCTCGGAAACTGGCGGCTGATGATCTTGAGCGGCGGGCTCGGGAGGTCGACGGCGCGGATCGGCAGGCGACGATCGACCGCAGGCGCACTCGCGTGCGCCTGCATGAATCGTTTGACGATCCGGTCCTCGAGTGAATGAAAGCTGATGACCACCAGCCGCCCCCCTTGCTCCAGCAACGACAATGCCGCGTCTAGTACGACTTGCAGGTCCGCAAGCTCTTGATTGACGTGAATCCGTATAGCCTGAAAGGTGCGGGTTGCCGGATCCTTGCCCTTCTCACGGGTTTTGACGACGTGACCCACGATTTGGGCAAGCTCGCCCGTGGTGTCGAGAGGCCCAAGACGGTCGGACTCTGCCCGGCGAGCAACAAGCGCCTTTGCAATCTGAAAAGCAAACCGTTCTTCCCCATAATCCCGTATCACCTCCGTCAATTCCTGCACCGAAGCCCGCGCGAGCCATTCGGCCGCCGACTCGCCGCGCGTCGGATCCATTCGCATGTCCAGCGGACCATCGGCACGGAAACTGAAGCCGCGCGCCGGATCGTCCACCTGCGGCGAGGACACGCCCAGGTCCAGCAACACCCCCGACACCTTCTCGACGCCGCGCGCCGCAAGCGCGTCGCGCATCGAAGCAAAGCTGTCATGCACGATCGAGAAGCGCGCATCCTTGATGCCCTGCGCCGTCTCGATCGCCCTCGGATCCTTGTCGAACGCGATCAGCCGCGCGGCCGGCGCCAGCCGCGCGAGCACCGCGCGGCTATGGCCGCCGCGCCCGAACGTGCCGTCGACGTACACGCCGTCCGGTCGCGTCACGAGCGACTCGACCGCCTCATCCAACAGCACCGTCCGATGCCGCAATTCATTTCCCATCGCGGGCGTCTCCGTCACCGCAATCAGAACGTGAAATTCTTCAGCGCGTCGGGCATGCCCTGCGCCATCGCTGCCTGCTCCTTCGCGTTGTAGGTCTGCGAATCCCACAGCTCGAAGTGACTACCCATTCCCAACAACATGACTTCCTTTTCCAGTCCGGCTGCCATGCGCAGCTCAGGCGATACGAGAATCCGGCCCGCGCTGTCGAGATCGACGTCCATCGCATTGCCGAGAAAAATTCGCCGCCACCAGTGCGCGTCCATCGGCAACGCGGCGATCTTGGCGCGGAACACTTCCCATTCGGGGCGCGGAAACAGCAACAGGCAGCCGTCCGGGTGCTTGGTCACAGTCACCCGTCCTTCTGCCTGTCCTTGCAGCGCTTCGCGATAGCGAGCCGGCACCGACATCCGCCCTTTCGCATCGAGCGTCAGCGCCGACGCCCCTTGGAACACTTTCCGCTCTCCCGTTCAGGGCACCGAAGCACCCGCTCAATGCTGAGAATTTAGCCGGAATAGCCTGCTAAATCACACAAAAATACACTTTCTCACACTGTCTCCCACTTTAGAGGAAGGGTGTGGCACGGTCAAGGGAGCGGCCCGCTTTTTTGACGAATTTTGTTAGTTAGAACAAGGACTTACGCGCACATGCTCATGCGACCCCTCATTCCAAAAACCGTTATAAATGAATGAGCTAGTGCAACTTGTGAAGGTGATACGTGAGAAAGACGGCCCAGACGGGCGTGCGGACGGGGCTTTCGGGGGCGGGAAAACGAGGAGTGAGCGGGCGGTATCGGGGGCGGTGAACCGGGGCGGCGTCCCACGCCACCCCGGCGCCAATCTCAGAGATAGTACGCAGTGCTCGTCATGACTTTCGACGCGGCGCGCATCAGCATCCGCGCGGGCAGCGGCAGCTCGATGCCGCCGGCGTCGGTCGCGGCCTTGCCGTGCTTCACCTCGTCGATCCGCATCTGGTCGACGATCGCGCGCGACGCGGTGTCGGTCGCCGGCAGCTCGGACATGTGGCCTTCGAGATGGCTCTCGACCTGCCGCTCCGTCTCGGCCATGAAGCCGAGGCTGACCTTGTCGCCGAGCGCGCCAGCCGCCACGCCGATCGCGAGCGCGCCGGCATACCACAGCGGGTTGAGCAGGCTCGGGCGCGAGTCGAGCTCCTTCAGGCGGTGCGCGGTCCACGCGAGGTGATCCTCCTCCTCGCGCGCGGCCTCCTCGAACATCGCCTTCGCCGACGCCGTGCGCGCGGTGAGCTTCTGCGCCTGGTAGAGCGCCTGCGCGCAGACCTCGCCGACGTGATTCACGCGCATCAGGCCGGCCGCGTGCGTGCGCTCGGCGGGCGTCAGCTCGACGTCCGGCGCATCGGCCGGCGCGGGCACCGGCCGGCTCATCCGGCTAATGCCGGTCAGCGATCGCAGGCCGCGATCGAATTCGCTGATCAGTTCATCCAACACCATCCTGTTCTCCTGGCTGCAGGTGCCGCTGCACGCGGCAAGGGCACGAGTCCGCTGCGTAACCGACTTGATTATTCAGCGGAAATTGCGGTTAACCCGTGATTTTAACCATTGTTGCATAAAGGAAACATGGCGGCGTTGAGCTGCAGCATTTCGCTTTGTGGCAAAAATCGGCTTTGCTACATTACGTGCGACTTCTTGCGAAGTTGATGGGGCCCGTCAACAGAACATAACTATCCGCCCCGCCAAAAAAATTCAGTGATTCTTGGAGATCCGTTAATGAAAAAGTCGCTTCTCGCGCTCGTCGCGCTGGGCGCGTTCGCTGGCGCTGCCCATGCGCAAAGCAGCGTGACGCTTTACGGCATCATCGATGAAGGCCTGCTCTTCAACAACAACGCAGGCGGCAAGCACCTGTACAGCATGGCCAGCGGCGTGATGCAAGGCAGCCGCTTCGGTCTGCGCGGCACCGAAGACCTCGGTGGCGGCCTGAAGGCGATCTTCACCCTCGAAAACGGTTTCGACGTGAACAGCGGCAAGCTCGGTCAGGGCGGCCTGATGTTCGGCCGTCAGGCTTACGTCGGCCTGTCGAGCCAGTACGGTACGGTCACGCTGGGTCGTCAGTACGACTCCGTCGTCGACTTCGTCGGCCCGCTCGAGGCAGGCGACCAGTGGGGCGGCTACATCGCCGCTCACCCGGGCGACCTCGACAACTTCAACAACGCGTATCGCGTGAACAACGCGGTCAAGTTCACGAGCCAGAGCTACGGCGGCTTCACGTTCGGCGGCCTGTACAGCTTCGGCGGCCAGGCAGGTCAGTTCGCGAAGAACCAGGTCTGGTCGCTCGGCGCAGGCTACAACAACGGCCCGCTGGTCCTCGGCGTCGGTTACTTGAACGCACGCACGCCGAACCAGTTTGGCGGCATGTTCAACAACGGTTCGACGTCGTCGTCGGTCTCGTCGCCGATCTACGGCGCGTACGCGAACAACGCGAACACGTACCAGGTCATCGGCGCAGGCGGCGCGTACACGTTCGGCGCAGCGACGATCGGCGCGACGTACTCGAACACGAAGTTCAAGGGCTTCTCGGCAGGCCCGTTCGTGAACCAGACCGCGACGTTCAACAACGGCGAAATCAACTTCAAGTACCAGTTGACCCCGGCGTTGATCCTCGGCGCGGCGTACGACTACACGCAAGGCAGCAAGATCGACGGCAACTCGGCAGCCAAGTACCACCAGGGCTCGCTGGGCGTCGACTACTTCCTGTCGAAGCGCACCGACGTCTACGCGATCGGCGTGTACCAGCACGCATCGGGCAACGTGCTCGATTCGAACGGCAACGTCCTGAAGGCAACGGCAGCGATCAACGGTCTCGCAGGTTCGAGCACCAGCAACCAGGTCGCAGCACGCGTCGGCATCCGTCACAAGTTCTAATCAGCTTGTCTGACAAGCCGCAGCATCTTGAAGGCGCCTTCGGGCGCCTTTTTCTTTTTCGGGCGGCGGGTCAGCAGGTCGGTGGGTCGACATGCAAACGTGCGTCGCAGCGTGCCGACGCCAGCCGTCAGGTCGAAATGCAAGAACTGCCGCCGGCTCCCGCACGAAACACGTGCCCCCGGCCATCCACCCGCAGCCGCAAACAAAAAGCCCGGCATGGGCCGGGCTTTTTCGTTCAACCGTCTCGTTGCGTGCGTTACGCGCGTCCGTCACGCAGTTCGCGCCGCAGGATCTTGCCGACGTTCGTCTTCGGCAGCTCCGTGCGGAACTCGACCAGCTTCGGCCGCTTGTACCCGGTGAGCCGCTCCTTGCAGTAGGCGAGGATGTCCTTGTCGGTCAGCGCCGGATCCTTTTTCACGATGAACAGCTTCACGGCTTCGCCGGAATGCTCGTCCGGCACGCCGACCGCCGCGACCTCGAACACGCCCGGATGCGACGCTACCACGTCCTCGACTTCGTTCGGATACACGTTGAAGCCAGACACGAGAATCATGTCCTTCTTGCGATCGACGATCTTCACGTAGCCGCGCGCATCCATCACGCCGACGTCGCCCGTCTTGAAGAAGCCGTCCGCGAACATGACCTTCGCGGTCTCGTCCGGCCGGTTCCAGTAGCCGGCCATCACCTGCGGCCCGCGGATGCAGATCTCGCCGGGCTCGCCGAGCGCGACGTCGTTGCCTGCATCGTCGCGGATCGCGACTTCGGTCGACGGCAGCGGCAGGCCGATCGTCCCGCTGTATTCGGTCGCCGTCACGGGGTTGCAGGTTGCCACCGGCGACGTTTCGGACAGCCCGTATCCTTCGATGATCGCGGTCCCGGTCTTTTCATACCAGCGCCTCGCGACGCCCTCCTGGATCGCCATGCCGCCGCCGTTGGCGATCACGAGCTTCGACAGGTCGAGCTGACCGAATTCCGGATGGTTCAGCAGCGCGTTGTACAGCGTGTTGACCGCAGGAATCGTCGAGATCCGGTAACCCTTCAACTCCTTGATCATGCCGGCGATGTCGCGCGGATTCGGGATCAGGATGCCCATGCCGCCCGTGCGCATCGTCAGGAAACCGCAGACGGTCAGCGCGAACACGTGATACAGCGGCAGCGCGACAACCGTCACGAACTGTTCCACCTCCGGATACTTCTCGTGAGCCGGGTGGTGCCACGCGCCGGCCTGCAGCACGTTCGACACGATGTTCCGGTGCAGCAGCGTCGCCCCCTTCGCGACGCCGGTCGTACCGCCCGTGTACTGCAGGAACGCGACGTCGTCGGGACCGATCTTCTGCGGCTTGAACGCCTGTCGTGCGCCCTCCGACAGCGCGGCCTTGAAGCGCGTGAACGACGGCAGCTGCCACGCGGGCACCATCTTCTTCACGTTGCGCACGACGTAATTGACGAGCCATCCCTTGATGCCCAGCAGGTCGCCCATCGATGCGACGACCACGTGCTTGACGGCCGTATTGGCGATGACGGCCTGCAGTGTCGACGCGAAATTCTCCAGGATGACGATCGCCTCCGCACCGCTGTCCTTCAGCTGATGCTCGAGCTCGCGCGGCGTATAGAGCGGGTTGACGTTGACGACGGTGTAGCCGGCGCGCAGCACCGCGGCGATCGTCACCGGGTACTGCAGCACGTTCGGCATCATGATCGCGACGCGCGCCCCGCGCGCCAGGCCGCGGGATTGCAGCCACGCGCCGAACTGGCGCGACAGCTTGTCCAGTTCGCCATACGTGATGCCCTTGCCCATGCAGACGAACGCGGTACGGTCGCGATACTGCCGGAAGCTCTCGTCGAGCAGGTCCGGGACGGACGGATAAGCAGAGGAGTCAATTTCGGCTGGAACGCCGGGTGGGTACGATTTCAGCCAAATTTTGTCCATGCCGCGCGTCTCCTCACAGATTTTCGAATGGTCGTGCTAAAACGCATCGTAACGGCTCCCCCGCCCCGAGACAACAGGGTTAGATGTCCACTTCGAACTTCCATATCAATTTCGTCTGATCATACGGCGATATTCGATCAAATGCGCTCAACTTCCACAAGACAATCGTAAAACGTCGCCGAATTGCCCAGATCGGTCAGTGCTTGGCTCGTCACTTCGTTCGCGTTCCTGCCGTCCGGCGACAACTTCTTCCACCAGATCGACAATCCGACGACCAGCCCGGCGCGCGCACGATCGGTAATACGCGCGAGCGCCTGCATCGAGCCGCGATCGTTGAAGATACGGACGACGTCGCCGTCCGCAATGCCGCGCGCGCTGGCGTCGGACGGGTGCATGTCGAGGTGCGGCTCGCCTTCCGTCGAACGCAGGCTGTCGACGTTCACGAACGTGCTGTTCAGGAAGTGACGGGCCGGCGGCGAAATCATCGCCAGCGGATAGCGTGCGGCGAGTTCGGGCGCGGCTTCGACTGATTCAAACGGCGGCAGATAGTCGGGAACGGGGTCCATGCCCATCTGCTCGAGCCGCGGGCTGTAGAACTCGCACTTGCCCGATGGCGTGCGGAAACCGCCATTCGCGAACGGCGCCTCCGGCAGTTTGAGTTTCAGCCAGCCGGCCCGCTTCAGCGTGTCCCAGTCGCTGTCGAGCACCGGATCGTCCCAGCGAAGCGCCGCGCGCGCGACCGCTTCGTCGCTGTGATAGAGCGCGGGCTCGTCGAGTCCCATGCTGCGCGCGATCCCGCGAAAGATCTCCGTGTTCGGCCGCGCGTCTCTCACCGGTGGAATCACCGGCAGATTCGCCATCACATAGGTATGGCCGTACGACTTATGGATATCCAGATGTTCGAGCTGCGTGGTTGCCGGCAATACAATGTCGGCGAAATCGACCGTATCTGTCTTGAAGTGCTCGAGAACGACCGTGAACAAATCGTCGCGCGCGAAGCCCGCGGCGACCTTCGACGAATCGGGCGCGACCGCCACCGGATTCGAGTTGTACACGATCAGCGCTTCGACTTTCGGCCCGAACGTCGCATCGCCCGGATGCAGCAGCGCGTCGCCGATCGCGTTCATGTTGATGATGCGCGGCAACTTGTTCGGCCAACCCGGCATCAGGTCCGGACGTAGCAGCGCGGCCTGGTTGACCGGCGCGGACTCCGACGACGAGAGCAGCAAGCCGCCCGCCCGATCGCGCCACGCCCCCGTCAACGCCGGCAGGCTGGCAATCGCGCGCACGGCATTGCCGCCGCCGCGAACGCGTTGCATGCCGTAGTTGAGGCGGATCGATGCCTTGCGGGTGGCGCCGTAGCGACGGGCAAGATCGACCAGCTCCGACGCGTCGATGCCGCAGATCTGCGCGACGCGTTCCGGCGGATAGGTCAGGGCACGCGCCTTCAGTTCGTCGAAGCCGAGCGTATGGTCGGCGATGTAGTCGTGATCGAGCAGGTTTTCGGTAATCAGCACATGCATCATGCCGAGCGCAAACGCGCCATCGGTACCGGGCTTCAGGGCGATGTGCTGATGGCACTTCTCCGCGGTCAGTGAACGATACGGGTCGATCGCGACAAGACGCGCGCCACGGCGCTTCGCTTCCTGCGCGCGGGTCCAGAAGTGCAGGCTCGATGCGATCGGATTCGCGCCCCATATCAGAATCAGTTCGCTTTCCTCGAAGTGCTCGAGGTGCATGCCGACACTGCCGCCATACGTGTATCGCAGCCCCGCGGCACCGGCCGCCGCGCAGATCGCACGCTCGAGCCGCGACGCACCGAGCTTGTGAAAGAAGCGCTGGGCAATGCCCTCGCCTTGTACGAGTCCCATCGTTCCCGCATAGCTGTACGGCACGATCGCTTCCGGCGCGCGCGCGGCGATCTCACCGAGGCGACGCCCGATCTCGTCGAACGCCTCGTCCCAACTGATCGGCACGAAGCGCCCTTCCCCTTTTGCGCCGATACGCCTGAGCGGGACAGTGAGGCGATCGGGATGATGAACGCGATCCGCGTATCGGCTGACTTTCGTACACAAGACGCCCTGTGTCGGCGGATGGTCGGGATCGCCCGTGACCTTGATTGCCTTGCCGTTCTCGACGGTCACGCGCATTGCACACGTGTCCGGACAATCATGCGGGCAAACGGCCCGGGCTACCTGGGTGGTGGCGTTCATCGTTTTGAATGCTGAGATGGGGGTACGCAAATTTTACGTGGACCACGCCGAATAACGCGTTCATTTCACAGCGTTTTTGGACGATCTGATGGAAGACTGGGTGGAAGTGGCAGGTTTCGGCGGGCGGGAGGCCGTGGACGTAGCCTTGGCACCGTTGCGCCGCACGCTTTTTTGGCGCACCAATGCAAAAACCCCCGCCTTTCGGGCGGGGGTTTCTGGCTTGAGGGGAGCCTGACGATTACCTACTTTCACACGGGAATCCGCACTATCATCGGCGTAGAGTCGTTTCACGGTCCTGTTCGGGATGGGAAGGGGTGGGACCGACTCGCTATGGTCATCAGGCAAAGGGGGTTGTTGCGTTGCTTCGCAGCGCAACCAATCTTGGAAGAAGCAGTAATTTAGGTTGTGAGCTGTATCTCACACGTATGCGGTACTTCAACCGTCGTACGTCGAGTGCCTTGCACTCGACGCTCGATATCCGTAAGCGCTAAAGCGCTAACGGCTATCGAGACAGACTTGTTATAGGATCAAGCCTTACGGGCAATTAGTATCAGTTAGCTGAACGCATTACTGCGCTTACACACCTGACCTATCAACGTCCTGG
>NZ_JACCQC010000042.1:0-42125 GCF_015712225.1 Burkholderia sp. 9775_39 | reverse complement strand
CGGTCGTGGCGTTCGTGGTGCTGAAGCGTTCGCGCCCGGAAGGCGACGAAGCGGCGGCGCTCGCGAAGACGCTGCGCGACTGGGTCGGCAAGCAGATCGGGCCGATCGCGAAGCCGAAGGACATCCGCTTCGGCGACAACCTGCCGAAGACGCGCTCGGGCAAGATCATGCGGCGCCTGCTGCGCTCGCTCGCGAAGGGCGAGGCGATCACGCAGGACACGTCCACGCTCGAGAACCCGGCCATCCTCGAGCAGTTGAACCGTTCGATGTAACGCCGCCCGCCACGGCGGGCGCATCGCTTCACCGCGGCGTCGCAGCACGGCCGCTGGCCCGTTTCCCACGCCGGGCTCGCGGCCGCGTTCGCGCCGGCGAGAAGCATCGCCGTGCGTTCCCCGACGGCACGGCATGCAGGCGGCTCGCAGCGCTTCCGCCAACGAAGGTTTAATCAGTTGTGCGTATTACAACACTCACAAAACGGAGACAGACGATGAAGAGCAGGACATGGACGATTTGCGCGGCGCTGCTGGGCGCGGCGGCAAGCACGAGCAGTTTCGCGCAGAGCAGCGTCACGCTGTACGGCGACCTCGACGCCGCATTGCTCTATACGAGCCGCTCGTTGGATTCGGCGACCGGCGGCAACGCCGGACGCCAGTTCGCGCTGACCGACACGGGCATGACGCCGACCAACTTCGGCATCACGGGCACCGAGGATCTCGGCGGCGGGCTGCACGCGCGATTCAAGCTGGAAAGCGGCTTCAACATCACGGACGGCGCGTTCGGCCACTCGAACGGCAACTTCTTCGGCCGCCAGGCATGGGTCGGAATCGACGGCGGCTTCGGCGAAACGAAGGTCGGCCTGCAGTTCTCGCCGTTCGTGCTCGCGATCCTCGGATCGGATCCGCGCAACGTCTCGCACTTCGGCGCCGCGCTGGTTCCGTACGTCGACAACGTGCTCGTCACGGGCCTCTTCAATCCGAACGCGATTTCGTACACGAGCCCGACCATCGCCGGGCTGACGGCCAGCGCGATGTTCGGCTTCGGCGGCAAGGCCGGCGACTTCCAGGCGGGACGCCAGTATTCCGGCAGCCTCACCTATACGAACGGCGGTTTCATGCTCAACGCGGCGCTCTACGACGGTAACGGCGGTACGTCCCCGACGCCGGTGCCGAGCACGGTCGCGTTCGTCGGCCGCACGATCGGTGCCGCCTACACGTTCGGGCCGGTGACCGGCAAGGCGTCGTTCACGAGCTACAAGGTCGCCGGCTCGTTCAGCAATAACGTGTATAGCGCCGGCCTCGACTACCGCGTCACGCCGGCCCTCGACCTGAACACCGGCGCGTGGTACACGACCGACCGCAACGACTCGCACAATCATTCGCTGCTGGCCGCGATCGGCGCCGACTACAGCCTGTCGAAGCGAACCGGCCTGTATGCGCAGGTCGGCGTCGTCAACAACCACGGCGCGATGAATACCGGCCTCGGCATCACGGGCGGCGCGCTGTACGGGCTGCCGGGCACGACGGTCGGCGTCAACGCCGGCATTCACCACGTGTTCTGACGCAGCGCCTGTGGACGGGCGGCCGCCACGCGCCGCCCGTCCCTCGTCACGCCGCCGCGCGGCCGCCACGGCAAACGTGGCGCAAACGTGGTGCAAACGCGCCCCGCCCGGCGCCGGTCCGGCCGTCGGGGATGCCGATCTCGATGTTTACCCGACCTCAAGTCCGCGGCCGTGCAGCCGTCAAGTCAGGAACGCACGCCCACCATCCGCCGGGAACCCGGTGCGCATGTCCTCAAGGAGACCCACCAACGTGAACTTCTTCGGAATCGGCCGCGGCCGCCGTTCGTCGCGCGCGCTCGTCGGCGACATCGCCGAACAGGCCGGCAGGCTGGGCATCGAGATCTGCGACGTGTCGGGTCACGTCGAGGAAGTCGCGGCCCGCGTCGCCCGACAGGCGGAGGTGTGCCACACGCTGCGTGAATCGGCCGCCCTCACGCTGCGCGGCAACCACCGGATCGCCGAGGCCGCGCAGCAGGTGCGCGACGTCAGCGCCAATGCGTCGAATGCGGTCCGACAGTCGCAGCAGACGATCGAAGCCTCGCTCGCCGACATTCACGGCCTCGTCGAGGGCGTCACCACGATCAGCGACCAGATGGGCGCGCTGCGTGACGCACTCGATCACGTGCGGGCCGTGTCCGAGGAAATCTCCGTCATCGCGCGCCAGACCCACCTGCTCGCGCTGAACGCCGCGATCGAGGCCGCGCGCGCCGGCGAGTCGGGCCGCAGCTTCGCGGTCGTCGCGGCCGAGGTCAAGAACCTGTCCGCGAAGACCGGGCAGGCGACGGCCCAGATCGAGACGACCCTCGCGCGGCTCGCCGAGCAGACCGAACACCTGCTCGCGGAGGGCACCGACAACGCCGCCCGCGCGCATCGCGTGCGCGAGGGCACGCGCACGATCGGCGAGGTCGTGCACGCGACCGGTCACGCGATCACCGAACTCGCCGGCGAGGCCGAACAGATCGCGTCGCTGACGGACGAGATCGAGACGCAGTGCCATCGTCTCGACGAACAGGTGGGCGAGATGGCGTTCGGCGTCGAGAACTCGGCCGAGAACTTCTCGCAGGCCAAGGACCGGCTCGGCAATCTGCTCTCCGTCTCCGAGACGCTGATCGAGCTCACCGCCGCGACCGGCATCGAATCGCCCGACACGCGCCTGATCGACGCCGCGCGCAGCACGGCCGCCGCGATCGGCAAACTCTTCGAGGAGGCGGTCGGCCGCGGCGACATCACGCTCGACGCGCTCTTCGACACGCACTACGAACCGATTCCCGGCACCGACCCGCAGCAGTTCATGACGCGCTTCACGGCGTTTACCGATCGCGTGCTGCCGGCCATCCAGGAGCCGGTGCTCGACGTCGACGCACGCGTCGTCTATTGCGCGAGCTTCGACCGGCAGTGCTACCTGCCGACCCACAACCGCAAGTTCTCGCTGCCTCAGCGCTCGGACGCCGCGTGGAACGCGGCGAATTGCCGGAACCGCCGGATCTACACGGACCGCACGGCGCGCATGTCCGTGGCGCATGACAAGCCGTTCCTGTTGCAGACCTATCGCCGCGACATGGGCAACGGCCAGTTCGCGTTGATGAAGGACGTGTCCGCGCCGATCGTCGTCGGCGGACGGCCGTGGGGCGTGCTGAGGATCGGCTACAGCGTCTGAACCGGCGCGAGCGGGCCGCGCCTGCTTACTGCTCCAGCCCTACTCCCGGCGGCCGCTGATCGCTGCGCCCGTGATCGTCGACCACCCGCACCGTATAGCTGCCGGCCGTGCGCGGCTGCCAGAACAGCGCGTCGCCCGGCGCGCTGCGACCGACGTACGCATCGTTGACGAACCCGTACAGCGCATGCGCGGTCGCGTTGAACGCGATGCGCGTTTCGTCGGTGGTCTTCACGCGCATCGCATACGGACTGCCGCGTAGCGACGACGTGACGCGCGGCGGGTCGCCTTCGACCTGCCCGGCATCGCAGCAATCCGGATGCAGCGCGCCCCGGTCGAAACCGGGCGCATAGACGAACGGCTGGAGCCCGGAGCCCGGCGAGCGCCGCGCGAGCGGGCCATTCACCTGCCCGTCGATCGAGCGATCGAAGAAGTTCGCGGGGCCGACCCGCGCCTTCACGCCCATGTCGCGCGTATCGTTGCGCGCGGCGAGCGCCTGGTCGACCGCATGCGGCGCGTCGAACGGCAACGCGGACAGCGGCTTGAGCGACGCATCGCCCGGATGCGTCGTCAGCCAGCGCGCATACAGCCGGTTACGCGACGCGGCCAGCGCACGGTCGATCGCGTCCTGCCCGCCGCGCACGTAGGTGATCCATGCGTCGCACGCGAGCCCGTACGGATTGAAACCCGGATGCCACCGGAACCAGCGGTCCTCGTGCAGCATCACGGCTTCGACGAGTTGCGGCCCACGCGGGCGCCGTCCACGATACGTCGCCGAACCGGCAGGCGGTCGGGTATCGGCTGGTCGCGGACCGTCGCTACTCGACGGCTGCACGCGGTCGCGCCACGTTCGCTAGAATGCGCGGCTCGGCAGGATCGAATCGAAATGAAAGGAAACCGCTTGAAACTCCCGTTCGAATGGCAGATCGGGCTGCGCTACGCGCGCGGCGGCCGGCGCTCGGCCGGCGACGGCTTCGTGTCGTTCATCGCCGGCGCCGCGATGGCCGGCATCGCGCTCGGCGTGGCCGCGCTGATCGTCGTGTTGTCGGTGATGAACGGCTTTCGCACCGAGGTGCGCGACCGGATGCTGTCGGTGCTCGCGCACGTGGAAATCTTCTCGCCGTCCGGCGCGATGCCCGACTGGCGACTGACCGCGCACGAATCGTTACAGAATGCGGCGGTGCGTGCCGTCGCACCCTACGTCGACGCGCAGGCGCTGCTGACGAACGCGGGCAACGTGACGGGCGTCGCACTGCGCGGCATCGATCCCGTGCTCGAGCCGCGCGTGTCCGAGATCGCGCGCAAGCTGAAGACCGGGCGCCTCGACGCGCTCGCGCCGGGCGAGATGGGTATCGTGCTCGGCGCCGCGCTCGCCGATGCACTGCACGTGAAGATCGGCGACCGCATCACGTTCTTCGCGCCCGGCAACCGTGCGCGCCTGGGCGACGCGCTGCCGCGGTTCCGCCAGTTCAACGTGGTCGGCACGTTCGAGTCGGGCCACTATCAGTACGACAGCGCGCTCGCGTACATCCACATCCGCGATGCGCAGCAACTGTTCAACGTGCCCGCGCCGACCGGTATCCGGCTGCGCGTCGACGATCTGCAGCGTGCGCCGGAGGTCGCGCTGGCGCTGTCGCGTACGCTGTCGGGCGACCTGTATATCCGCGACTGGACGCGGCAGAACCGCACGTGGTTCGAGGCCGAGCGGCTGCAGAAACGCATGCTGTCGCTGATCCTGATGCTGATCGTCGCGGTCGCCGCGTTCAACCTCGTGTCGTCGCTCGTGATGACGGTCACGCAGAAGCAGGGCGACATCGCGATCCTGCGCACGCTCGGCGCGCCGCCCCGCTCGATCATGAAGATCTTCGCGATCCAGGGAATGACGATCGGCCTCGCCGGCACGCTGGCAGGCGTCGCGCTCGGCTGCGCGATCGCGGTGAGCATCCCGGTGGTGCTGCCGGCGATCGAGCAACTGCTCGGCATCCGCTTCCTGACGCCGTCCGTGTATTTCCTCAGCGCGCTGCCGTCGAAGCTGTCGGCGCTCGACGTGACCGAGATCGCATCGGCCGCGTTCCTGATGTCGTGCGTCGCGACGCTGTACCCGAGCTGGCGCGCCGCACGGGTGCGGCCGGCCGAAGCGTTGCGCGACGAGTAGACGCAGCCGGCTCGATTGGCGCGGCGTTACGCGATCTCGTGGAAACCGACGCTGTTGCCGCCGTCCGGCGTGTAGCCGGCGAGCACGTCGAAGCCGACGTTGACGAGTTCCACGCGCATGCCGTGGGACTTGTTGCCGGACGCGTCGACGAAGATCGACGTGCCCGACGATAGCTGGCGTGCGGCGTCCAGCAACGCGAGCGTGCCGCGCGCGCTGCCGGCCGACGGCGCGATCGTCAGCGTCGTGCCGTCCTGCGTGGTGAAGTGCCCGCCGGGCGGCACGGGCGGCGGGTTGTCCGCGACCGACCGGTCGAGCAGGCTCATGAAGTGAAAGCGCGTGTCGGCGCCCTGGCTCGCCGCCGCGCGATCGCTGTCCGTGAACGTATCGCCTCGCACGGCCGCACCCTGCGCGGCGATATCGACGGCCTGCTCGTGAAACGCGCGCGTCGCGAGCACGAGGCCGGCGTTCGCATTCAGCGTCGACTCGATCCATGCGCGGTCGCTGTCGGTCAACGTCGTCGACACCACCTTGATCCGGCCGGCGTCGGTCATGAAATCGAATGGCGCATCGGCCAGGTCCGGCCGCTTCGCGACGATGTCCCGCAGGCTCGTCGCGAGCGCGTCGGTCACGCCGCGCAGCTTCATCGACAGGTCGCCCACCATCGACAACTGTTTCGTCAGCGCCGCCTGCATCGCTTCCGGGTCGATTGCCCGGATGCCGATCGGCGCGTCTTGCGGCGCGCCGGACGCGGCCGCGTCCGTCGTCTGACGCCCGTCGAGCGCCGCCTGTGCCATTTGCGCGAGCGTAAGGCCGCCCGCCGCCGTGACCGGAATCGTCATTGCCCTCTCTCTCGTTTTCAGCGCGTTTTTCATTGTTTACGGACGGATTCCGCGGAAGTTGAGATCGCCCGCCCCACGCACACCGAAACTTTGTTTGACCCGAACTAAAAAAGTTTGACACGGGCATTTCGCTGAGATAACTTTTGCGCAAGCTTCCGGAAAGCAATCCGGCCAGCGTGCCGACTCGCGTCGCGCTTTCCTGCCGTTGCAGCACCGCCGTTCGCAACATTCCCGCCTCATTGCATCGTGCCGTTCCGTTTCATTCGAAACCTGAAGGAATCCCGGGCATGCCCGCATTTGATTCGCAGTCCTGCATTCTCAGCGAACCGCCGCACTGACGATTTCCGTTCGGGGCGATGCACTCGCCTCGACGCCGGCCGGATGCGCGCCGCCTGACGCGCGCCGGCACCGGGCGAGACGCTCATCCATCTCGCCCGCCGTTTTTTGATGGTGCAGTTCCGCTTCATCCGACGCAGCACCCGGCCAGGCCGCAGGGGGCGTATCGCGAGCCAGCCGGTTCCAGACAAACACAAGAGACGAGGTCGATTCAATGAACATTCATCGAACCGGAGTGCGGCGCGCATGGCTGCCCGCGCTCGTGGCGGCCGCGACGCTCGCCGCGTGCGGCGGCGACGACGGCGGCAGCGTGGCGGGCGTGTCAGCGCTCGCGCAGGGCCAACAGGAGGGGGCCTCCGCCGCGGCCGACACGGCCAATACGCCATCGCTCGCGTCGCGCTTTTCGCCGTCCGGCGTGCCGTACGCGAATCCGGCGAGCGGCGGACGCTACAAGCCGGTGATCAGCAACGGCCAGGTGCAGCCGTCGCTGTCGGGCGGCACGATCGAGGAAAACGCGTGGGTCGACACGCCGGTCGATTCCGACGGCGACGGCACGCGCGACCGCATCCACGTACGCATCGTGCGGCCGTCCGAAACCGCGAACGGCGCGCGCACGCCCGTCATCGTGCTCGCGAGCCCGTATTACGCCGGGCTCGCCGACAGCCCCAATCACGACGTCGACGTCGAACTCGACGGCACGCCGCATCCGGCCGCGACCGCCGGTGCCGCGGCATCGGCGTCCGCCCGCATCCTGGCCGCAGCGCCTCAGTCGCGGATGCTGCAGCAGGTCGAAGCGGCTGCCGCCGGCCGCTCGTGGATCGAAAGCTATTTCGTGCCGCGCGGCTTCACGATCGTCTATGCGGATTCGCTCGGCACCGCCGGCTCGGACGGCTGCCCGACGATCCTGACGCGCGACGAATCGGTCGCGATGGCGTCGGTGATCCGCTGGCTCGGCCGCGATGCGACCGCGAAGGACGCGAACGGCAAGACGGTCGTCGCGAACTGGTCGACCGGCCACGTCGGCATGTACGGCGTGTCGTACGACGGCACGCTGCCGAAGATGGTCGCCAGCCTGCGCACGCGCGGGCTCGACGCGATCGTGCCGATCGCCGGGCTGTCGAACATGTACGGCTACTACCGCTCGGGCGGCCTCGTGCGCGCGCCGGAAGGCTATCAGGGCGAGGACGTCGACGTCTACATCAAGGCGCTGCTGACCAACGCGCATCCGGAGCGCTGCACGCACCTGATCGACGAAGCACTGCAGCAGGAAGACCGCAAGACCGGCGACTATTCGCCGTTCTGGGCCGCACGCGACATCCCGACCGGGTTCGCGGTCGCTCCGGCGCTCGTCGCGCAGGGCCTCACCGACGACAACGTGCGCGTCGACCAGTCGACGTCGTGGTATCTGGCGATGCGACGCCAGGGCGTGCCGACCCAGCTGTGGCTGCATCGCCTGAAGCACACCGATCCGACCCGCGTGCCGGGCATGGCCGACGCGTGGACCGCGGAGGTGAACCGCTGGTTCACGCGCTACCTGATCGGCTATGACAACGGCGTCGAGCAGGATCCGCGCGCGGTGATCGCGCAGGCGGACGGCACGCTGCTGAAGGAAGCCGACTGGGCCGCGCGGCGCGCCACGCCGGTCACGTACTTCGCGGGCGGCGACGGCGCCGGTACCGGCACGCTGCTGCGGCTGCCGAGCGGCGGCCCGCTCGCGCGCTTCACCGACGATGCGCGCATTCCCGCGCTCACGCTGGCGAACACGCCGACCGGCGAAAACCGCAGCCGCTTCGAGACGGCCCCGCTGACAGCCGCCACGCGCATCTCCGGCACCGCGACCGCGCACGTCAGGCTGACCTTCACGGGCGTCGCGAACGTGACGGCGCTGCTGGTCGACCGCGCGCCGGACGGCACGGCGACGATCGTCACGCGCGCATGGACCGACCCGCGCAACCGGCTGTCCGAGTGGGTGTCGCAACCGGTGCTGCCCGGCATGCCGTACGACCTGAAGCTGACCTTCATGCCGCGCGACTACCGGCTGGAAGCCGGCCACCGGCTGGGGCTCGTCGTCCTCTCCAGCGACTACGAGGCGACGCTGCGACCGACGCCCGGCACGGGCCTGACGCTCGATCCGGCCGGCACGTCGGTGACGGTGCCGCTCGCGTCATCATCGACGGGCGCGTAGTCGTGCGCCGGCTGGCAGCCTGACGCTGCCGTCTCCCCCGCCCGCATCCGCGTCGATGCGGGCGGGAGCATCGCTGCAAGAAGGGAACACCTGCGCTAGGCTGCGGCAATCGAATGCCTACGGTGAGCCCCCATGATTCCCCTCAGCGCCAAAGCCATCGTCCGCAATGGCCGTTCCGTCCTGTTCCTGCGCAATCCCCGCGACGAGTGGGAACTGCCGGGCGGCTGGCCCGAAGCGGGCGAATCGCTCGAAGACGCGGTCACCCGCGAAGTGGAGGAAGAATGCGGAATCGTCGCGTCGGCGATCCGCTACGTGGGCAGCCGCTCGTGCGAGGTCGTGCCGGGCAAGCGCGTACTGATCGTGTGCTTCCAGTGCGAGGTCGATCGCCATGACATCGTGCTGAGCGACGAGCACCACCAGTTCGGCTGGATCGATCTCGATGCCGACAAGCCGGCGAACCTGCCGGATTTCTACTGGACATTCTGCAAGCAGGCGGACTGATTCGACGCCGCCGCGCGGCGCTCACACCGGCGTCAACACCGGCTGCCCCGCGAAATGCCGCGCCGCGTTGTCGAGAAACTGCCGCACCGAACGATCGAGCGCCTCGGGCGACCAGCCGCCCATGTGCGGCGTGAGCACGACGCTGTCGAGATCCGTCAGCGCACGCGGCGGCTCCGGTTCGCCTTCGTACACGTCGAGCCCCGCGCCCGCGATGCGCCGTTCGCGCAGCGCGTCCGCCAAAGCAGCGGTATCGACAACACTGCCGCGCGACACGTTGACGAGAAAGCCGCCGGGGCCGAGCGCGTCGAGCACGGTGCGATCGATCAGATGCCGCGTGCCCGCGCCGCCCGGCGTCGCGACGATCAGGAAATCGGCCCACTGCGCGAGCGCGTCGACCCGGTCGAAATAGCGATACGGCACGGGCTTCTCCGACCGGTTGTGATAACCGATCTCGATGTCGAAGCCGGCCGCGCGGCGCGCGCATTTCTCGCCGATCTTGCCGAGCCCGACGATGCCGAGCTTCTTGCCCGACACGTTCGGCGGCATCGACAGCCCGTCGCGCCATACGCCCGCGCGGGTCTTCGCATCGAGCTGCACGACGTTGCGCACCGCCGCGAGCAGCAGCGCGAACGCGTGATCGGCGACGCAATCGTCGTTGGTGCCGGCGCCCGTGACCACGACAATGCCGCGCGCCTTCGCATGCGCGACGTCGATGTGCTCGTAGCCCGCGCCGAGCGCGCTGACGAACGTAAGTTGCGGCAGCCGGTCGATCTCGGCGGCGGTCAGCCCGGTGCTGCCGTTGGTCAGCACCGCACGAATCGTGCCGCCGTGTTCGGCGATCGCGCGTTCGCGCGCATCGGGCGTCGGGGCATAACGCACGTCGAACGACGCGGCGATCTCGCGATGCGCGTCGCCGCGCAGCGCGATGAGGACCAGCAGCTCGGGCTTCATGTCAGCAAATGTCCGCAGGCGGGGAACGAATTTCAGTGTAACAAGCCCGCATGACGGATGCGGGTTATCCCCACACCGGCTGTGGACACGCCGCCGCACGCGGTTTGCCAAAGCCCGCTCAGTCAAGTAACTTTCGGCGTACGCCCCCGTCCTGGAGATTGGCCCCGATGAAGCTCGCCCTGCCCGCCCGGATCCTGGGCCTCGCGTTCGCCGCCGCCATCGTGGCGCCCGGCGCGCACGCCGACACGCCCGTCGTGGTGTCGTCGAAAATCGACACCGAAGGCAACCTGCTCGGCAACCTCATTTCGCAGGTGCTGAAGGCCCACGGCATTCCCGTCACCGAAAAGATCGCGCTCGGCACGACGCCGATCGTGCGCAAGGCGCTCACGAGCGGCGAGATCGACGTCTACCCCGAATACACGGGCAACGCCGCGTTCTTCTTCAACAAGGCCGACGACCCGGTGTGGAAGAACGCGAGCCAGGGCTACGACACCGCGAAAAAACTCGACTACGCGGCGAACCATCTCGTGTGGCTCGCCCCGGCGCCCGCGAACAACACGTGGGGCGTCGCGCTGCTCGCGCCCGTCGCTCAGTCGCAGCACCTGAAGACCTTCTCCGATTTCGGCAAGTGGGTGGCCGGCGGCGGCAAGGTGAAGCTCGCGGCCTCGGCCGAATTCGTGAACAGCGCGTCGGCGCTGCCGTCGTTCGAGAAAGCGTACGGCTTCAAGCTGAAGCCCGAGCAGCTCGTCGTGCTGTCCGGCGGCGACACGGCCGCGACGATCAAGGCCGCCGCGAACCAGACCGACGGCGTGAACGCCGCGATGGTCTACGGCACCGACGGCGGCATCGCATCGAGCGGCCTCGCGGTGCTCGACGACGACAAGCACGTGCAGCCCGTCTACGCGCCGGCGCCGGTGATCCGCGAAGCCGCGCTGAAAGCGCATCCGCAGATTGCCGACTTGCTCAAGCCCGTGTTCGCGAGCCTCGACCTGAAGACGCTGCAATCGCTGAACGCCCGCATCCAGCTCAACGGCGAGCCGGCGGCCGGCGTCGCGAAAAGCTACCTGAAAGCGAAGGGTTTCGTGAAATGACGGAGCGCGCGGCCGCGTCCGCGCGGCGCGTCACGCTCGACAAGGTCGGCATCCTGATCGGCATCCTGACGATCGTCGCCGTGTTCGGCCTGTCGTTCGCGGTGCTGCGGCCGAACCGGATCGCGGCCGGTACCGGGCTGTCGGTGTTCGCCGCGCTGCCGGCGATGCAGGGCGCCGCGCTCGCCGCGCTGTGGACCGTCGGCGCGCTATGGGCGATGACGGCGAGCCGCCCCGCGTGGCGGCTCGCGGCCGGCTGCGCGGGGCTCGCGACGCTCGCGTATGCGGTCGGCGCGGCCGCGACGCACGTCGTCGCGCCCGACGACATGCTGGCCCGCGTGTCGCCCGACGCCGGCGTCTGGTTGCTGCTGTTCGCGTGGGCCGTGCTCATCGCCGACGCGCTCGCGCGCCTCGCGTTCGGCCCGTGGCGGCGTCTCGCCGCGCTCGCCGTCGCGATCGCGGCGGTTGCCGTGCCGCTCGCGAGCGGCTGGTGGGACGGCCTCTCCGTGATGCGCGAATACGCGGTGCGCAGCGACGATTTCTGGCGCGAAGCGATTCGTCACGTGTCGCTCGCGGGCGGCTCGGTCGCCGCCGCGCTCGTGGCCGGCGTGCCGCTCGGCATCGCCTGTGCGCGCATCGCGGCGGTGCGCACCGTCGCGATGCCGGTGCTCAATATCGTGCAGACGATCCCCAGCATCGCGATGTACGGGCTGATGATGGCGCCGCTCGGCCTGCTCGCCGCGCACGTACCGCTCGCGGCCGCGCTCGGCATTCGCGGGATCGGCGTCGCGCCGGCCGTGCTCGCGTTGTTCCTCTACTCACTGCTGCCGATCGCGTCGAGCGTCGTGGTCGGGCTCGAACAGGTGCCGCCGCACGTGACCGAAGCGGCCCGCGCGATGGGCATGACGCGCGTGCAGCGGCTGCTGCGCGTCGACCTCGTGCTCGCGCTGCCGGTGATCCTGAGCGGCGTGCGCATCGTGCTCGTGCAGAACATCGGGCTGACCGCGGTTGCCGCGCTGATCGGCGGCGGCGGATTCGGCACCTTCATCTTCCAGGGGATCGGTCAATCGGCCGCCGATCTCGTGCTGCTCGGCGCGATCCCGACGATCGCGCTCGCACTGGCGGCCGCCGTCGTGTTCGAAGCCGCGACGTCGCTCGCGAAGGGACGTGCAGGATGATCGAGATCGAACGAGTCGGCAAACGCTTCGGCGACGTGGTCGCCGTCGACGACGTATCGCTGACGATGCAGCGCGGCACGATCACGGCGCTCGTCGGCGCATCGGGCAGCGGCAAGTCGACGCTGCTGCGCATGATCAACCGGCTGATCGCGCCGACCAGCGGCACGATCCGCATCGACGGCGTCGATACGGCGACGGTCGCACCCGAGCAACTTCGCCGCGGCATCGGCTATGCGATCCAGGGGCACGGGCTGTTTCCGCACTGGAGCGTCGCGCGCAACATCGCGACCGTGCCGCGCCTGCTCGGCTGGCCGGCCGAGCGCATCGCCGCGCGCGTGAACGAACTGCTCGACCTGTTCCACCTCGCGCCGGCCGAATTCGCCGGCAAGCTGCCGCACGAACTGTCGGGCGGCCAGCAGCAGCGCGTCGGCGTGGCGCGCGCCCTCGCCGCCGAGCCCGCGATGCTGCTGATGGACGAACCGTTCGGCGCGCTCGATCCGATCATCCGCAACAAGGCGCAGGACGACCTGTTCGCGCTGCAGCGCCGCCTCGGCATCACCGTGGTGATCGTCACGCACGATATCGAGGAAGCGCTGAAGCTCGGCGACACGATCGCGGTGATGGATGGCGGCCGGCTGCTGCAGGTCGCGTCGCCCGCCGAGATTCTCGGCCGGCCGGCAGCGGGGGTGGTCGAACAACTGGTCGCGGGCGTCGACCGGCCGCTGCGCCTGCTCGCGCTCACGCCGATCGACGCCGTGGCCGAAGCCGGCCACGCCGACGGCGAACCGATCGCCGCGACGCGCACACTGCGCGATGCGGTGTCCGAATTGTTGTGGCGCGGTGTCGACGCGCTGCCCGTCGACGATACCGCCGCCGGCGACCGCCACGCACACGGCCCCCGTCGCATCACGCTCGACGCGATCCGCTCGCACGCGAGGCAGCCCGCATGACGACGCGCAGCAGCGTGGGGCCCAAGCGGCCGTCGCTTCCCGCGTACGTCGCCCGCGCGGCCGCGCTCGCGCTGCTGCTCGTGCTGTTGTTGCGCCCGGCCTGGCTGCAGGGCCTGTTCGCGCCGTTCGCGGACAACGGCGCGCCGGTGATCTACGATCGCGCGAGCCTGCTCGATCTCACGCTCGCGCATCTCGGCACGGTCGCGCTGTCGAGCCTGATCGGCACGATCGTCGCGGTCTCGGCGGGCATCGCGGTCACACGTCCGTTCGGCGCCGATTTCCTGCCGGTCGCGCGCAGCGTCGTCGATATCGGCCAGACCTTCCCGCCGGTCGCCGTGCTCGCGCTCGCGGTGCCGGCAGTCGGCTTCGGATTGAAACCCGTGCTGATCGCGCTCGTGTTGTACGGGCTCCTGCCGGTTTTCGAAAGCACGATCGCGGGGCTCGAGGACGTGCCGCGCGACGTCGTCGACGCCGCACGCGGGATGGGGATGAGCGGGTGGCAGCAACTGGTGTCCGTCGAGCTGCCGCTCGCGTTCCCGGTGATCGTCAACGGCATCCGCCTCGCGGTCGTGATCAATCTCGGCACCGCGACGATCGGCTCGACGGTTGCCGCGCGCGGGCTCGGCGACGTGATCATCGCGGGCCTGCAGACGTCGAACACCGCATTCGTGCTGCAAGGCGGCGTGATCGTCGGCTTGCTCGCGGTGCTCGTCAGCGATGCGATCGGCGCGATTGCGCGGGTAGCGAGCGCGCGGCGCGCCTAGCAGCCGTTGCGCAATTTTCCGAAGGAGCAACCATGTCTGTCCTCGACACCGGCCCGTTTTTTCATGGCACGAAAGCGGATTTGCGGATCGGCGACTTGCTGACGGCAGGCTTCCGGTCGAATTATCGGGACGACGTGGTGATGAATCACATTTATTTCACGGCCCTGCCCAAAGGCGCCGGCCTGGCCGCGGAAATGGCCAAGGGCGACGGCCGGCCGCGGGTCTATATCGTCGAACCCACCGGCGAATTCGAAAACGACCCGAACGTCACGGACAAGAAATTCCCCGGCAATCCGACGCGCTCGTATCGAAGCACGTCGCCTTTGAAGATCGTCGGCGAACTCGATCGCTGGGAACCGTACGATCCCGAGTTCATCCAGCAGCTCAGAGCCCGCATCGAAACCGGTATGGGCGAGATCATCAACTAGCGTTTCGTTCGCGCCGATTCGCAAATCGGGCCCGAACTGCGGCCGGCATGGGACACGCGAGCCGACGACATTGCCGCGATACCGCGGGGCGAATCGCAGGAGAGGACGGAAACGCCCGGTTCATCCGGACTCCGATGCGTGTCCGCGCAACGATCGGCACGTCGATCATTGCGAACGTGACAAGCCTACATATCGCTTTCACTCGAACTCGCCCTCGACCACCGGCCGCGATTGGTCGATATACTATGCGCCTCCCATTTCCCCGCACTCGACCATGCGACGACGGTTCTTCTGGCTGATCGTGCTTTCGCTCGGCATTGCGCAGCACGCCGCGGCGCAGCAGGCGCCCGCCTTGCCTGCCTCTGCGCCCGAAGCAGCCGCATCCGCGCCAGGCGACGCATCCGCACCGCTCGCCAACGATCAGCCCAACGAAGCAAACCGCCGCATCACGTCCTACCTGACGAAGAAATTCGGCGTCGCGAAGGAACGCGCCGCGAAGCTCGCCGATATCGTGAGCGTCACTGCGACGAAATATTCGCTGCCGCCGGCACTCGTTTACGCGATTATTTCGATCGAATCGCGCTTCCAGGAAAAGGCGCGCGGCCAGCATGGCGCGACCGGGTTGATGCAGGTCGTACCGTCCGCGCACCGCGGCATGCTGCGCAACGTGAAGGATCTCACCGAGCCGAATGCGAACGTCGAGGTCGGCTCGCGCATTCTGTCGGGCTACGTGAAGGCGGCCGGCGGCAACGTGCAGGCCGGGTTGAAGAGCTACAGCGGCGGATCGAGTGCGTATGCGGCGAAAGTGATGCAGCGCGTCGATGCGTTCCGGTTCGTGCTCGAACCCGAGGACGATGCGAAAAGCGCGAATACCGGGAACGATGCGAACAACGCGAAGGCGCACATGGTGCCGGTCAGCGATCCGTCAGCGGCGCCCGCCGCGAACCGCAACGCGAAGTAAGTGCATGCAGGAACGTAAACGAGTGCGGCGGCGCATTCGCGCCGCCGCCCCATGGAATCGCCGGATCACCTCCCTCGTGCCTTGATCCGGCCCCCTCTGATCAAAGCTGCCCCGCCGCCCCCGTCCACCGCAGGTAATCGCCGCGCGTCCAGTCGAGCGACACGCCGACGCGCTTCGTCCCCGGCCGGATCTTCGGCTTGTACATCGACAGCGTCAGCGATTCCAGCGCCGGCCATTCGCGAAACGACATCACAGCGACATCCGCGACGAGCGTCTCCAGCAGCCGCGTATGCGGCTTGTGCGACAGGAACGACGCAACGCGCGCGCAGTACCCGTCGTAGTCGATCCACTCGCCCTGCTCGCTCGGCTCGCAGCGATACCCGAGCCGTGCATCGATCACGATCGGCTGCGGTGCTTCATGCTCGTGCGCGTGAATGCCGATCCGCGCGGGCACCTTCAGTTCGTCGACGAACACGCTCCAGCCGCGCCCGCGCAGGCGCGGCGCGTCGATCGCCACGAACGGTTCGTCGAACGGCTTCATGAGACGAGCGGCGCCGCGGCGTCGAGCATGATGCGCACGAAATAGTCGGCGAAGCTGCGACGCAGGACGATCTCGAACGTGTCGTCGCCGGTCGGGATCAGCGTGATCGGCGACTTGAAGTAGTGCGACTGCGCGCACTGGCCCGGCTTGAACACGCGCGGATGCAGGTCGAGCGGGCAGCCGCGCGCGATCACGTCGCGCACGCGTTCGCCGCTGACCTCGACGACCGTATAGCCGCTGCCGACGTCGACGGCCGCCGCGTACAGGCCCTGCACGGCCTCCGCCAGCTTCGCTTCGAGCACGCCGGCCTGAACCGGCCCGTTCGACCGCACGAGCCACTCGTCGGGGCCGAGCCACAGCACGTCGTACTCGGCGCCGCGCGCCACCGTGTTCGGCTGCGCGGGCGGCCGGCAGCCCACCACGCGCTCGAACGCGGCGACGAAGGCCGGATCGCTCAACTCGCCGCGCACGTTGACGAGATCGAGGAACGGCCGCTCGCGCAGCGTGAACTTCTTCGACGCGCGCGCCTGGTGCGCCTTCAGCACGTCGGCCGCGCCGACGAACGGCGATTCAAGCGTCACGCCGCCCGCGCCCGCCACCTGCGTCTGGTTTCTCGTTTCATTCCACATGCTGACGCACCCCTTCGGTATCGTAGAAAACCGGGCTCGAAATCTTCGCGGTGATGCGCTTGCCATTGGCCAGCGGAATCACGACGCTCTCGCCCATCTTGTTCAGGCCGCCCTTCACCACCGCGAGCGCGATCGAGCGCTTCAGGATCGGGCTGTAGTAGCTGGACGTCACGTGGCCGATCATCGGCGTCGGATCGACCGCCGACACCTGCGTGTCCTTCGCGACGATCTGCGCGCCTTCCGGCAGCACGAACTGTTCGTCTTCGGTCAGCAGGCCGACGAACTGCTTGCGGCCTTCCTTCGCGGTATCCGAACGCGACAGCGAACGCTTGCCGAGGAAGTCCTTCGACTTCGCGACGAGCCCGCCCATCCCGAGGTCGTACGGCGTGATCGAGCCGTCGGTGTCCTGGCCGACGATGATGTAGCCCTTCTCCGCGCGCAGCACGTGCATCGTTTCCGTGCCGTACGGCGTGATGTCGAACTCGGCGCCGGCCGCCATCAGCGCTTCCCACACCGCGCGGCCCGCATTCGCCGGCACGTTCACTTCGTAGGCGAGTTCGCCCGAGAAGCTGATCCGCATCACGCGCGCCTTCGCGCCGGCAACCGTGCCGTTGCGGTAGCTCATGAACGGGAACGCCTCATTGCCGAAGTCGATGTCCTGGCACAGCTTCTGCACGACCTTGCGGCTCTTCGGGCCGACCACCGCGAACGTCGCCCAGTGATCGGTGACGGACGCGAGCCGCACCTTCATGTCGGGCCATTCGGTCTGCAGCCAGCGCTCGAGCCACGTCAGCACGCGCGCCGCGCCGCCGGTGGTGGTCGTCATCATGAAATGCTGGTCGGCGAGGCGCACGGTCACGCCGTCGTCGAACACCATCCCGTTTTCGTCGAGCATCAGCCCGTAGCGGCACTTGCCGATCTCGAGCTTGTTCCACGGGTTCGTGTACATCCAGTTCAGCAGCTTCACCGCGTCCGGGCCCTGGATGTCGATCTTGCCGAGCGTCGACGCATCGAGAATGCCGACGCCGTTGCGCACCGCGAGGCATTCGCGCTTCACGGCCGCATGGAGATCCTCGCCGTTCTTCGGGAAATACCACGGCCGCTTCCAGTTGCCGACGTCCTCGAACATCGCGCCGTGCTCGACGTGCCATTCGTGCACGGCCGTCTTGCGGATCGGGTCGAGGAAGTCGCCCGTCTCGCGGCCCGCGAACGTGCCGAACGACACGGGCGTGTAGTTCGGGCGGAACGTCGTCGTGCCCGTTTCCGGAATCGTCTTGCCGAGCGCGCCCGCGAGGATCGCCATCCCGTTGATGTTGCCGAGCTTGCCCTGGTCGGTGCCGAAGCCCATCGCCGTGTAGCGCTTCACGTGCTCGACCGATTCGAAGCCTTCGCGCGCGGCGAGCAGGATGTCGGCGGCGGCAACGTCGTTCTGGAAGTCGACGAACTGCTTCGGCCCGCGCGCGGCCGCCTCGCGGCTGCCGACGAGCCACAACGGCTGCAGCGCGCCTTCGACGGTTTCCGCGACCTGCGGTGCGGCCGGACGCTGCGCGGCCGTGAAGCCCGCGGCCTTCGCCGCTTCGACGCCCGCATCCACCGCGAGCCGCAGCGCACGGGCGAGCCCGAATTCGCCGGCCGCCGCGCCGATGCTCGCTTCCGCCTGCACGGGCTTGCCCGGCAGGAAGCACGCCTTCTCGTCGTTCCAGCACGCCTTGCCGCCCGATTGCGCGAACAGGTGCAGCACCGGGCTGAAACCGCCCGACATCGCGACGAGGTCGCACGGCAGCGTCTGCAGCTTGCCGCCGGTCTGGCCGTTCGAGTAGGACGCGACGTCGACCGACGATACGCGCCACTTGCCCGAAGCGGCCGTGACGACCGCGCCGCTCATCACCGTCACGCCCTGCCGCTTCGCAGCGGCCGGCAGCGCGCCGTTCGACGACGCGCGGGAATCGACGACCGTCACCTTCGCGCCGCACGCCTTCAGGTCGAGCGCGGTCTGATAGGCGCGGTCGTTGTTCGTGAACACGACCACGTTGCGGCCCGGCAACACGCCGAAGCGATGCACGTAGGTCGACACCGCGCCCGCCAGCATCACGCCCGGCAGGTCGTTGTTGCCGAACACGATCGGCCGCTCGTGCGCGCCGGTCGCGAGGATCACGCGTTTCGCGCGGACCTTCCACAGCAATTCGCGCGTGCCCTTGCGCATCGACACCGGCAGGTGATCGGTGAGGCGCTGCGTGACCGTCACGAGGTTATGGTCCTGATAGCCGAACGCGGTGCTGCGCGACAGGATCGTCACGTCGGGCAGCTTGCGCAGTTCGGCCTCGATCTTCTCGACCCATTGCAGCGCGGGCTTCGCGTCGATCTCCGCGCGGCACGACAGCAGGCTGCCGCCGAGTTCGCGCTGGTCGTCGACGAGAATCACGCGCGCGCCGGCCGTGGCGGCCGCATGCGCGGCGGCGAGGCCCGACGGGCCACCGCCGACCACGAGCACGTCGCAGTGCGCGTAGCATTTGTCGTAGCGATCGGCGTCGAGCACTTCGGGCGCCTTGCCGAGGCCGGCCGCTTCGCGGATCTTCTCTTCGTACTTCGGCCACATGTTGCGCGGCCACATGAAGGTCTTGTAGTAGAACCCGGCCGGCATGAAGCGCGAGAACTTCTGGTTGATCGCATACTTGTCGTTCTCGAGCGTCGGCTCCGCGTTCACGCTGGTCGCGACGAGCCCCTGGTACAGCTCGATCTCGGTCGCGCGCGCGTTCGGCACCGTGTACGGGCCGGTTTCGAGCTGCACGACGGCATTCGGTTCCGCGACGTCCGCCGTCACGATCCCGCGCGGACGGTGGTACTTGAAACTGCGCGCGACGAAATGCACGCCGTTCGCGAGCAGCGCGGACGCGAGCGTGTCGCCCTGGAAGCCCTGGTACGTGCGGCCGTTGAACGTGAACGTCAACGGAATCGCGCGATTGATGCGGCCACCGGTGCCGAGGCGGTCTTTCTGGCTCATTTGCTCGTGCCCTCTTCGTGTGCGTTGCCGGCGGATGCTCCGCCGAACTTTTCGTAGCCCTTGATATCGTAGGTGACCGTGTCGCGCGTGACCTTGAACCAGCGGCGGCACCCCTGCGTGTGCAGCCATTGCTCCTTGTGGAGCCCGCGCTTGTTCTCGCGCATGAACACGTATTCGCCCCATTCGCGGTCGGTCATGGTCTCGTTCGCCACCGGGCGCACGATGTCGGCTTCACCGCCGCACGTGAACTCGGATTCGGCGCGCGGCCCGCACCACGGACATTCGATCAGCAACATGTTTCTTTCTCCTCAGTGCGGTTAGTGCGCGACGGCAGCGGCGCCGTGCTCGTCGATCAGATGGCCCGTGTAGAAGCGGTCAAGCGCGAACGGTGCGTTCAGCGGATGCGGTTCGTCGCGGGCGATCGTGTGCGCGAACACCCAGCCCGAGCCGGGCGTCGCCTTGAAGCCGCCGGTGCCCCAGCCGCAGTTGAAATAGAGGCCCTTCACGTCGGTCTTGGTGATGATCGGGCACGCGTCCGGCGACACGTCGACGATGCCGCCCCACTGGCGGTTCATCCGCACGCGCGAGAACACCGGGAACATCTCGACGATCGCCTGCAGCGTGCTTTCGATGATGTGGAAGCTGCCGCGCTGGCCGAAGCCCGTGTACTGGTCGATACCCGCGCCGATCACGAGGTCGCCCTTGTCGGACTGGCTGATGTACGCGTGCACCGCGTTCGACATGATCACCGAGTTGACGACCGGCTTGATCGGCTCCGACACCAGCGCCTGCAGCGGGTGGCTTTCGATCGGCAGACGCACGCCGGCCATGTCGGCGAGCGTCGTCGTGTTGCCGGCGGCGACCACCGCGACCTTCTTCGCCTTGATGAAGCCCTTCACCGTATCGACGCCGACCACCGCGCCGCCTTCGCGGCGAATGCCCGTGACCTGACAGTTCTGGATGATGTCCACGCCGGCGCGGTCCGCGCCGCGCGCGAAGCCCCAGGCCACCGCATCGTGGCGTGCGACACCCGCACGGCGCTGGATCGATGCGCCGAGCACCGGGTAGCGGCTGTTCAGGTTGATGGTCGGCTCGATTTCCTTGATCTGCGCGGGCGTCAGGAATTCGGCATCGACGCCGTTCAGCCGGTTCGCGTTCACGCGGCGCTCGGTGTCGCGCACGTCCTGCAGCGTGTGCGCGAGGTTCATCACGCCGCGCTGGCTGAACATCACGTTGTAGTTCAGATCCTGCGACAGCCCTTCCCACAGCTTCATCGCCTTCTCGTACAGCGCGGCCGATTCGTCCCACAGATAGTTGGAGCGCACGATCGTCGTGTTGCGCGCGGTGTTGCCGCCGCCGATCCAGCCCTTCTCGAGGATCGCGACGTTCGTGATCCCGTGTTCCTTCGCGAGGTAGTACGCGGTCGCGAGGCCGTGGCCGCCGCCGCCGACGATCACGACGTCGTATTCCTTCTTCGGCTCCGGGCTCTTCCACTGCTTTTCCCAGTTCTCGTGATACGAGAGGCCGTTGCGGAACAGGCTGAATATCGAGTAGCGGCTCATGTTTGGATCCTTCGTTAGCATTCGATGACGTTCACGGCGAGGCCGCCGCGCGACGTTTCCTTGTATTTCGTCTTCATGTCGGCGCCGGTTTCGCGCATCGTCTTGATCACGGAATCGAGCGATACGTAGTGCTGGCCATTGCCCTTGAGCGCCATGCGCGATGCGTTCAGCGCCTTGATCGCGCCCATCGCGTTGCGCTCGATGCACGGGATCTGCACGAGCCCGCCGACCGGGTCGCAGGTCATCCCGAGGTTGTGCTCCATGCCGATCTCGGCCGCGTTCTCGACCTGGTCGGGCGTGCCGCCCATCACGGCGGCGAGCGCGGCGGCGGCCATCGAGCATGCGACGCCCACTTCGCCCTGGCAGCCGACTTCCGCGCCGGAGATCGACGCGGTTTCCTTGTAGATGATCCCGATCGCCGCGGCCGTCAGCAGGAATTCGACGATGCCGGCTTCGTTCGAGCCCGGCACGAACTTCACGTAGTAGTGCAGCACCGCGGGGATCACGCCGGCCGCGCCGTTGGTCGGCGCGGTGACGACCCGGCCGCCGGCCGCGTTCTCTTCGTTCACGGCCATCGCATACAGGTTGACCCAGTCGAGCATCGACAGCGGATCGCGCAGCGACTCTTCCGAACGCGCACGCAGGCGGCCATTCAACTCGGCCGCGCGACGCTTCACGCGCATCGGGCCCGGCAGGTCTCCCTCGACCTTGCAGCCGCGCTCGACGCAGGCGGCCATCGTGCGCCAGATCGCGAGCAACCCGGCGCGCACTTCGTCGGCGGGGCGCAGCGCGCATTCGTTGCGCAGCATCAGTTCGGCGATCGACAGCCCGTGTTCGCGGCACTGGCGCATCAGGTCGTCGCCGGTGCGGAACGGATACGGCACGTCGACCGCCGCCCGCACGCCGTTCACGCGATCGCCGTCGCGGTTCACGACGAAGCCGCCGCCGACCGAGTAATACTCCTTCTCGACAAGCAACTGGCCGTGTTCGTCGAACGCCTGGAAGCGCATCCCGTTCGGATGCACGATGCTCGTGCCGCTCATCAGCTTGCGATAGAAGCCGATGTGTTCCTTCTCGTCGAAGCGCACCGTCTGCTTGCCGAGCAGCGACAGCGACTTCTCCGCGCGGATCGCGGCGAGGCGCGGCTCGATCAGGTCCGGATCGATCGTGTCGGGCAGGTGGCCCTCGAGGCCGAGCAGCACGGCCTTGTCGGTGCCGTGGCCCTTGCCGGTCGCGCCGAGCGAGCCGTACAACTCGACCCGCACGCGGCGCACGAAGCCGAGCAGGTTCGCGTCCTCGACGTGCGACGCGAAGCGGCACGCGGCGATCATCGGGCCGACCGTATGCGAACTGGACGGGCCGATGCCGATCTTGAACAGGTCGAACGCGCTGACGTTCATCTGGCTTCCTTTGGGTTGCATGCGTGAAATGTCGTTGGGCCCCAGTACATCAAAGCGTAAAATCGGCCGATAGAACAAAAACGGCATCGGCGTGGGATAGCGCCGCCAAGCGCCGCCCCGGCCGGCCCGAAAGTGCGTTTTGGCGATGGTTCGCGACGAAAAACCACAAGTCCGGCCGCGGTCGATCGGCGACGCTGGCTGCATCCGCGCCGCCCCGGCAGCCGTAACCCGCAAACCGAGTGAAACGAGTGAGACCGCCTGCCCGGCGTGACGAGATTGGCCGCGATGACCCCCGACGTACCCGCTTCCCCCCTCGCAGAACCCGCGCCGCGGCGCATCCGCTTCGGCATCGTGCTGCTGCCGAATTTCACGCTGACGGCCTTCTCCGGCTTCGTCGACATGCTGCGGCTGTCGGCCGACGACGGCGACTACAGCAAGCCGGTGCGCTGCGCATGGAGCGTGATCGGCGAGACGCTCGCGCCGGTGCGCGCGAGTTGCGGGATCCAGATCACGCCGTGGGAGACGTTCGACGCGGCCGAACCGTTCGACTATGTGGTGGTGGTCGGCGGGCTGCTGCATTCGGGGCCGCAGGCCGGCCCTGAAACGCTCGATTTCGTCCGCCGCGCGGCGGCGGACGGCGCGACGGTCGTCGGCATCTGCACCGGCGTGTTCACGTTGATGCGCGCCGGCGTGCTCGACGGCTACCGCACCTGCGTGAGCTGGTTCCATTACTGGGATTTCATCGAGCGCTTTCCGTCCGCCGATCCCGACCTGCTGATCGCCGACCGGCTGTTCGTGATCGACCGGCGCCGGATCACGTGCTCGGGCGGCCGCGCGTCGATCGACGTCGCCGCCGCGATCCTGCTGCGCCATTTCGATCACGCGACCGTGCAGAAGGCGCTGCGCATCCTGCTGGTCGGCGAGATGCAGAAAGGCAACGCGCCGCAGCCGCATCCGCCGGGCCTCGAGCCGGCGACGCATCCGAAGGTCAAGCGCGCGATTCTTCTGATGGAACAGCACGTCGGGCGGGCGCTGCCGCTCGAGGAACTCGCGTGCAAGCTCGACCTGTCGACGCGGCAGCTCGAACGGCTGTTCAAGGCGGAGACCGGCAAGAGCCCGCAGGCCTTCGCGAAACAGGTGCGGCTGCGTACCGCCGCGTGGCTGCTGACGAGTTCGGACCGCACGGTCGCCGATATCGCGTCGAGCTGCGGATTCGCCGATGCGTCGCACCTCGGGCGCGAATTCCGCAAGCAGTTCGGCGTGCCGCCGGCGACGTATCGCGAGCGCGGCGGCGACGTGGCTGAAGTCGCCGCGACGCCCGACGGGTCGGCCGATCCGGTCGAGGACATCGCCGACTGAACGCCCCCGGGCGCGCATCCGCCTCCCCTCGTCGATTGCGGATCGACACACGTTCACATCGGTTTCGCCGCTTTTGGAACCGGTTCCAGTCAACTTAGCCGACGTTCATCGCCGTAAAACGAGGGTTATCCCGGATGCTGATGCCCGCTCAAATTTGTATGATGACCACATCACCTTACAAACCTGAGCATCATGTTCGAGAAAATTCCCGCCCGGGCGATGAGCGACCATGTCGCGCAGCAACTGCTCAAGCAGATCGAAGTGGGCAGCTTCTCGGCCACCGGCAAGCTGCCGACCGAGGCCGTGCTCGCGCAGGAATTCGGCGTGAGCCGCACCGTGATCCGCGAGGCGATCTCGCGGCTGAAGAACGAAGGCGTGGTCGAGCCGCGCCAGGGCAGCGGCGTGTTCGTGAACCAGCATGGCGCGATCCGGCCGCTGCGGATCGACTACGCGGAAGCCGTCGAGGCGAGCTCGCTGCCGCACCTGCTCGCGGTGCGCCGCGCGATCGAGGCTGAAGTCGCGGCCGAAGCCGCGCTGCACCACACCGCCGACGACATGGCCGACATCGACGACGCGCTGCGCAAGATCGACGAAGCGGTGGCCGAAGGGCGCGACGGCGTCGCGGAAGACGTCGCGTTCCACCGCACGATCGCGGCCGTCACCGGCAACCCGTATTTCCTGAAGACGCTGCAGTTCCTGAACCAGTACCTCGAAGCCGGCGTGAAGGTCACGCGGCGCAACGAAGCGACGCGCGAGGACTTCTCGCGCCAGG
Source organism: Burkholderia sp. 9775_39 (assembly GCF_015712225.1). Taxonomy (NCBI): domain Bacteria; kingdom Pseudomonadati; phylum Pseudomonadota; class Betaproteobacteria; order Burkholderiales; family Burkholderiaceae; genus Burkholderia; species Burkholderia sp. 9775_39. The sequence goes on along the minus strand of NZ_JACCQC010000042.1, from coordinate 17,313 downwards.
TGCGCGACGAACACGCGGCGATCGCCGACGCGATCCGCGCGCGCGACCCGATGGCCGCCCGCAACGCGGCGCGCACGCACATGTACAACGCCGCCCGCCGTCTCGCGGAAGCCGGCATCTGCTGAAAGCCGGCGGCGCGGCCGTTCCCGGCAGCGCCGCCGTCACGAACCTCTCCCGAATCGATCAAGGTTGACCATGTCACGAAATGTTGGAGTCATCGGCCTCGGCGCGATGGGCCTCGGCGTCGCACGCTCGCTGCTGCGCGCCGGGCTGCGCGTCCACGCATGCGACGTGCGCGACACCGTGCTGCAGGCGTTCGCCGCCGAAGGCGGCATCGCGTGCGCGACGCCGGCCGAACTCGGCGCGCAGTGCGACGTCGTCGTCACGCTCGTCGTCAATGCCGCGCAAACGGAAACGGTGCTGTTCGGCGAACACGGCGCGGTCGCGGCGATGAAGCCGGGCGGCGTCGTGATCGCGAGCGCGACCGTCGCGCCCGAATTCGCGGTCGCGCTCGGCGCGCGCATCGAGGCTGCGGGCCTGCAGATGCTCGACGCGCCCGTGTCGGGCGGCGCGGCGCGCGCGGCCTCCGGCGAGATGACGATGATGACGTCGGGCCCGGCCGCCGCCTATGCCGGCTGCGAGGACGTGCTCGCCGCGATCGCCGGCAAGGTGTACCGCCTGGGCGACGCGCACGGCATCGGCTCGAAAGTGAAGATCATCAACCAGTTGCTGGCCGGCGTGCATATCGCGGCGGCCGCCGAGGCGATGGCGCTGGGCCTGCGCGAAGGTGTCGATGCCGACGCGCTGTACGACGTGATCACGCACAGCGCCGGCAATTCGTGGATGTTCGAGAACCGTGTGCCGCACATCCTGAACGGCGACTACACGCCGCTGTCGGCCGTCGACATCTTCGTAAAGGATCTCGGCCTCGTGCTCGATACCGCGCGCCGCAGCAAATTCCCGCTGCCGCTGTCGGCCACCGCGCACCAGATGTTCATGAGCGCGTCGAGCGCCGGCCACGGCGGCGAGGACGATTCCGCCGTGATCAAGACTTTCCCCGGCATCACGCTGCCGCCCGCCCGCTGATTCGAACGACGCTTTTGCCATGACCGCTTCCGCTTCCCGTCCCCTGCTCGGCTGCATCGCCGACGATTTCACCGGCGCGACCGATCTCGCGAACATGCTCGTCAAGAGCGGCATGCGCACCGTGCAGACGATCGGCGTGCCCGCCGACGGCGCTGCTGCCGACACGATCGTCGACGCCGACGCGATCGTCGTCGCGCTGAAGTCGCGCACGATTCCCGCCGCCGACGCCGTCGCGCAATCGCTCGCCGCGTACGAATGGTTGCGCGCGCAAGGGTGCCGCCAGTTCTTCTTCAAGTACTGCTCGACGTTCGATTCGACCGACGCGGGCAACATCGGGCCGGTGGCCGACGCGCTGCTCGACGCGGCCGGCGGCGACTTCACGGTCGCGTGCCCGGCATTCCCCGAGAACGGCCGCACGATCTATCGCGGCCACCTGTTCGTCGGCGACGTGCTGCTGAACGAATCGGGGATGGAGAATCATCCGCTCACGCCGATGAAGGACGCGAACCTCGTGCGCGTGCTGCAACGGCAGACGCAGTCGCCGGTCGGCCTGATCCGCTACGACACGATCGCGCTCGGCGCGGCCGCCGTGCGCGCGCGGATCGACCAGCTGCGCGCGGAAGGCGCCCGTTTCGCGATCGCCGACGCGCTGTCGGACCGCGATCTCTACGTACTCGGCGAAGCGTGCGCAGGCCTGCCGCTCGTCACCGGCGGCTCGGGCATCGCGCTCGGCCTGCCCGCGAATTTCCGCCGCGCGGAGCAACTGCCCGAGCGCGACAACGCGGCGTCGCTGCCGCGCATCGACGGCCTGTCGGCGATACTCGCCGGCAGCGCGTCGAAAGCCACCAACGCACAGGTCGCCGCGTGGCGCGCGACGCGGCCGAGCTTCCGCATCGATCCGCTCGCGGCCTCGCGCGGCGAGCCCGTCGTCGAGCAGGCGCTCGCGTTTGCGCGCGCGCACCTGCCGCAGCCCGTGCTGATCTACGCAACGGCCACGCCCGACGAAGTGAAAGCCGTGCAGCAGGCGCTCGGCGTCGACGCGGCCGGCCATCTCGTCGAAAGCACGCTCGCGGCGATCGCCCGCGGGCTGCGCGAACTCGGCGTGCGCAAGTTCGTCGTCGCGGGCGGCGAAACGTCCGGCGCGGTCGTGCAGGCGCTCGACGTGAAATCGCTGCAGATCGGCGCCCAGATCGATCCGGGCGTGCCGGCCACGGCCACCGTCGACGCGCAGCCGCTCGGCCTCGCGCTGAAATCCGGCAACTTCGGCACGACCGACTTTTTCGACAAGGCGCTGCGCGCGCTGGACGGAGCCGCACGATGAGCGACGAAGCCAAACTGCGCGAAGAGATCTGCGTGGTCGGCGCGAGCCTGTACGCGCGCGGCCATGCGGTCGGCAGCGCCGGCAACATCAGCGCGCGCCTGCATGACGGCTGGCTGATCACGCCAACCGACGCCTGCCTCGGCCGGCTCGACCCGAACGACATCGCGAAAGTCGGCGCCGACGGCCAGCCCGTCTCGGGCGGCAAGCCGTCGAAGACGCTCGCGCTGCATCGCGGCATCTATGCGCGCAACGCCGCAGCAAACGGCGTCGTCCACACGCATTCGACGCACCTCGTCGCATTGACGCTCGCGGGCGTGTGGCGCGACACCGACGTGCTGCCGCCGATCACGCCGTACTACGTGATGAAGGTCGGCCACATTCCGCTGATCCGTTACCGCCGCCCCGGCGACCCGGCCGTCGCGGCCGAAGTCGCGACGCTGGCCGACCAGGTGCGCGGCGTGCTGCTCGATCGCCTCGGCCCCGTGATGTGGGGGCCGTCGGTATCGCACGCGTCGTATGCACTCGAGGAGCTCGAGGAAACCGCGCGGCTGTGGCTGATGACGCAGCCGAAGCCGGAACCGCTGTCCGACGCCGCGCTCGACGAACTGCGCCAGACCTTCGGCGCGCGCTGGTAACGCGTCGCCGTCCGGATCACGCACCGCTTCCCATGCCCGCCGTGTGCGCGGGCCCTTCCGTCAGCACACACACGATCCGGCGGCGTACGCGCCGCCGGTACACGATAGTCCAGGAGACGACGATGACTGCTCTCGACGCGGCCGCAAGCCGCTCGCCCGCCGCGGCCGCCCAATCGGGCGAACTCGACCGCACCTACAAGAAAGTGTTCTGGCGCATCGTGCCGTTCCTGATGCTCTGCTACGTGGTCGCGTATCTCGACCGCGTGAACGTCGGCTTCGCCAAGCTGCAGATGTCGCAGGATCTCGCATTCAGCGAAACCGTGTTCGGGCTCGGCGCCGGGATTTTCTTCCTCGGCTACTTCCTGTTCGAACTGCCGAGCAACATGCTGATGCACCGCATCGGCGCGCGCATCTGGATCGCGCGGATCATGATCACGTGGGGGCTGCTGTCCGCGCTGTTCGCGTTCGTGAAGACGCCCACGCAGTTCTACGTGCTGCGCTTCCTGCTCGGCCTCGCGGAAGCCGGCTTCTACCCGGGCGTGATCCTGTACCTCACGTACTGGTTCCCGTCGCACCGCCGCGCGAAGATCATCGCGGTGTTCATGTCCGCGATTCCGGTGTCGGGCATCTTCGGCAACCCGCTGTCGGGCTGGATCATGGAACGCTTCCACGGCGGCTCGGGCTTCCACGGCTGGCAATGGATGTTCATGATCGAAGCCGTGCCGGCCGTGCTCGTCGGCATCGCGACGATCCTGTATCTCGACAACAGCATTCGCAGCGCGAAATGGCTCGACGAGCGCGAGAAGCAGTTGCTCGAAGACGAGATCGCCGCGCAGCCGCAGGAACAGCAGAAGCACGGCCATTCGCTGAAGGCCGTGTTCTCGGACCCGCGCATGTGGTGGATGTCGCTGATCTACTTCGCGTTCGTCACCGGCCAGTACGGGCTCACGTTCTGGATGCCGACGCTCGTGAAATCGACCGGCATCACCGATACGCTGCAGATCGGCCTGCTGTCGGCGATTCCGTTCGTCGTCGCGATCGTCGTGATGAACCTGTTCGGCCACAGCGCGGACAAGCGCCGCGAACGCCGCTGGCACCTGATCGTGCCGGCGCTGATGGGCGCGATCGGGTTTGCGGTCGCCGCGTCGTACTCGCACAATACGGCGGTGTCGATCGTGTTCCTGTCGCTCGCGGCAGGCGGCGTGCTGACCTGCGCGCCGCTGTTCTGGTCGCTGCCGACCGCGTTCCTCGCCGGCTCCGCGGCCGCGGCCGGGATCGCGATCATCAACTCGGTCGGCAACCTCGCCGGTTTCGCGAGCCCGTACGTGATCGGCTACCTGAAGGACGTCACGCACAGCACGTCGTCCGGCATGTACGTGCTCGCGGCGATGCTCGTGCTCGGCGCGATCGCGGTATGGCTCACGCCGCCCAAGCTCGTGAACCGCTGATCCGCCGCCGGCCGATTCATCATTCGACGCGGGGCGCATAGCGCCCCGCTCCCTTCATTCACAGGACCCGCTGCCATGCCCCGCTTCGCCGCCAACCTCTCGATGATGTATACCGAGCATGCGTTCCTCGAACGCTTCGCCGCTGCCGCCCATGACGGTTTCAAGGCCGTCGAGTACCTGTTCCCGTACGACTTCGCGGCCGAGGACATCCGCGCGCGCCTCGACGCGCACGGCCTCGAACAGGCGCTGTTCAACGCGCCGCCGGGCGACTGGGCCGCGGGCGAACGCGGCATTGCGTCGCTGCCGGGCCGCGAGGACGAATTCCGCCGCGGCATCGACCAGGCGCTCGACTATGCGCGCGTGATCGGCAACAAGAAGCTGCACGTGATGGCCGGCATGGTCGCGCCGGGCGCCGACCGCGCGCGCCATCGCGACACCTACCTGGCGAACCTGCGTCATGCGGCGCAGGCGGCGGCCGCGCACGGCATCACGATCCTGATCGAGCCGATCAACCAGCGCGACATGCCCGGCTATTTCCTGAGCCGCCAGGACGACGCGCAGGCGATCCGCGCGGAAATCGGTGCACCGAACCTGAAGGTGCAGTTCGACTGCTACCACTGCCAGATCGTCGAAGGCGATCTCGCGATGAAGCTCAAGCGCGATTTCGCGGGCATCGGCCATATCCAGATCGCGGGCGTGCCTGAACGCCACGAGCCGGATGTCGGCGAACTCAACTACCCGTACCTGTTCGCGCTGATCGACGCACTCGGCTACGACGGCTGGATCGGCTGCGAGTATCGGCCGAAGGCCGGCACGTCGGAAGGCCTCGGCTGGCTCAAGCCGTACCTGTAATTCAAGCATTCCTCAGAGGGCAACCAACATGAAAGTACTGATCACCGGCGGCGCCGGCTTTCTCGGCCAGCGTCTTGCGCGCAAGCTGCTCGAGCGCGGCGAATTGACCGGCCCGGACGGTCGCAGCGAGAAGATCGACGAGCTGGTGCTGCTCGACGTCGTCAAGGGCAGCGATTTCGGCGATGCGCGCGTGACGTCGATCGTCGGCGACATCGCCGATCGCGCGGTGCTCGACAGTGCGATCGACACGCAGACGGGCGCGATCTTCCACCTCGCGGCGATCGTCAGCGGGCAAGCCGAAGCCGATTTCGATCTCGGCATGCGGATCAATCTCGACGCATCGCGCACGCTGCTCGAAGTGTGCCGCGCGCGCGGCCACCAGCCGCGTGTCGTGTTCACGAGCTCCGTCGCGGTGTACGGCGGCGCGCTGCCCGACGTCGTGCAGGACGACACCGCGCTGAACCCGCAATCGTCGTACGGCGCCGAGAAGGCGATCGCCGAACTGCTGCTGTGCGATTACGCGCGGCGCGGCTTCGTCGACGGCCGCGTGCTGCGGCTGCCGACCATCAGCGTGCGGCCCGGCCGCCCGAACGCGGCCGCGTCGTCGTTCGCGAGCGGCATCATCCGCGAGCCGCTGAACGGCGAGGAAAGCGTGTGCCCGGTGCCCGGCTCGACGCGGCTGTGGCTGCTGTCGCCGCGCGGCGCGATCGACGCACTCGTCGCCGGCTGTGAACTCGACAGCGCGAAGCTCGGCAACAAGCGCGTGATCAACCTGCCGGGGCTGTCGGTGTCGGTCGACGAGATGATCGCGGCGCTGCGCGACGTCGCGGGCGACGAGGTCGTCAAGCTGATCCGTCATGCGCCCGACGAACGCGTCGAGAAGCTCGTCGGCAGCTGGCCGGGCCGCTGGGATACGTCGCGCGCGGAAGCGCTCGGGCTGAAGGGCGACACGTCGTTCGCGGACGTGATCCGCAGCCATATCGCGGACGAACGGCGCTGATTTGCGCCGGGCCGGGCCGCCTCGACGCGGCGCGGCCGGACTTTCCGACGCGCCACGACGCGCGTCGCGTCCCGCCCGCCTGCCGGCCTACCCGGACGCTTCGCGTCGAGCGCGAGCGCCGGCATGAAGCACGCATCGGCGCCGGGACGACACCGCACCCCCGCTCCACACGATTCGTATCCGCGCGACCCGCAGCGCGCGCGCCTCGCTCTGTCGCGATGCCGGCGGTCTCTCGCCACACGGGGACATGTCGGCCCCTAGTTGCCGACCTGCGCCGGCATGCCGGGTTCGGCCGCCGGCGTCGCCGACGCCGCCATGCGCGCCCGATCCTGCTCGGCGAGCTTCGCTTCCGCGGCCTGGATGTCGGCCGGATACTCGCCGTCGTCGCCCTTCGCCGGGTCGTACCCGGCCGCTTCGAGACGCATCAGTTCGTCGCGGACCTGCGCACGCGTCAGCGGGGCGGCCGCTTGCGCGAACGCCGACTGACCGGCGAGCGCACCGATCATCATCAGTAGTGCGACATATGTTTTCATCATGAACTCCTTCAACGTGATGTACCGATCAACCATGGGGCAGGCGTGAGCTGCGCATGCAGGCGGGTGGATCAGCTGCCGAAATAGATCGTGCAGAAGCTCGCGGGGCCGACGCATGCGGCGGTGCCCGGACGCGGCGACATCGCCGCCGGCTTGCCCGCTTCGGACGACAAGGCCGGATCGCTGCCGACCGCCGTGCTGGCCTGCCGCTGCGGCATCCGCTCGGCTTGATGCTGAAACAGCGGGCTCACGTCCGGATACGACGTATCGGTCACGAAGCGCAACCCGTTGTTTTCGGCATCGATCAGTTCCTGCCGGACCTGCTCGCGCGTGAGCGCCTGTGCCGACGCTTGCGTCGCGACACCTGCGAGAGACATTGCCGCCACCGTGGCGGCCACCAGCCATTGCGTATTCATGTTCCACTCCTTCATCGATCAACGAGACGACGTGCTACACCCGTATGACGACGGAGGGGTCGTGTTTATTCCCGGCTTGCCATTCGCGCCGGCCGGACATTCAACTGTCATTCATTCGTCAGCCGGCGTAACCTGACGTAACGCAATGCCCGTCGCGCTTCGGGCAGACTGACCAGCACTTCATCCGGACCGCCCATCGATCGCCCATGTCCGCCGCCTACGACCATGCAGCCGCCCTGCTGCGCACGCTGTACGACCGCCATATCGACAGCGGTGCGGTGCTCGACGCGGCCGCATTCCCGGATGCCGAGCGTTTCGTGCGCGCGTGGCCCGCGATCCGCGCGGAGGCGCTGGCGGTAGCACGCGACATGCCGCGCATTCCGCGCTTTCACGAAATCATGCGCGAGCAGTACGACATCTCGGCCAACGACGCACGCGACTGGCGCATGTTCATCATGCAGGCGTACGGGCAGCCGTTTCCGCGCAACCTGTCGCGCTGCCCGACCGTCGCGTCGCTCGTCGCGGCGTCGCCGGACGTGCTGTCCGCGTCGCTGTCGTTCCTCGCGCCCGGCAAGCACATCCCGCCGCATCGCGGGCCGTTTCGCGGCATCCTGCGCGGGTATCTCGTGCTGTCGATGCCGACGCGCGCGGACGGTACACCGGCCGCCGTGCTGAAGGTCGACGGGCACGAATACCGGCTCGACGAAGGCCGCTTCCTGCTGTGGGACGACACATTCACGCACGAGGTGTGGAACGACAGCGACGCGGTGCGCATCGTGCTGCTGCTCGATATCCGCCGTCGCGGGATGCCGCGCTGGCTCACTTGGCTGTCGAATGCGGTGATCGGCGTCGTGCGGCTGGGGATCCGGATCCGGGGGCGGTCGATTCCGGTGTAGCCGCCGCCACCCTGCACGGCGCCTTCAATGCACCTTTCGGCGCGCGCCGGATCGCCTACACTACAAGCCGTCCCTTCGTGCGGCTCCTGCCAGCTACCGCCATGGCGCACCTCTTCTTCGCCGCGTCGATCCAGCGGCATGTCGAAACGCCCGAGCGCGACATCGATGCGCACACGGTCGGCGAAGCATTCGACACCATTTTCAGCGAGCAGCCACGGTTGCGCGGCTACATCGTCGACGACCAGGGCGCGCTGCGAAAGCACCTGTCGGTGTTCATCGACGGCCAGCCGATCCGCGACCGGCAGCGCCTGTCCGATGCGCTCGGGACCACCAGCCGCGTGTATGTCGTGCAGGCGCTGACCGGCGGATAAAGGGACCGATGCACGGGCGCATCCCCATACCAAGTGCCGCCGTACCAAGGCGAACCATCCGGAGACATCGCACATGAACGATCGACTGCTCGTCGCCACCCGCAAGGGCCTGTTCGTCCTGCAACCGGACGGCAACGGCGGTTGGACGCCCGGCGAACCGCATTTCATCGGCGAGCCCGTCAGCATGGCGCTCGCCGATCCGCGCGACGGCACGCTGTACGCGGCGCTCAATCTCGGTCATTTCGGCGTGAAGCTGCATCGGCTGCGCGCAGGCGCCACCGACTGGGAGGAATGCGCGGTTCCGGTTTATCCGCCGCAGCCAGCCGATGTGTCGCCTGCCCGTGCCGACACGCGCGCAGGCAGCGGCGACACCGACGACGAGCCTGCCGGATCGCCGCAACCGCCGTGGACGCTGCAGCAAATCTGGTCGCTCGAAGCCGGCGGCGCGGACGAACCCGGCGTGCTGTGGGCCGGCACGATTCCTGGCGGCCTGTTCCGCTCCGACGACCACGGCGACTCGTGGGTCCTCAACCGCGCGCTGTGGGATCGCCCCGAACGCGCCGAATGGGGCGGCGGCGGGTACGACGCGCCGGGCATCCATTCGGTGATGGTCGATCCGCGCGACAGCCGGCACGTCACCGTCGGCGTCTCGTGCGGCGGCGTCTGGCAGACCGTCGACGGCGGCGCGACCTGGCGCGTCACGGCGGAAGGCATGGAAGCCGACTACATGCCGCCCGAGCGGCGCGGCGAGCCGAACATGCAGGATCCGCACCGCGTCGTGCAGTGCGCGGCCAACCCGGACGTGCTGTGGACCCAGCATCACTGCGCGATCTTCCGCTCGACCGACGGCGGCGAACACTGGCGGCGCATCGAGGCCGAGCCATCGAGCTTCGGTTTCGCGGTGGCCGTGCATCCGCACGAACCGGATACCGCGTGGTTCGTGCCGGCCGTGAAGGACGCGTGCCGGATCCCGGTGAACGGCCGGTTCGTCGTCACGCGCACGCGCGACGGCGGCCGCAGTTTCGAGAGTCTGTCGAACGGGTTGCCGGCCGCGCCGGCGTACGACCTCGTGTACCGGCACGGGCTCGCGGTGGACGATTCCGGCACGCGCCTCGCGATGGCGTCGACGACGGGCGGACTATGGACGTCCGCCGACGGCGGCGAGCACTGGCAACAGATATCGGCGCACTTGCCGCCGGTCTATTGCGTCAGCTTCGGGTAGCGGCGCGGCGCTCATCGGGCGCGATCCGCGCCACCGCGTCGCGGGTCCGGGCGATTTCCGCTTCGAGCCAGTCGAGAAACCGCCTGACCTGCGGCTCGCGCTCCCGCCCCGGCCGGCACAGCGCAACGAAGCGCGCGCCGTCGAGCCGCACCGCGGGATCGATCGGCATCAATGCGCCGCGCTCGACATGCTCGGCGGCCAGCACGGAGCTGAGCAGCGCGACACCCTGCCCGTGCAGCACGGCCTGCAACGCGTAATGCTCGTCGTCGTAATGGCGAAACACCGCGCGTTCGAGCCACGCTTCCCGGCCCGCCGCACGGCACCACGACGCCCAGTCGACCGACACGGGCAGCGGCGTGTCCCACACGGTCTCGATCAGGTCGAGCGGCGCGTCCGTGCGATGCGCATCGAACCCGGCGGCCGCATACGCGCCGAAGTACTCGTCGATCAACGCAATCTCGTGCAGCGCGGGAAACTGGCGCGACGTCGCGCGAATCGCGAGATCGATCCGTGCATCGCGTTCGAGATCGACGAGCGCGTTTCCGGTTTCGACCTTGATGTGCAGATGCGGATCGACGCGGCGAAACGCACCGAGACGCGGAATCAGCCACATCGCGGCAAAGGCCGGCGTCGTGGTCAGCACGAGCGTGCGCTCGTCGGCCGCCTCCGGACGCACCGCGTCGAGCCCGCGGCTCAACGCCAGCAACGCATCGTGACTCGCGCGAAACAGCCGCTCGCCTTCTTCGGTCAGCCGCACGCCGCCCGCGCCGCGCTCGAACAGCAGCACGCCGACGCGGCTCTCGAGCGCCTTGATCTGGTGCGACACGGCCGCCGGCGTCACGGACAACTCGTCCGCGGCAGCCTTGAACGTGCCGAGCCGTGCCGACGCTTCGAATACACGTAATGCGGTCAGGGGAATTTTCGAGAACACGGAGCCTCGCGGGCCGGATGCGGCCGGGTTGAATTGGATTCAATCCGGGTGAGATTAGGTGAATTGAAGCGGGTGCGCAACGCGGCTAGCCTTGCGGGACGTTGCGGCATGACGCCGCCGTCGAACCGGAGGAACCCGTGCAAGGCCTACCGCGCAGGATCACGCAGGCGGTGCTCTACGAAGCGATCGCCATTTCCTGCATCTCGCCCGTGATCGCGGCGATCTTCAAGCAGGACCTCGTCTATTCGGGTGCGCTGTCGGCGACGATGTCGGCGATCGCGATGCTGTGGAACCTGATCTTCAACGCACTGTTCGAGCGCTGGGAAGCGTCGCGCCGACAGCCGGCGCGTACGCTCGGGCGGCGCATCCTGCACGCCACCGGATTCGAGGGCGGACTGATCTTCATCCTCGTGCCGGTCGTGTCGGGGTGGCTCGACATCTCGTGGTTCGACGCGTTCGTCGTCGACATCGGGCTGTTCGCGTTCTTCTTCTGCTACGCGTTCGTGTTCCAGTGGGCGTTCGATCGCGTGTTCGACGTGCCGGCGGCGACGAAGGGATCGTGAGTCGGGCGCTTACGCCCCCGCGGCAATTTTCGGCAACTGCCAGCCGAAGCGCACCGCCGCCATTCGCAGCGCAAAGCACGCGACGCCGCCCAGCACGGCCGCGACGACGGGCGGGCAACCGAGTCGCCGGCACGACACGACGACGACCGCACCGAGCAGCGCCGCGCTCGCGTAGATGTCGGTGACCAGCACGACCGGTATCCGTGCGAGCAGCAGATCGCGCACCACGCCGCCCCCGCAGCCGGTCACGGCGCCCATCAGCGTGGCGATGAACGGGTGGACGCGAAATTCCAGCGCCTTCACCGCGCCCGCGACCGCGAACAGCGCGAGGCCGGCCGCATCGAGCGCCGTCAGCAGCGACGGCGGGAACGACGCGACCCGCGCATGAAACACGAACGCGAACAGCCCGGCGGCGAACGCGAGCGCCGGATAACGCCAGTCGCTCACGGCGCTCGGCGGGCGGGCGCCGATCAGCAGGTCGCGAATCACGCCGCCGCCAAGCGCGACGACGAGCGACAGCACCATCACCCCGAACAGGTCGAGTCCGGCGCCGATCGCCGCATTGGCGCCCTCGATCGCGAATACCGCCGTGCCCGCGAGATCGGCGGCGAGCACGACTTGCTCGATGCGCTTCATGCGAATGAACGGCCGCGGTGCGGGATCGCCCGGTTGCAGCCAGCATCGACCGAAGCGGTCGCGCCATTCGGCCGCGTGGCGGCTGCCGATTGCCATCCGGATGTATCGAGCGTGCTGCGGGTCATTGCCGTCTCCTCGATCGGGATCGAGCAGTCTAGCGCATCGCCGGCCGGCGGTCGGGCCAAGCGCGAAGCGGGCAGCAAAAAACCGGCGCAAGCAGGGCACCCTGCTTGCGCCGGCTCATCATGCACGTCAGGTTTCGGGTCGCAACCGCCAAGCCCGACAGGTCACCGTCAATGCACGCCGAGGTACGCCTTCACCGCCGGCAGGCCCGGCTTGCCGTCGAGCGTCGTCACGCCCGCGAGCCACTTGTCGAGGGCTTGCGGATTCGCCTTCAGCCATTCGGCGGCGGCCTTGTTCGGATCCTGCTTGTTCATGATCGGCACCATCACGTGGTTCTCGATCGACGTCGTGAACTGCAGGTTCGACACGAACTTCGCGACGTTCGGGCAGCGCTGCGAGTAGTCGGGCGGCGTCGCCGTCAGCACCTTCGCCTCGCCGTAGTTCGGGCCGAACACGTCGTCGCCGCCGGTCAGGTAGTCGATCTTCATCTGCACGTTCATCGGATGCGGTTCCCAGCCGAGGAAGACGATCCACTGCTTGTCGCGGATCGCGCGATTCACCTCGACCAGCATCCCGGCCTCGCTCGACTCGACCAGCTTGAACTTGCCGAGGCCGAACTGGTTGCCGTCGATCATCTTCTTGATCAGCGCATTGCCGTCGTTGCCCGGCTCGATCCCGTAGATCTTGCCGTTGAGCTTGTCCGCGTACTTCTGGATGTCCGCGAACGACTTCAGGCCGCCCTGGTACACGTAGTCGGGCACCGCGAGCGTGTATTTCGCGCCGGTCAGGTTGGGCGTCGCGAGCACCTTGATCGTGCCGGCCTTCGTGAACGGCTGGATGATCGGGTCCATCGTCGGCGACCAGTAGCCGAGGAACACGTCGATCTGCTTGCTCTTGATCCCGGCGAACGTGATCGGCACCGACGCGATCGTCTTCGTCGGGTTGTAGCCGAGCCCCTGCAGCATCGTCGACGCGAGGCCCGTGGTCGCCGCGATGTCGGACCAGCCGACATCGGCGAAGCGCACGTTCTTGCATACGGGCGGATCGGCCGCATAAACGGCCGACATCGGCGCGGCCACCCCGATCCCGCACACCGCTGCGATCAATAGGCGCTTCATCTTGCTTCTCCTCAAAGTGATGTCGTTTGCTTGAATGCGGGATCGTTTATTGAAGCCGCGCGCCGCGATCCCGGCGACGTCGCGGACCGAATGACCGCCCGTTCAGCGCCCCGGCAGCCGGCGCTCGTAGCTCGGTGCATGGCCGAACTGCGCGCGGTATGCCTTGCTGAAATGGCACGGCGAATGAAACCCGCAGACCGTCGTCACGCGCGCGATCGATGCATCGGTCGTGCGCAGCAGGTCGCGTGCGCGCTTCAGGCGCAGCGTCAGGTAATAGTGGGTCGGCGAAACGTTCAGGTACACCTTGAACATGCGCTGCAGATGCCGCTGCGACAGCCGCACGAGCCGCGCGAGTTCCTCGAGCGACAGCGGCTCCTCGATGTTCGCCTCCATCAGCCGCACGACCTCGATCAGCTCCGCGCGCGAGAAGCCCACCCGCGCATCGACCGGAATCGGCTGCGTATCGGTCGAACTGCGGATGCGCTCGAGGATGAACTGCTCGGATACCTGCGCGGCCAGTTGCTGGCCGAAGCGCATGCCGACGAGGTTCAGCATCAGGTCGAGCGGCGCGGTGCCGCCGGTGCAGGTGAGCCGGTCGCGATCGACGACGAACAACTCGTCGGCAAAGCCCACCCGCGGAAATTCGGAATGCAGCGCGGACAGGTTTTCCCAGTGCACGGTGCAGCGATAGCCGTCGAGCAACCCGCTCGACATCAGCGCATAGGCGCCCGTGCAGATGCCGCCGAGCGGCAGCCCGCGTTCGGCGAGCGCCGCGAGCGTATCGCGCGCGCCCTCGTCGACCACGTCGCGGATGCGGATGCCGCCGCACACGATCATCACGTCGGGCAGGTTGTCGTAGTCGAGCGCCTGCGTGGGCCGCACCGCGATGCCGTTACTGGCATGCACGGGCGCGCCGTCGAGCGAGTAGATCGACCACTTGTAGTGTTCCGCCCGCCCGACGTAGTTCGCCATCCGAAGCACTTCGACCGCGCTCGAGAACGCGATCATCGAGAAGTTCGGCAGCGTCAGGAAGCCGAAATGGGCGAGGGACGAAACCGGTGAAACGCAGGCGGCGGGCGCGACAGCGACGGCGGACGTCACATCGGTCTCCTGGCGAGGAGGTTGCAGGGGGCCAGCCCCGCGGCCGAAGCCGCGGGAACCGTTATCTATTCAGGGTGTGCGGCCAGGTCGCTCCTGGCCGCCGAAGATCAGGCCTGTGCGGGCGCGGCCTTCACGCGAAACAGCTGCTTGAGGCCGGAGAACAGCGGCGCCTTCACGGTGCCCGGTGCGCGGCCGAAGCTCTCGGTGATGCGGTCCAGAATGATCGCGAGCAGCACGACCGACAGACCGCTTTCGAAGCCGAGACCGATGTCGAGGCGCTGGATACTCGCGAGCACGTCGTTGCCGAGGCCGCCCGCGCCGACCATCGACGCGATGATCACCATCGACAGCGCCATCATGATCGTCTGGTTCACGCCCTGCATGATCGACGGCAGCGCGTTCGGGAACTGCACCTTGTACAGCAGTTGCCACGGCGTGCAGCCGAACGCCTGGCCGGCTTCGACGATCTCGCGGTTCACGTGGCGGATGCCGAGGCTCGTGAGGCGCACCGCGGGCGGCATCGCGAAGATCACCGTCGACAGGATCCCCGGCACGCGGCCGAGACCGAACAGCATCGCGGCCGGAATCAGATAGACGAAGGCCGGCATCGTCTGCATCAGGTCGAGGATCGGGCGCACGATCGCGGCGACCCACTTGCTCTTCGCGGCCCAGATGCCGAGCGGAATGCCGAGCACGAGGCTGATGATCGTCGACGACAGCGTGAGCCCGAGCGTGATGACCGTCTGGTCCCAGAAGCCGGTCGCGAAAATCAGCAGCAGCGACGCGGTGGTGAACAGCGCGAAGCGCCAGCCCACCCGCCACAGCCCGACGCCGATGAAGATCGCCATCATCAGCCACATCGGGATCGCCTGCAGGCCATGCTCGACGAATGCGGCGAGCCCTTCGATCGCCTGACCGATCGCGTCGAACGTCTTCGCGTCGTGGTCGAGCAGGTAGTGAACGGACTGGTCGACCCAGCTACCGAGCGGAATCATTTCAGACATGGGAGCCTCGCGAACGCGTGATGGCCTTCAGGATGAGCGCGCGATCGACCGAGCCGCAGTAGCAGCCGTCGTCGTCGACGACCGGCAGTGCATTCGGGCTCGCGACCACGCGCGCGACGACATGGTCGAGCGACGCATCGCGCCGGATGCTTTCGATCGGCCGCACGGACGGCGTGTCCTGGCCGATCGCGTCGCGCGTGACGAAGCCGCGGATCTTGCGCTGGGCATCGAGCACGAACGCGTATTCGGCGCTGCCGTTCAGCGACGCCGCGACGTTCGCGGCATCGCACTTCGACACGAGCGGCACGGCGCCCGTCTGCATCAGGTCGCCGGCCGTGAGATAGCGGCTGGTGTCGATGCCGTCGAAGAACGCGCGCACGTAATCGTCGGCCGGGTTCGCGATGATGTCCTGCGGCGTGCCGACCTGCACGAGGCGGCCACCTTCCATGATCGCGATGCGGTTGCCGATGCGCAGCGCTTCCTCCAGATCGTGCGACACGAACATGATCGTGCGACGCTGTTCCTTCTGCAGTTGCAGCAGCACGTCCTGCATTTCGCGGCGCTTGAGCGGATCGAGTGCGGAAAACGCCTCGTCCATGATCATCAGCGACGGGTTCACGGCCAGCGCGCGGGCGAGGCCGACGCGCTGCTGCATGCCGCCCGACAGCTCGGACGGCAGCTTGTGCGAGAACGGCGCGAGGCCGACCTGCTCGAGCACTTCCATCGCGCGGCGCTCGCGCTCCTTCTTGCCCATGCCCGCGACTTCGAGCCCGAACGCGGCATTCGACACGACGGTGCGATGCGGCATCAGCGCGAACGACTGGAACACCATGCTCATGTCCTTGCGGCGCAGCGCGGTCAGCGCCGAGCGGCGCGCCGACGCGACGTCGAGCCCGTCGATCAGCACCTTGCCGGCGCTCGGATCGACCAGCCGGTTCACGAGGCGGATCAGCGTGGACTTGCCGGAGCCGGACAGGCCCATCAGCACGAAAATTTCGCCTTCCTGCACATCGAAGGAGACGTTGTGCACGCCGACGACCTGACCGGTGCGCTTGAGCACATCGTCCTTCGTCGCGCCGGCGGCGAGCATGTCGAGCGCCTGCTGCGGATTGCTTCCAAACACCTTGCACAGACCTTCGACCACAACCTTGGGGGCATCCATCGAAACCTTCTCCTCGTGTAGCGGGGACTCGCGCTTGTCATAGCGTGCCTACATAGTTGCCAGAAAAAACCCCGGCCTGCCGACGAATTACGACAAACGCTTGCGCAAATACGACACAGCCTCCGGCCCCGTCCGGCGGGCCGCGCCGCCGATTGCGGCAGCGCAATACGCGCCCGGCCAGCAACGACGGGCATCGCCCGCCGGACTTGTGCGCAGCAGCGCGGCGAACGGCACATGAGGTTTTGCGTCAGGTCGCATCGGGCACGCGTCGTTTTGCGACAAATCGACGTCCGTTCCGGCGTCGATCTGCTCAGACGAAAGCGCGCATCCATTCGCCAGTAAAAAGCATGACCGTGCAAAAAGCCGGATGGCGACACCGAACGGCGCATGCCGCGATACCGCGTCACCCCCGGAATTCGGCGCGGGCACGCTGTGATACATTCCCCGCAAACACGCCGATCGCGACGATGCCGCGGGCCTTTCGCACGAGGGCCGAGCCGCACGGCGCGCGCATGCCGGTTCGCCTGCCGGCCGTGCTGAAACCGCCTCGATCCGGTGCGATCCGCGATCGAAGGACGATAACGATAGTGAGAGGGAGCAAGGCGTTGAACTGGGCATTCGCCGTAATCGGTTTCA
Organism: Burkholderia sp. 9775_39; assembly: GCF_015712225.1. NCBI lineage: Bacteria > Pseudomonadati > Pseudomonadota > Betaproteobacteria > Burkholderiales > Burkholderiaceae > Burkholderia > Burkholderia sp. 9775_39. The sequence goes on along the minus strand of NZ_JACCQC010000042.1, from coordinate 259 downwards.
TCGTGGGCGGCATCGCTGCCTTGATCGGGGATTTCTCGGCCGGGAGCGGCTCGCTGCTCGGGGCCGCCGTCGGATTCTGCGTCGGGCACGCGCTGCGGCAACGCAAGCAGCAGAACCCGCGCGCCACGCCCGACGCGTTCGCGGTCTCCGCGACGCCGCCGCCCCCGTTACCGCTCGCCGATCGCGTCGCGCGCCTCGAAGCCACCGTCGACACGCTCACGCGCGAACTCGACGCGCTGCGTGCGCAACTCGCGGGCGC
>NZ_JACCQC010000041.1:0-47203 GCF_015712225.1 Burkholderia sp. 9775_39 | reverse complement strand
CGGCCTCGGCCGTGATCAGCGCCGCGATCTCCGCGGTGCGCGAGCGCACGATGTCGGCCGCGCGGCGCAGGATCGCCGCGCGATCGTGGCGCGTGAGCGTCGGCCGGTACGCACGCGCGACCGCGAAGGCACGGCGCACGTCGTCGAGCGTCGCCTTCGGCACGGTGCCGACCAGCGCGCCGTCGTACGGGTTGCGCACGTCGATCACCGCGTCGCGGTGAATCCGTTCGCCGTCGATTCGCAGTGCTTCGCGACGAATCTCGCGGACGGCCGTCGATGCTGCAATGGCGTTCATGACTGTATCCCCCCAAGGATGCGCGTGCATCACTGCAGATGGTTGAGCGCGATGTCGATGATGTCGAAGTTGCGCAGCCGCGCGCGACCGGTGACGTCGGTCGCGACCGGCTTGCTGAAGATCAGCGGCACGATCTGCTCGGAGATCCCGCCGTGCGAACGCAGCGGCACGTCGAGGCCCGACAGGTCGTGCTTGATGCGGCGCGTGCCGAGCACGACGTCCTGCTTCGAGATCACGATCAGGTCGCCCATCCGCGCGGGCGGCAACTCGAAGCGCGCGCAGCCTTCGGCGCCCGTCAGCACGACCTCGATGCCGTCGACCGCCGCGAGCCGCGCGCGCAGCGCGTCGGCATCGGCGGTGGCCGGCACGTAGACGGTCGCGAACGAGCCGAGCGCACCGTGGTGCACGACGTACGGATCGGTGATCGGCAGGATCACGCGCGCCGCATCGTGGCCGAGCCATTCGTCGAACAGCTCCTGCAGGTAGATCACGTTCGGCTCGCCGGTCGCGTCGTCGTGCTTCGCGTTCATCCCGTGATCGGCCGTGATCGCGACGATCGCGCCGAGTGCGTCGAGACGCTGCAGGTACGTGTCCATCATCGCGTAGAACGCGTTCGCGCCTTCGGTGCCGGGCGCGCACTTGTGCTGCACGTAATCGGTGGTCGACAGGTACATCAGGTCGATCGGGCGCGTCTCGAGCAGGCGCACGCCGGCCGCGAACACGAATTCCGACAGGTCCGCGCTGTACACGCTCGGCACCGGCTTGCCGACCAGCTCGAGCACGTTGTCGATGCCGTTTTCCTCGACGCTCGCCTCGTCGGCCTTTTCCGACGAGAAGCAGATGCCCTTCAGCCCCTTGCCGAGCAGACGGCGCAGCTTGTCCTTCGCGGTGACGACCGCGACGCGCGCCCCCCGTTCGGCGAAGGTCGCGAGCACGGTGGGCGCGACCAGGTACTTCGGATCGTTCATCAGCACTTCGGCGCCGGTGTCGCGATCGTAGAAGTAGTTGCCGCTTATCCCGTGGATCGCCGGCGGCACGCCGGTGACGATCGACAGGTTGTTCGGGTTCGTGAAGCTCGGCACCACGCACTCGCCCTTGAGCGCGGTGCCCGGCTTCAGCAGCGTGCGCAGGAACGGCGCGACGCCGGCCTCGGCGGCTTCCTCCAGATATTCGTATGCGCAGCCATCGACGCACACGACCACCACGGGCCGGCTCATCCAGTTGTAGCGGCGGCCGTTCACTTCCACGGATACAGGCGTTTCAGTCATGACGTTCATTCCTTTCAGGTCGAAGGGGGTGAGCCGTCGGCGCCCGCGCCGCGCCGAAGGGAGGTGTTTTCCATGCTTGACATTAAAATTGATGATTTGTAGATTGTCAACAACATGCAGAGAACAGAAAGCAAAACAACGAAGCAGCAAGAGGGCTGGTCTCCACTCATCCGCCGTGTGCCGCGGCGCCACAGTCAAGGGGTCTGAAGATGAACGAAGTGCCGGTAAACAAGCGTTTGAACGCATGGGCGGCGGGCGCGGCCCGCGTCGCGCTGGCTGCCGCGGTGGCGCTCGGCGCCGCGCACGCGGCGCACGCGAAGACGTCGCTGCTGGTCTACACCGCGCTGGAAGACGAGGCGATGAAGCCCTACAAGGACGCGTTCGAGAAGGCGAACCCCGATCTCGAGATCCGCTGGGTGCGCGACTCGACCGGCTCGGTCACCGCGAAGCTGCTCGCGGAGAAGAACAATCCGCGCGCGGACGTCGTGCTCGGCCTCGCCGCGTCGAGCCTCACGCTGCTCGACCTGCAGGGCATGCTGATGCCGTACACGCCGAAGGGCTTCGACCAGCTCACGCGCAAGTACAGCGACGCGAACACGCCGCCGCACTGGGTCGGCATGGACGTGTGGGGCGCGACGATCTGCTACAACCGCGTCGCCGCGCAGGCGAAGAACATCCCGAAGCCGACGTCGTGGGAAGACCTGACGAAGCCCGTCTACAAGGGCGCGATCGTGATGCCGAGCCCCGTTTCGTCGGGCACCGGCTATCTCGACGTGACCGCTTGGCTGCAGACCTTCGGCGACGATCGCGGCTGGAAATTCATGGACGCGCTCGACAGGAACGTCGCGCAGTACGTGCACTCGGGCTCGAAGCCGTGCACGCTCGCCGGCACCGGCGAATTCCCGATCGGCATCTCGTTCGAGTTCCGCGGCCACGAACTGCAGGCGCAGGGCGCGCCGATCGATCTCGTGTTCCCGAAGGAAGGGCTCGGCTGGGACATGGAAGGCACAGCGATCATGAAGACGACGAAACAGCCCGACGCCGCGAAGAAGCTCGCCGACTTCATGGCGAGCAAGGAAGCGAACCAGATCACCGCGCGCTGGTGGGCGATCGTCGCGTATCCGGGCGTCGCGCGGAAGCTGGCCGGCATCCCCGACAACTACTCGGACCTGCTCGTGAAGAACGACTTCGTGTGGTCCGCGAAGAACCGCCAGTCGATCCTCGATACGTGGCAGAAGCGCTACGGCGCGAAAGCGCAGCAGTAACGCCGCGACCGGCTGCGGGGCCGCGCCGCGCGCCGCCCCGCGTCACTTTTTCCGTCGTCGAATCCGGCCCCCGGGCCGCCCCTCCATGGAGGCGCGCATGGCACCTTATCTGAGCGTAGAACGCATCGAGAAGCGGTACAACGACACGCAGGTCCTCACCGACATCAACCTGAGCGTGATGAAGGGCGAGATGATCTGTTTCCTCGGGCCGTCCGGCTGCGGGAAGACCACGCTGCTGCGGATCATCGCGGGGCTCGAGACGCAGAACGCCGGCCACATCATGCAGGACGGCCGCGACATCTCGCGGCTGCCGCCGCAACTGCGCGACTACGGGATCGTGTTCCAGTCGTATGCGCTGTTCCCGAACCTCACCGTGTACGACAACGTCGCATACGGGCTCGTGAACCGCAAGATGAAGCGCGACGCGATCCACGAGCGCGTGCATACGCTGCTGGCGCTGGTCGGTTTGCCCGACAGCCATCGCAAGCATCCGGGCCAGTTGTCCGGCGGCCAGCAGCAACGCATCGCGCTGGCGCGCGCGCTCGCCACCTCGCCCGGCCTGCTGCTGCTCGACGAGCCGCTGTCGGCGCTCGACGCGCGCGTGCGCGTGCGGCTGCGCCAGGAGATCCGCGCGCTGCAGCAGCGACTCGGCGTGACGACGATCATGGTCACGCACGATCAGGAAGAAGCGCTGTCGATGGCCGATCGCATCGTCGTGATGAACCACGGCGTGATCGAGCAGATCGGCACGCCGCTCGAAATCTACCGGCAGCCGGCATCGCCGTTCGTCGCGGACTTCATCGGCCGCGTCAACACGATTCCCGCCGAGGTCGCGCAGGACGGCACGCTGCGCGCGGGCGGCATCGGCTTCGACTGCCGCCACGGCACCGCGCAAGGCGCGGCGGTGTCGGTCTACGTGCGGCCCGAGGACCTGCGCATCCGCGTGCCGGGCGAGACGGCCGACAACGTGCTGGCCGGCCGCGTCGAGAAGCTCGAATTCCTCGGCGCGTTCTGCCGCGTGAGCTTCCGGATCGACGGGCTCGACGGCCAGGAGATCGTCGCCGACCTGTCGTATCACGACGTCGACCGCACCGGCGTGCAGGCCGGCGTGCGCATCGACCTCGCGCTCGATCGCGAGCATGTCCGCGTGTTCCCGTGCGCGAAGGAGCGACTCCAATGAGCACCGTCCTGACCGAGCGCCGCCGCGGCGCGTCCGCCCCCGCCGACGTGCGGCAGCTCACGCACTGGCACGATCGCCTCGCGCAGCTCGCGCTGGTCGCAATGGCCGCGCTGATGTCGCTGTTCCTGCTGCTGCCGCTCGCGCTCGTCGTGCAGAAATGCTTCGTCGACGCGGACGGGCGCTTCGTCGGCGCGCACAACTTCGTCGAGTATCTGGAGGACAGCGGCGTGCTGCGCTCGATGCTGCATTCGCTGACGGTCGGCGCGCTCGTCACGATGATCGTCGTGCCGATGGCGTTCACGTTCGCGTATGCGCTGACACGCTCGTGCATGCCGCTGAAGAACGCGGCACGCACGATCGCGCTGCTGCCGCTGCTCGCGCCGACGCTGCTGTCGGCCGTGTCGTTCATCTACTGGTTCGGCAATGCGGGGCTGCTGAAGCCGCTGCTGCACGGCCATTCGATCTACGGGCTGCCGGGCATCGTGCTGAGCATGGTGTACGCGTCGTTCCCGCACGTGCTGATGATCCTCGTCACCGCGCTGTCGCTCGCGGACGGCCGGCTCTACGAAGCCGCCGACGCGATGGGCACGGGCCGCCTGCGCAAGTTCTTCACGATCACGCTGCCCGGCGCGAAGTACGGGCTGATCAGCGCGACGATGGTCGCGTTCACGATGTGCATCAACGACTTCGGCGTGCCGGTCGTGATCGGCGGCGCGTACAACGTGCTGTCGACCGACATCTACAAGCTGATCATCGGGCTGCAGGATTTCAACCGCAGCGCGGTCGTGAGCCTGATGCTGCTGTGCCCGGCGCTCGTCGCGTTCGGCGTCGACTACTTCATCCGCCGCCGCCAGCAGTCGCAGCTCGGCGCGCGCTCGACGCCGTACCAGCCGAAGCCGTCGCGCGGCTTCGACGCCGCGATGCTCGTGTACTGCGCGCTCGTGTGCGCGTTCTTCATCGCGGTGGTCGGCATCTCGGTGTTCGCGTCGTTCGTGAAGTTCTGGCCGTACCAGATGACGCTCGGGCTGCAGCATTACGAGATGGGGTTGATCGCGGCCGGCATCTTCGACGCGTACAAGAACAGCCTGCGGATGGCCGCGACGGTGGCGCTCGGCGGCACGATCGTCGTGTTCGGCGGCGCCTACCTGATCGAGAAGACCCACGGCGCACGCTGGCTGCGCGGCTTCCTCAGCCTGTGCGCGATTCTGCCGATGGGCGTGCCGGGGCTCGTGCTCGGCATCAGCTACATCTTCCTGTTCAACGCGCCCGGCAATCCGCTGAACGGGCTGTACGGATCGCTGTGGCTGCTCGCGATCGTCACGGTCGTCCACTACTACGCGTCGAGCCACCTCACCGCCGTCACCGCGCTCCGGCAGATCGACAGCGAGTTCGAGGCGGTATCCGCGTCGCTGAAGGTGCCGTTCTACAAGACCTTCCTGCGCGTGACGGTGCCCGTGTGCCTGCCCGCGATCCTGCTGATCGCGCGCTACCTGTTCGTCAACGGGATGACGACGGTGTCGGCCGTCGCGTTCCTGTACTCGCCGGACACGCAGCCCGCGTCGGTCGCGATCCTGAACCTCGACGACGCGGGCCAGATGGGCCCGGCCGCCGCGATGGCCACGCTCGTGCTCGCGACCTCGTCGTTCGCGTGCGTACTGTTCGCCTGCATCTCGCACCGCCTGCTGCGCCGTACGCAGGCATGGCGCAACCCGCATCGCCGTTGATTCCCTGCCGCATTCACGTGACGTCCCGACTTCATCGAGGAGACACCATGACGCTCGCTGCCCAGCCCATCCTGCTGACCCCCGGCCCCCTGACGACCTCCGAGCGCACGCGCGACGCGATGCTGCGCGACTGGGGCTCGTGGGACGGCGATTTCAACGCGATCACCGCGCGGCTGCGCGAACGCCTGCTGCAGATCGTGCACGGCGAAGGCACGCACGAATGCGTACCGCTGCAAGGCAGCGGCACGTTCTCGGTCGAAGCGGCGATCGGCACGCTGGTGCCGCGCGACGGCCACGTGCTGGTGCCGAACAACGGCGCGTATTGCCAGCGCCTCGCGAAGATCTGCCGCGTGCTCGGCCGCCGGCTCACGACGATCGACTACCGCGAGGATCGCCGCGTCGATCCGGCCGACGTCGAGCGCGCGCTCGCCGCCGATCCGTCGATCACGCACGTCGCGCTCGTGCACTGCGAAACCGGCGCCGGCGTGCTGAACCCGCTGCACGACGTCGCACAGGCCGTCGCGAAGCACGGGCGTGCGCTGATCGTCGACGCGATGAGCTCGTTCGGCGCGATCGACATCGACGCGCGCACGACGCCGTTCGACGCAGTGATCGCCGCGTCCGGCAAATGCCTCGAGGGCGTGCCGGGGCTCGGCTTCGTGATCGCGAAGCGCAGCGCGCTCGAACGCTGCGAAGGCAACAGCCACTCGCTCGCGATGGACCTGTACGACCAGTGGGTCTACATGCAGCGCACGACGCAGTGGCGCTTCACGCCGCCGACGCACGTGGTCGCCGCGCTCGACGCGGCCGTCGCGCAATACATCGACGAAGGCGGGCTCGCCGCGCGCGGCGGCCGCTACCAGCGCAACACCCGCGCGCTGCTCGACGGGATGTGCGCGCTCGGCTTCCGGCCGTTCCTCGATCCGGCGATCCAGGCGCCGATCATCGTCACGTTCCATGCGCCGGATGATCCGAACTACGACTTCAAGCGGTTTTATCAGGAGGTCAAAAAGCGCGGCTACATTCTGTATCCGGGCAAGCTGACCGAAGTGGAGACGTTCCGCGTCGGCTGCATCGGCCATTTCGGCGAGGCCGGGATTCCGGGCGCCGTCGCCGCGATCGCCGACACGCTGCGCGCGATGGGCGTACGCCGCGTGTCGGCCGAAGCGGCGGCATGACGATGTGACGCGATGCCCCGGCCGCGTGCGCAGGCGCAGGCGGCCGCCCGTTTTCCCGGCCGTGCGCCGCACGGCCCCTTATCGACGACTCTCCGATGCGACCCTTCTGGATCGAACAAGCGCTGTTCAACGACGGCGATCTCGCCCCCGCGCTGCAAGGCGCGACGCAGGCCGACGTGTGCATCGTCGGCGGCGGCTTCACGGGCCTCTGGACCGCGATCCAGGCCAAGCAGCAGCATCCCGCGCTCGACATCGCGATCCTCGAAGCCGACCTGTGCGGCGCCGGCGCGAGCGGCCGCAACGGCGGCTGCCTGCTCACGTGGTCCGCGAAGTTCCTGACGCTGCGGCGCCTGTTCGGCGAAGCCGAGGCAATCCGGCTCGTGAAGGCGTCGGAAGCGGCCGTGCAGCACATCGCCGATTTCTGCCGCGCGCACGACATCGATGCGGAACTGCGGCTCGACGGCACGCTGTACACCGCGACGTCGCGCGCGCAGGTCGGCACGCTCGCGCCGGTGCTCGATGCGCTTGCCGCGTGCGGCATCCACAGCTACGAGCCGCTGCCGCCCGCCGAAGTCGCGCGCCGCTCGGGCTCCGCGCGCAATCTCGACGGCGTCTACTCGCCGATCGCCGCGACCGTGCATCCGGGCAAGCTCGTGCGCGGGCTGCGCCGCGTCGCGCGCGCGATGGGCATCCGGATCTACGAACGCACGCCGATGCTCGACTTCACGCCCGGCCAGCCGGCCGTCGTGCGCACGCCGTCCGGCAGCGTCACGGCGGGCAAGCTCGTATTCGCGATCAATGCGTGGATGGCGAGCCGCTTCCCGCAGTTCGAGCGGACGATCGCGGTCGTGTCGAGCGACATGGTGATCACCGAGAAATGCCCGGAGCTGCTCGAGCGGACCGGGCTCGTGGACGGCGTGTCGGTGCTCGATTCGCGGATCTTCGTCTACTACTACCGCACGACCGCCGACGGGCGGCTGATGCTCGGCAAGGGCGGCAACACGTTCTCGTGGCGCAGCCGCATCGCGCCGGTGTTCGACCGCCGCTCGCCGTACGAGGCGCAGCTCACGCACAGCCTGCGCGAGTTCTTCCCGTCGCTCGCGGGCGTGCCGGTCACCGCGAGCTGGAACGGGCCGTCCGATCGTTCGGTGACGGGCTTCCCGTTCTTCGGCCGCCTCGACGACGCGCCGAACGTGTTCTACGGCTTCGGCTATTCGGGCAACGGCGTCGGGCCGACCTACATGGGCGGACAGATCCTGTCGTCGCTGGTGCTCGGCCTCGACAACGCGTGGACGCGCAGCCCGATCGTGCGCGGCCCGTTCGGCCATTTCCCGCCGGAGCCGATCCGCTATGTCGGCGCGCACGTCGTGCGCAACGCGATCCGCCGCAAGGAGCGCGCGGAGGACGAGAGCCGGCGGCCGTCGGCGGTCGATACGTGGCTCGCGAAGTTTGCGAGCGCGGCGGGGAAGGCCGACAAGGCGTGACGACGGGTTGATCCGCTGAACCGAAGCGCAACGAAAAAGGGACGCGGCGACGCGTCCCTTTACCTGTGCGCGACAGCTCCCGCGGGCGTTGCCGGGCTTTTATGCGCCGGCCTTCTCCCGCGCCGCCTTGCCCGTCGCAGGCAGCCCCTGCTCGTGCGTACGGCGCATCCGCGCGAGGCCGTGCGCGACGTGCTCGCGCACGAGCGCGACGGCCTTGTCCTCGTCGCCGGCCGCGAGCGCCTGCACGATCTTGTCGTGCTCGGCCGCCGACACCGCGATCGCATCCTCCTCGGCCTCGATCGCCGCCTGGCGCAGCAGGCCGAGCTGGCGCACGAGCCGCCGGTAGGTATCGGTGAGATGGGTATTGCCGACGCCGACGACCATCGCGTCGTGGAACTGTACGTTCAGCTCGGTATAGCGCGTGACGTCGTGCGTCTTCGCGGCGTCCTTCATCGACTGGATGATGCCCTTCAGCACCTTCAGCGTCTCGGGCGAGATGCGCTTCGCGAGCGCGCGCGCGACCGACTCGTCGAGCATCGCGCGCACTTCGTAGATTTCCTCGGCCTCGCGCAGCGGCACGACGCGCACGGTCACGCCGCGGTTCTTCTCGTTGCGCAGCAGGCCGGCCTGTTCGAGCGCGCGGAACGCTTCGCGCACCGGGCCGCGCGACACGTTCAGCCGGGTCGCGATCTCGACTTCGTTGAGCTTTTCGCCCGGCGCGTATTCGCCGGAGACGATCGCGCGCTCGAGCATGTCCTGGACGATCATCGCGAGCGACTGGCTTTGCAGGAGTTCGATGGCGCTGAGCGCGTTCGGGGCAGTCATGGTCGGGCAGGCAGCGGGCTATGGATGAAAACGAGGGCGCCATATCGGCGAATGATCCTTGTATACCCTCGGCCCGGCATATTGTCAACAGTTTTCAGTTTCCAAAATCCAATCCGGCGTGCCGGAATGCGGCCGGCACGCGAGGGGCGCGCGCGGCGGGCGAACCGCCCCGCTTCGCGCGACCCTGCGCAACCGTCAGGCCGTGTGCTTCACCGGCCCCGGATCGCTGTGGCTCGGCCGGCCCGTCTCGACGTGGCCCGCGAAGCGGCGCACGACCTTGTCGTCGCCGCCGCGCAGCGTGGTCGCGGTGATCGTCAGATCGTACCAGCCGTGGCTCGACGACAGCTCGAAGCGCGCCTCGATGCGCTCGCCCGGCGCCAGCGTGTAGGTGCGTGCATGCGCGTGGCTGTACGCGTTGTCGACCGTCACGCGGCAGCTCGCGCGCCCGCTGTTGCGCAGTTGCAGGTACACGTGGCGATTGCGCACGTCGTAGCCGATCTTGGCTTCGGGGTTCGCGTGGCGGCCGTCCGCGGCGAGCCGCGTGTTGCCCTGGAACTCGCACAGATAGCCGTTCGGGCCGTAGGCCGCGAGATGGTAGTCGCCGCGCGCGGCGGACGTGCTCCACGTGTCGACGAAGCGGTCGCGCGCGGACACCGCATAGCGGCGCGGCGGCGTCGCCGGGTTGCGGCGGTCGTACACGTAGAACGCGGCGCCCGCGTCGCCGGTGTTCGCGAAGTCGAGCGACACGGTGTCGTCATGCGCGCCCACGCGGCTATGCACGAACAGCTCGTACGGCAGCGCACGCGCCGGCCGCGTACCCGGCTCCTGCGCCGGCATCGACTGTTGCGCGGGCACCTGGTACGCCTGGCCGGCCGTCGCGAGGTGCTGCGGCACCGTGAAGCTCACCGTGCGCGTGTCGGGGCGCGCGGAGAAGTCGAACGCCGACGTGAGGTCGCCGCAGATCGACCGGCGCCACGCGCTGATGTTCGGTTCCTTCACGCCGAAACGCGCTTCGAGGAAACGCAGCACCGACGTATGGTCGAACGTCTCCGAGCAGACCCAGCCGCCCTTCGTCCACGGCGAGATGATGATCAGCGGCACGCGCGGCCCGAGGCCGATCGGCTGGATGCCGCCCGGGTCGGCGCCCGGCACGAGCGGGCTCATTTCGCCCGGATACTTGTTCAGGTCGAGCAACTCGTCGCCGAGGGTCGACAGCAGGTTCGACGACACGATCCCCTGCCCGCCCACGCCGCTCGTGACCGGCGGCACCGGCGGCACGACGTGATCGAACAGTCCGTCGTTCTCGTCGTAGTTCAGGATGAACACCGTTTTCGCCCACACTTCGGGGTTCGACGTCAGCGCCTCGAGCACCATGTTGATGTAGAACGCGCCGTCGGTCGGCGACGCCTGCGGGTGCTCGCTGTACTTGTACGGCGACACGATCCACGACACCTGCGGCAGCCGGTTCGCCTGCACGTCGGCCTTCAGCTCCGCGAGCGTGTGGTTCGATGCGCCCTTGTCGACCAGCGGGCCGCTCGCGCCTTCCTTCACCTGGAAGCGCTTGAAGAACATCAGCGAGTTGTCGGTGTAGTTGTCGGTCGGGTCGCCCGGGATGCCGGTGCCGCCCTGGTACACCTTCCAGCTGATCTTCGCGTTCTCGAGGCGTTCGGCGTAGGTCGTCCACGTGTAGCCGTTCACGTCGTTGCGCTCGCCGATGCCCGGGCCGTTCGGCGCGCTGCCGTAGACGTTGCGCGAATCGATCGTGCCGGTCCACAGGTAGATGCGGTTCGGCGCCGTGTCGGCGTGCGCGGAGCAGAAGTACGAATCGCAGATCGTGAACGCGTCGGCGAGCGCGTAGTGGTACGTGAGATCCTGGCGCTTCAGGTAGCCCATCGTCAGCACGTCCTGCTTCTGGTTCACCCACTGGTCCCACTGGCCGTTGTTCCAGGACAGGTGGCCGCTGCTCCAGCCGTGGTTGGTGCCCGGCTGGAATTCGGTCGTCTGCTTCGGATCGAGGTAGAACGGCAGCACGTACGGCGCGGACGGATCGAGCCCGCGCGAGTGGTAATTCTTCGTGAACACCGATGCCGGCGGCTGCTGCCACACCGGTGCGCCGTTCGGCAGCAGGTGCGGACGCGGGTCGTCGAAGCCGCGCACGCCGCGCAGCCCGCCGAAGTAATGGTCGAACGAACGGTTTTCCTGCATGAAGATCACGACGTGCTCGACGTCGCGGATCGTGCCGGTGCGATAGGCGGCCGGCATCGCCAGCGCATTGCGGATCGCGGGCGGAAAGCCCGCGTAGGCGGCCATCGCGCCGGCCGACTGCGCGGCGAGGCGCAGGAAATCGCGTCGATTGTTCGAGGACATGAAAAGCACCCTGTGGTCGGTGGGAGTGGGGTCGCCGGACGAGCGGGCCGGCGATCTGCGTCGCCGTTATTACCCCGCACCGGCATGTCCCGGCCGTGACCGGTTCCCGCAGGTTTCTTTGGGTGACCCACAGGATTTTTTTGGAAGCGGCGCACGGCGCGCCTTTCATGCGGCCGACATATGCATGCGTTACGCTGACGCGCGATGAAGAGGGGGGAGAAGCCGAGTCGTGTTCGATCAGCTGAAGGCGTTCCACGCGACCGTCCGGCAGGGCAGCATCACGCGCGCCGCGCGCCACCTCGGCGTGAGCCAGCCGACGATTGCCGCGCAGATCCGGCAGGTCGAGCAGGTGTACGGCGTCGAGCTGTTCTACCGCAGCGGCCGCAAGCTCGAGGTGACCGACACGGGCATCGAGCTGCTGCCGCTCGTCGAGCAGATGATCGCGCTCGAGGCGCAGGCCGACATCATGCTGCGCAACGTCGGCGGCCTGTTCGAAGGCCACCTGCGGATCGGCGCGACGGGCCCGTACTACATCATGGACGCGGTCGGCCGCTTCTCGAGCGCGCACCCGTCGATCGCGCTCACGTGCCGGATCGGCAACTCCGAGGAAATCCTGCAGGCGCTGCAGGAATTCCGCATCGATCTCGCGGTCTCGTCGCAGCGCAACGACGCCGACGGCCTGGAACGCAAGGTGATCTCGACCGATCCGCTGGTGCTCGTCGTGCATCGCCATCATCCGCTCGCGCGGTTCGATTCGATCGACCCGGCGCAGCTCGCCGACGTGCGGCTGCTGATCCGCGAGGAAGGGTCGGTCACGCGCCGCTGCACGGAGACGATCCTCGCCGCGGCCGGCGTCGCGGCCCCATCGGTCGCCGAGATCGGCAGCCGCGAAGCGATTCGCGAGGCGATCCTGCATGGCGTAGGCGGCAGCCTGTTTCCGCTCGGCGAGGCCGAGCGCCATCCGGACCTGCGCGTGATCGCGCTGCGCGGCGTCGACACGACGATCGACGAATACGTGTACTACCTGAAGGCGCGCCGCCAGAGCCCCGCGATCGACGCGTTCCTCGCGTGCATCCTGCCTGGCGACGGCGAAGCGGCCGATGCGATCGATGCGGCCGACACGGTTGAAACCGGACGAACGATGCGGCGGGTGAACGCGCGCTGAGCCGCCGCGCGTTCACCGCTTCCGCACACTACGTGGCGCTTTTCCCGCGCCTTCCCTCGTTGCTTTCCTCGTGCCTTCTTCTGTCGCGGCGCCGCGTCACTTCGGCAGCGCCGGAATCATCCAGGTCAGCACGTGCTGCTGCAGGAACACCAGCACGCCAAGCAACAGCGTGAGGATCACGCTGTGCCAGAAGGTGCGCGCGAACACGACGCCCTCCTGCCCTTTCAGGTCCGTCGTCGATACGCCCGTCGCGATGTTCTGCGGCGAGATCATCTTGCCCATCACGCCGCCCGACGAGTTGGTGGCGGCCATCAGCACCGGATCGAGGCCGAGCTGGCGCGCGGCGACGACCTGCAGGTTGCCGAACAGCGCGTTGCCCGACGTGTCGCTGCCGGACAGGAACACGGCGATCCAGCCGAGCGACGCGGACACCAGCGGGAACAGCGCACCGGTCGACGCGACGCCGGTGCCGAGCGTATAGCTGATGCCCGAGTAGTTCAGCAGGTACGCGAGCCCGACGATCATCATCACCGTGACGATCGCGATCCACGTCTGCCGCCACGTCTTCACCACGCATTCGACGAACGCGCCGGGGCCGGTACGCGTCAGCGCGGCCGTGACGATCGCCGACAGCAGGATCGCGGTGCCCGTGCCGAGCGGCTGGAAATCCCAGATCGCCGCATACGGCTTGTGGTACAGCGACACGTACACGGCGTTGTGCAGGCCCGGCCACTTGATCTTCACGTCGCCGATCGCCGCGACGTTCGCGTGTACCCACACGATCACGACCACCGACACGACGAGCCACGGCAACCAGCCGCCGAAGCCCGCGCGCGCGGCGCCGGCGGTGGCCGGCACGCTGCGCGCGAGCGCGTATTGCGGATCGGGCTGCGGCTTCCACACCTGCAGGAAGCCGATCGTCACGATCAGCGACGTGAGCGACGACAGCACGTCGGTGAGCTGGTAGCCGAGGAAGTTCGACGTGACGAACTGCGCGAGCGCGAAGCTGCCGCCCGACACGAGCAGCGCGGGCCACAGCTTCGCGATCGAGCGCAGCCCGCCGTATGCGCCGACCACGTAGAACGGCAGCAGCAGCGCGAAGAACGGCAACTGGCGGCCGACCATCTGCGCGAGCGTCGCGGGCGGCAGCGACGTGACCGCGCCGAGCACGGTGATCGGCACGCCGAGCGCGCCGAACGCGACCGGCGCCGTGTTGAACAGCAGCGTGTAGGTGAGCGCTTCGAGCGCGGGGAAGCCGAGCGCGATCAAGAGCGCGCTCGTGATCGCGACCGGCGTGCCGAATCCGGAGATCCCTTCGAGCAGACAACCGAACGAGAACGCGACGACGAGCAGCACGAGGCGGCGATCGTCGGGCAGGTTGTCGAGCATCCACTGCCGGAACTGGTCGAAGCGGCCCGACTTCACCGCGATGTTGTAGAGCAGCAGCGCGTTGAAGACGATCCACATCACCGGCACGACCGCGAGCGCCATGCCGGCGCCGACCGCGTTGAACGCGAGCCCGGCCGGCATCCCCCACGCGCCGATCGCGACCGCGAGGCCCGCGACGAGCCCGGCCAGCGACGCCTGCCACGCGGGGCGACGCAGCACGCCGAGCGCGATCAGCGCGACCGCGATCGGGATCGCGGCGACGAGGAACGACAGGAGCAGCGAGTGGGCGACGGGCGTCAACGGTTGCGCGAAGACGATGCCGGGCGGTAGGGCGTCGGTGGGATTCATCGTGTCTCCAGAGTCGACCCGGGCGCGCATGTCGATGTGCCGGGTTCGGGTCAAGGCGATGTCCTGCGGTCACGACCACGATCGGGCGCTTGCGTACGCAACGACGTTGCGCGGCCAACCGATCGGTCGCTTAAAAGAGGTTAGGAGGCGCGACGCGCTTGCACAAGGGGGGAGAAGCCCGATGCGGGCGAGCCGATGCGGACCGTCCGCCGCACGATGACCGGCAGATGGCGCGCAGCTGTCGCGTTCGACAGGCAACCCGTCGCGGCCGGCTCACCGGTGCGCGCGCAATGTTGCGCGACCGGAAAAGGTGACTGCCAGCCACGAGGATGTTTCGTTTGGCCTCCGAAGCCTAGACTGGCTGCATCGTTTCCGCCCGCGCCAGCAACGGCGCGGCACCGGAACCTCACGGAGCACACACGATGAAGACGATGAAACACGCGGCATGCGCGTTCGTGCTGATCGGCGCGGCGTTCGCCGCTCACGCGCAAGCCGCGTCGACGCTCACGCGCGCGCAGGTCCGCCAGGAGCTCGTGGAGCTGCAGGCCGCCGGCTACCGGACGAGCCTCGCAAGCAGTCCGGACTTTCCGGAAAACATGCAGGCGGTCATGCAGCGCGCGGCGCAGGCGCGCAGTGAGGGCGACGCGGCCGGTTACGGCAGCGACGGCCGGTCCCACACGGAATCGGGCAAGCCGATGCTGCCGCACGCGGCCGATCGCGGCACGTACGCGCATCACTGACCGGATCACCGACCCGATCACCGACGGAACCGGACGGATCGCGCGGCAGCGGCGCGGCGCACCCTGCGCCGGCCGGATGCGCGGTCGTCACACGCTGAAGCGGTTCAGCGTATAGGCGCGATAGGCGGCGACGAATGCGTCGAACGATCCGGCCTCCTTCGCTTCGAGCTCGGCCTGCTCGGCCAGCGACTTCGCGGCGAGCGCCTGCTCGGTGCGCAGCGTCTCGGCCGACGGCGGATGCGCGCGGAAATGCGCGGCATGCGCTTCGCTCTGCGCGAGCGCGAACGCGAGGAACGACTGGCCGTTCTCGCGCATCGTGCGCAGCACGCGCGCGGACGGCGTGCGTTCGGGATCGGCGAGCTTGTCGCGCTGCGCGGCGATCGCGCGCGCATGTTCGTCGCCGCCGCGGATTTCGTCGAGCCGGCGACCGACGATCTCGATATCGGCCATCAGTTCGTCGGCCCACTGCTGCAGCGTGATCGATCGGCCGTCGCGCGTCAGCGTGAGCCCCGGCTTGCGGCCGTCCATCGTCACGCTGCCGAAGTTCGCGTTCGCTTCCTTGTACGCGTCGCAGTCGAGCGGCGCGCTTTCGTCGAGTGCGCACGCGAGCAGGAACGCGTCGATGAAGCGCGCGGTCTCCAGCGCGATGCCGGTCGGCTCGAACGGATCGATGTCGAGGCAGCGCACTTCGATGTACTGGACGCCGCGCGACGCGAGCGCATGCAGCGGCCGCTCGCCCGAATACGTGACGCGCTTCGGCCGGATCGTCGAGTAGAACTCGTTCTCGATCTGCAGCACGTTCGTGTTGATCTGGATCCACTCGCCGTCGCGATGCGTGCCGATCGCCTCGTACGCCGGATACGGCTCGCTCACGGCCTTCGACAGCGCGTCGAGATAACCGGGCAGCGTGTTGTAGTCGACGTGCAGCGCGGCCTGGGCCGTCGTGTTCGAGTAGCCGAGATCGCTCATCCGCAGGCTGGTCGCATACGGCCGGTACAGCGTATCGGCGTCGAACGTGTCGAGTTTGTGCGGCTTGCCGCGCAGGAACCTGGTGTCGAGCACCGGCGACGCGCCGAACAGGTACATCAGCAGCCAGCTGCGGCGGCGGAAGTTGCGGATCTGCGCGAGATAGCGTTCCGACTGGTAATCGACGAGCGTCGCCGTGGACCCTTCTTCCGCATGCAGGCGCCGCCACACTTCCTCGTGCAGCGAGTAGTTGTAGTGAATGCCGGCGATGCACTGCATCGTGCGGCCGTAGCGATACGCGAGGCCGCGCCGGTACACCGTCTTCAGGCGGCCGATGTTCGACGTGCCGTAATCGGCGATCGGGATCTGGTCGTCGGCCGGCAGCAGGCCCGGCATCGAGTCGTTCCACAGCATCTCGTCGCCGAGCGATGCATAGACGTAGCGATGCAGATCGTCGAGGCGCTCGAGCGTGAGCGCGGCGTCGCGCTCGGCGGGCGTGATCAGTTCGATCAGCGCTTCGGAATAGTCGGTCGTCAGCGCCGGATGCGTGAGCGCCGAACCGAGCGCGCGCGGATGCGGCGTGAACGCGATCATCCCGTCGCGCGTCACGCGCAGGCTTTCCTTTTCGATGCCGCGCAGGCCGTCGGGCAGATGCTGCCGCGTCGGGCCCGAGCTCAGCGCGTCGAGGCGATTCAGCAGCAGTTCGGACTGGCGGTGAGTCATGGTGTTCGACATGGAGACGCAAGTGCGTGACGGCCGCGCGCAGAACGCCGCGCGCGGCCGGCTGGATTGTTGGTCGCTTCGTTGGTAGCGGGCACTTTAACATCTCGCCGGAACCCGCGCTTGAGGTGGCTCCGGGCATGGCGCACGGGCCTGAGCGGGCGATCGGACGGGCCGGGCGCGGCAGCGCCGGCCCCGATCGCCGGGTCGGGACGAGGCCGATCGGCACGCCGGCCAGCGGAATTCGTCGGATGGAACGGGCGCGGCGAACGGGGGGCGGCAGGTGCAACCGTGTCGCGGAATGGATCGGGAAACGACGCATCCGGAGACGTCGCACGCGCGGCCTCCGGCCGGTGCCGGAGGCGTGGCATCGCCATGACGGGCCACGTCACGCCGGCACTTGTCGCATGCCGGCGCCGCCTGCGCACCGGGTTGCAGCCCCGCCTTCCGGCGATCGCACCCGGCCGCGGGCCGCCGCGCCTACCCGCCGCGCGCGCCGCCTGCCCGGTCGGCCACTTCGTTCCACAGATGCAGCGCCGCATACGCACGCCACGGCCGCCAGCCTTCGGTGCGGTGCTTCTGGCTGGCGAGCCGGTCGAGCGCCGGGTCGCGCGCGGCGATCGACTGCATCAGCACGAGGTCGGATGCCGGCCACGCGTCCGGGTCGCGCCATGCACGCATCGCGATGTATTCGACCGTCCACGGGCCGATGCCGGGCAGGTCGAGCCACGCGCTGCGCAGCGTCGCGAGATCGGCATGCACGCGATCGACCGGCACGTCGCCGGCCGCCACCGCGCGCGCCACGCCGGTCAGCGCGGCCACCCGCTTGCCGGGCATCCCGATCTTGTCGAGATCGCACGCGGCCAGCGCGTCGGGTGTCGGAAACCGCCACGCGGGCGCGCCGTCGTCGTCCTGCATCACGCGTTCGCCGGCCCGTTCGACGAGCCGGCCGACGATCGTCGTCGCGGCCTTCACGCTCACCTGCTGGCCGACGATCGCGCGCACGGCCAGCTCGAACCCCGACCACGCGCCCGGCACGCGCAGCCCCGGCGCGGCGTCGACGAGCGGCGCGAACCACCGATCGCGCGCGAGCCCGTCGCCGATCGCGGCCGGATCGGCGCCGAGGTCGAACATCGTCGCGACGCGCGCGGCGAAGGCATCGTCGACGTGACGCGCGACCGCCCCTTCGACGGTCGCGATCAGGCAATGCTTGCGCGGGTGTTTCGTGACGGTGAGCCGGCCCGCATCGCCGTGCAGATCGACGATGCGGCGATATACACCGTCGGCGACCTGCTCGACACCCGGAATCGCGCGCCCGCTGAAGAAGCGCAGCACGCGCGCCCAGTCGTACGGCGCCTTGTAGCGCAGCTCCATCTGCGCGGACGGCGGCACTGGGCCGCCGTTCGCGAGGGACTTGATCGTTGTCGTCTCGATGCTCAAACCGCACTGCCCTCCGTCTCGGCTTCGGCTTCATCGTCATGAACGTGGCGCGCCTCGGCCGCGAGCAGCGTCGCCTTGCGGCGCACGCCCCAGCGATAGCCGGCGAGCGCGCCGCCCTTCTGCACGACGCGGTGGCACGGGATCGCGAGCGCGACCGGATTCGACGCGCACGCGGACGCGACCGCCCGCACCGCGCGCGGCGAGCCGAGCGCCTCCGCGATCTCCGAATAGCTGCGCGTCTCGCCGTACGGGATGTGCGTCAGCGCTTCCCATACGCGCTGCTGGAACGCGGTCGGCGCGATGTCGAGCGGCAGGTCGAATACGTGCCGCGTACCGTCGAGATACGCGCGAATCTGCGTGACGAACGGCGCGAGCCGCGCGGACGATTCGACCAGTTCGGCGCGCGCGAACGTGTCCTTCAGTTCGCCGACGAGCGACGCCGCGTCGTCGCCGAACGCGATCCGGCAGATGCCCTGTTCGGTGGCGGCGACCAGCACCGTGCCGAGCGACGTCGACGCGGTCGCATAGTCGATCCGCAGGCCCGCGCCCTGGCGGCGGAACGCGGACGGCGCCATCCCCAGCTCGCGCGGCACCGACGCATAGAGCCGCGACGGCGAGTTGAACCCCGCGTCGACGGCCGCCTGCGTGACCGGCTGCCCGCTTTGCAGCGCCTGCCGCAACGCCGCGCCGCGCTGCGCGGCCTGATACTGCCGCGGCGACACGCCGACCACGCGCTTGAAGAGCCGCTGCAGGTGGAACGGGCTCACGTGCACGGCGTCGCTCAACTGCTGCAGCGTCAGCCGCTCGGCCTGCGCGTCGAGCACCGCGCATGCGCGATTGACGATGTCCAGTTCGCGCGGCAGCCCTTCCGGCTGGCAGCGCTTGCAGGGCCGGAAGCCGGCCGCGCGCGCAGCGGCCGGATCGGTGAAAAAGGACACGTTCTCGCGGCGCGGCTGCCGCGACGCGCAGGTCGGGCGGCAAAACACGCCGGTCGTGCGGACACCATAGAAGAACGCGCCGTCCGCATGCGGATCGCGCTCGGTCACGGCGCCCCAGCGGGCATCATCGGTCGGATAGGCGGTTTTCATTTGAACCTCGCACTCTCTAGTGTAGATGGTGCCTACTCTAGCCATCGGCACATGCCGTCGCGCCCTGAATCTTGCTCTGTGATTCGTGCCGACGAATCGGGGCCACATCGATCGAGATAAATCCGACGAAACCCGCGCGGCGGCCGCTCCAGCGCGGTTTTCGTCATCGTCCCGTCACCATTTTGCTGCAGTGCGGATGCGACAAATCGCCGTCCTGACGTTTTTTTGCAATCGGAATATTGCGTCGCACCATCGCCGTGTGTATAGTTGGAACTGTCTCCTCCATGTCTCCTCCTGATATGGATTAAGCCCGTTCCGCACTGCGTGAACGGGCTTTTTTTCGTCCGTTGATTGTGCCGCGTTCCGGCCGGCGGCGCAGGCGCGATGCGTCTACACTCGATGTTCGTCGCCTGCGAAGGAGTCCCCCGTTCATGAAACCCACCATCCGCGGAATCGATCACATCGTACTGCGCGTGACCGACATGGCGGCGATGACGCGCTTTTACTGCGACGCCGTCGGTTGCCATGTGGAGAAGGAACAGCCCGATCTGGGCCTCGTGCAACTGCGCGCCGGCGACGCGCTGATCGACCTGCTGACGGTCGGCGGCCCGATCGACCGGCCCGACAGCGGCCCGCCCGGCACTGGGCGCAACCTCGATCACCTGTGCCTGCGCGTCGAGCCGTTCGATCCCGACGCATTGATCGCCCATTTCGCCGCGCATGGCGCGCGCCCCGGCGCGCCGGCCGAACGCTACGGCGCCGGCGGCTACGGGCCGTCGATCTACCTGTTCGATCCCGAAGGGAACATGGTCGAATTCAAGGGGCCGCCGGCCGCGCTCGGCTGAATGCGGCCGGCGCGCGGGCCGTTACGCGTCCGCGCGCGCCTTCAGTACCGTCCACTCGACCGCGACCGGATCGTGATCGGCGCTCGAGATCCACGCGGCGCCGTCCTGCACCGTGCACTGCAGGCGCATCGTGCGCTCGGCGAGCCGCCCGAGCGCGGCCGCGACGCCGTCGGCAAGCGACAGCACCTGCACGTTGCGCAGCCGTTCGACCTTGCTGCGCACGCCCTGCCACCAGATATCCGACGTCTTGCCGCCGTACGCGATCACCGTGACCTGTCCGGCGCGGCCGGCCGCCTTCGAGATGCGTCGTTCGTCCGGCTGGCCGGCCTCGATCCACACGTCGATCGCGCCCGTCAGATCCTTCTGCCACAGGTCGGGCTCGTCGACGTCCGACAGTCCCTTGCAGAACTCGAGCCGCTCGTGCGCGAACAGCGCGAACGCGACGATGCGCACCATCATCCGGTCGTCGGTTTCCGACGGATGGCGCGCCACTGTCAGCGCGTGATCGGCGTAGTAATGCCGATCCATGTCGGCGATTTGCAGCTCGGCTTTGTAGATCGTGGATTTCAGCGCCATGCGGATGCGGCCCGGGCGGGCATTCGGTTCGGTCGGGCCGTGATGATACCGAATGCGCGCCGTCCGGCGTGCGTGATGCACGATCCACAGCGCAACGGCCCGGCATGCGCCGGGCCGTGATCGGTTCGCGCCGCCGGCTCATCGAGCCGGCGCGCTCGCGCGTCGTACGACTGCGCGGGGAATGGACGGTTACTGCTTGACGAAGCGCGAATCGGTCCAGAGGCCTTGCTGGTCGCTGTTGTCGGCGCTGACGAACTGCACGTCGCCCTGATCGACCGACACCACGCGGAAGCGCTGGCCTTCCGGCACCGACAGGCAGCGGAAGTCGTCGAAATACTGCTGCTTCGCCTGCGACTTGCCGTCACGCTCGTGACTCAATACGGAGTCCAGATTGTCTTTCGACAGACAGCCCCATGCGTTCTTCGTCAGCTGGATTTCCTGCTTCGGCTTGACGGCCGAATCGCCGCCGGCCTGCGCAATCGACACAGCGCAAAACGCGCCGACAAGGGCAAAGAGGACACCGGTACGCTTCATCATGTTCTGTCTCCAGGCTTGCGGGCACCAGGCTGGGTTAGCTATGTGTTTAAAGGTGATCGTGAACCCGCGTTTTTCACTTTAGAAGACCGGTAAACGATAGCAAGCACATTTGTTGTGCGACCGCAATAGCGGCGGATTGTCGCACCCCGTGCGCAGCCTGTTTTCGCGCAGTGTGCGCGACAGGTAAAAGCGGACTGCCCGGCGGACAGCCTCGTCATGCCGGGCGGAAAGCGTTATCCGGCAAGGCTTTCATCCCAGTTACATTGCAGCGATTGAACGGTTTGGATAATCCATTTCGATATCCGGATCATTTTGATGCGCCGCACATAAAGTCATCCGAAACGATTCCACTTTACCGCAGCGCGCAATCGCATTTACCTGATACAAGAAAAATGCCAGATATAAGCGGATCCGTATTTATCCGTAGTTCCCGCGTCTATTCGGCGCCCGCGAAGCCCCGTCGCAAGCGCCTTTCACCGATGGCGTTTACCCTGCCTTATT
The DNA here is from genome assembly GCF_015712225.1 of Burkholderia sp. 9775_39. Lineage (NCBI taxonomy): Bacteria > Pseudomonadati > Pseudomonadota > Betaproteobacteria > Burkholderiales > Burkholderiaceae > Burkholderia > Burkholderia sp. 9775_39. The sequence continues at coordinate 25,302 of NZ_JACCQC010000041.1, read as the reverse complement.
CACACCGACCCGCTGCCGCTCGAAATAATCGCGCTGGAAGATGCACATCCGATAAGCGTTGTGATACGCGCCATTCCCGAAAAATTCTTCCTTCAATTCGGCCTCGTGCTGGAATCCGCATTTCTCGTACACGTGAATCGCCGCCGCATTCGACGTATCGACGATCAGGTACAGCTTGCGCATGTTCAGCACCTTGAACGCGTACTCGATCGCGAGGCGCGTCGCCTGGCCCGCATAGCCGCGCCCCTGGCACTGCGGCGCGATGATGATCTGGAACTCGCCGCGGCGGTGGATGTAGTCGAGCTCGATCAGCTCGACGAGGCCGACGAGTTCATCTTGCGCATCGACCGCGACGAAACGGCGCTCGCGCTGGTCGTGTACGTGGCGGTCGTACAGTTGCGACAGTTCCGAGAAGGTTTCGTACGGCTCCTCGAACCAGTAGCGCATGATCTTCGCGTCGTTGTTCAGCTCGTGGACGAAGCGCAGGTCCTGGCGCTCCAGCGGCCGCAGCGCGAGCGTGTTGGTATCGTTCTGGAGTTGCATGTTCGTGTCCTTTTTGAGGCCGGCGCACGTGCGGAACGCCCGCGCGGCGCGGCCGCGTTCGGGCCCGTTTCGCACTGTAAGAAATTGAACGCGGGCGAAGTTCAGAGCCTAGAATGGGAGCAAGGGTTCCTGCCACCGCAAGGAGGCTATCGTGATCGAGCAAGTCATCCTCGGAATTTTCCTCGTGCTGCCGCTCGTCATCGTGGCTGCGCTGTTTTCCGACGAACTCTGGCAGGAGCACCGTCGCCAGCATCCGCGCGACGAGAACGCACCGCACATCGACTGGAAGCATCCGTGGCGCCGCGTGCGACGCGGGCATTGACGTCGATCGTCGCCATCCGCAACGCGCGCCGGCCGGGGCAGCGCGGGCCGCGTAACATGCCGGGCACGGCCCTTGCGCTTCGATCCGATTCCCGCCCCACCCGCGAGACGCCGACGTGAACGACAAGCCCACCCTTCCTCCGCACGATATCCCGAACGAAACGATCGACCTGCAGATCGCCGATGTCCTGGCGGCCGTCCGCTATCCGGCGAACAAGGATGCGATCGTCGATGCCGCGCGCGACGCCGGCGCCAGCAACGAAGTGCTGTCGATGCTCGACGGCCTGCCCGAGCAGGACTACGCGGACGTCGATGCCGTCACGCGCTGGGTCGCCGGCAACTTCGGCCCCGGGCTCGGCATTTGAGCGCAGCCCGATAACGCGATAGGATCGGGCCGCACCGGTCGCGCCGCGATCGGCAGGCGTGCCGCCCGGCGCAAGATCGGGTGCGTCGCACGCGTGTCCGGGGGACTCCATGGAAGGCATCCTGATCCAGCACACGACGCAACGTCAGCTGTGGTTCGGCGCGCTGACGGCGCTCGTCATCCTGCTCACGCTCGGAATCGCCGCGCCGCATGCGAACGTCGCGCTGCCACCCGTCGAGCCCTTCATGCCGATGTGCGCGCTCACCGTGTTCACGACCGCGAGCATCGCCGCGTTCTTCCTCGGCGCGCAGTTCACCGTGACACGCCAGCCCGTGCTCGGTGCGCTCGGCGGCGCCTATGCGTTCACCGCGCTCGCCGTCGCGCTGCAACTGCTCACCTTTCCCGGCGTGTTCGCGCCACATGGCCTGCTCGGCGCGCGCCCGCAAAGCGCCGCATGGATGTGGGTCTTCTGGCATGCCGGCTTTCCGTGCTTCGTGATGGGCGCGCTGTTCGCACGCGAACGGCTGACGCGCGCCCCGGTCGGCGCGAAAGAGACGCGCCGCTGGACCCTCGCGCTCGTCGGTGGGCCGGCCATCGCGGCGGCGCTGCTGTGCGTGCTCGCGCTGAACGTGTCGCTGCCGCCCGCGTTCCATCCGCCGCGCGACGCGGCCGTGCTGCCCGTCAACGGCATCGCGCTCGTCGTGTGGATCCTCAACGCGCTCGCGCTCGTGGCCGTGCTGGTCACGGGCCGGCTGCGCACGACACTCGACCTGTGGCTCGCGATCGCGGTGCTCGCCTGTCTCACCGATACGACGCTGAACCTGCTGTCCACCAACCGCTTCACGGTCGGCTGGTATGTCGCGCGCGTGTTCAGCATGTTCACGCCCGGCGTGCTCGTGTGCGTGCTCGCGTGGGAAGTGACGATGCTGTATCAGCAGTTGTTCGAAGCGCACGCGACGCTGATCCGCTCTTCCGCGCGCGACGGTCTCACGGGCGCGTTCAACCGCAGCCACTTCAACGACCATTTCCATACGCTGTTCCTGCAGGCGCGGCGGCAAGGCGAACCGCTGTCGCTGCTGATGGTCGACGTCGATCGCTTCAAGGCGTACAACGACGCGTTCGGTCACGTGAAGGGCGATGCGTGCCTGATCGCCGTCGCGAATGCACTGGCCGGCGCGGTGCGGCGGCCGGCCGACATCGTCGCGCGCTACGGCGGCGAGGAGTTCGCGATCGTGCTGCCGAACACCGGCGCGCGCGGTGCGCGGATGGTGGCCGACGAAGTGCGCGAAGCCGTGCTGCGGCTCGACCTCGCGATGCCCGACTCGCCGACCGGCCGCGTGAGCGTCAGCGTCGGCTGTGCGACCGTGTCGGCCGACGATCTGTCGACCCCCGACGCGTTGATCGAAGCTGCGGATGCCGCGCTGTATCGCGCGAAGGATGCGGGGCGAAACCGGGTCGTCGTCGCCTGAAAACGTCTGCTGTTTGGCGAATTGTTACGGTCATTGTGACCGGAATAATCCGCCGTTACGGATTGCGGCGCGGGGATACGATCGCTTACAGCCCGGGCTGGAGCCGCTCGCTATGCTGGGTTTCATATTGAACCCGAGCAGGTGAACGCGATGAAGAAGGCCCTTTTGCTGATTGCCGGCGTCGCCGTGTTGTTGAGCGGCTGTATCGTCGTGCCTGATGGTGGCGGGTATTACGGTGGGGGTGGGTATTACCATCATCATCGTCATTGGGATTGACGTCTTCCGACCGAGCACTGCGTGATCATTCCGGATGTTTGAATTCGTTTCGGCATCCGGCAATGACGATGCGTGAGCGCCCATGCCGTTCGTACTCGATGGCACGCCGCTGGCAGCGGCAACGGACAGTTCCGTGCCCGCTCACTTCCCGATACAAAACCTGCTGAAAATCACCCCCAGCAGATCATCCGACGTGAACTCCCCGGTAATCGCATTGAGCTGCTCCTGCGCGAGCCGCAGCTCTTCGGCAAACAGATCGAGCGACTGCGCACGCTGCTCCGCATGATCCGCCGCCTGCGCGAGATGTTCCTGCGCGGCCCGCAGCGCGATCAGATGCCGCTCGCGCGCGAGATACACACCCTCGGCCCCCGCCTGCCACCCGGCGATCCGCAACAGCTCCGCACGCAGCATGTCGATCCCGTCGCCGCGTTTCGCCGACAGATGCACCTCGGTCAGATCGCCTTCCGCCGCCGGATGCTCGACGCATGCCGGCACGCCGGTCAGGTCCGTCTTGTTCAGCACGCGCACCACCGGCACGCCGGCCGGAAACCGCGCGGCGATCGTTTCGTCGTCCGCCGTCATCCCCGTGCGCGAATCGAGCAGATGCAGCACGACGTCCGCGCGCTCGATCTCGCTCCACGTGCGCGCAATGCCGATCCGTTCGACTTCGTCCTCCGTCTCGCGCAACCCGGCCGTATCGATGATGTGCAGCGGAATCCCTTCGACCTGGATCGTCTGCGCCACCTTGTCGCGCGTCGTGCCGGCAATCGGCGTGACGATCGCCAGCTCGGCGCCCGCCAGCGCATTCAGCAGCGACGACTTGCCGACGTTCGGCTGCCCCGCGAGCACGACCGACAGCCCTTCACGCAACAACGCGCCCTGCCGCGCATCGCCGAGCACGTGCGCGAGTTGCGCGCGGATCTTCGCGAGCTTGCCGCGCGCGTCGGCCGCTTCGAGGAAGTCGATTTCCTCCTCGGGAAAATCGAGCGTCGCCTCGACCAGCATCCGCAGCGTGATCACGTCGTCGACGAGCGCGTGGATCTGCCGCGAGAACGCGCCGTCGAGCGAACGCCCGGCCGAGCGCGCCGCGGCCTCGGTGCTCGCCTCGATCAGGTCGGCGACGGCCTCGGCCTGCGCGAGGTCGAGCTTGTCGTTCAGGAACGCGCGCCGCGTGAATTCGCCCGGTTCCGCCAGCCGCAGCCCGAAGCCGCGCCCCGCATCCAGGCAGCGCTGCAGCAGCAGCTGCATCACGATCGGCCCGCCATGCCCCTGCAGCTCGAGCACGTGCTCGCCTGTGTACGAATGCGGCGCGGGGAAATACAGCGCGATCCCGCGGTCGAGCGGCGCGCCGTGCGCGTCGAGAAACGGCACGTAGCTCGCATGACGCGGCGCGAGCTTCTGCCCGCACAACGCGTCGATCAGCGGCAGCGCGGCCGCCTCGCCGCCGCGCCCGAACGACACGCGGACGACCCCGATGCCGCCCCGGCCGGCAGCGGTGGCAATGGCGACGATCGGATCGGAATCGGTAGCGAGCATGGGAATCGGAGAAATCGGGTAATCAGCGAGTCAATGGTGCGCCCGCGCAACAGTTCGGGCACCGGAACGCCGGCATTGTAGCGTGCCGGCTCACACGCCACCGGCCGCGCCGCCGGATTCGGACACGCCCGAATTTATCCCGCCGGGGATAAGCCGAGTATCAGTTCGGCGTCGTGACACACCGGCCATTTCGGACGAGTATGCGTGCCCGAGGGGCTTGGCACTACGTCCCTCAATTTCGTTCCCCATCCTGATCAAGGGTGAGATTCGTCCGAACAAGATACGTTTATCCCATATGGTTGTCTGGGACGCGGCGATGGAATTGCACAATCTCCCCATGCCGACATCCGAAGAAAAAGCCGCGTTCTCGGAACGCCTGAAATTCGCCCTGCGGCGCAGCCCGGAGAAGGTCACGGGCGCGACGGAACTGGCGAATCGATTCAATCTGCGTCATCGCGGAACGCACCCCGTTTCGCCGCAAACCGCGCACAAATGGCTGACGGGCCGCACGATCCCGACGTCGGACAAACTCGAAACGCTCGCCGAATGGTTGCGCGTCGAAGTGCACTGGCTGCATTACGGGCCGTCGCCGAGCGTGATCGAACATCCGACGCCGCAACCGCTGCCGCGCGACGAACGTTATCCGCCGACACCCGAGACGATCGAACTCGCATCGAAGATCGAGGCCTTGTCGCCGCATCAGCGCTACCTCGTGCAGGAACTGGTCGAGCAGTTCTACGGCGATCCGAAACTCGAAGCGAAGAAAGCCTGAACGGCAGCAGCCGCACGCGCCGCCGGCGTCGTCGCCGCGAAACAAAAAAGCCGCATGGTCACGAACCATGCGGCTTTTTTTGCGAGCATCGCGGACGGCGGGCCGCCCGCGGCTGCACCGCGCGTCAGGCCGGCTTCTTCTTGACGCCGCCGAGCTTGCGCGTGATGTAGTACTGCTGCGCGATCGACAGCACGTTGTTCACGACGTAGTACAGCACGAGGCCAGCCGGGAAGAAGAAGAACATCACCGAGAACGCGATCGGCATGAACTTCATCATCTTCGCCTGGACCGGGTCCGGCGGCGTCGGGTTCAGGCTCGTCTGCACGAACATCGACACGGCCATCAGCACCGGCAGGATGAAGAACGGATCGCGCTGCGACAGGTCGTGAATCCACAGAATCCACGGTGCGCCGCGCATTTCCACCGACGCGAGCAGCACCCAGTACAGCGAGATGAACACCGGGATCTGGATCACGACCGGCAGGCAGCCGCCGAACGGATTGACCTTCTCGGTCTTGTACAGCTCCATCAGCGCGGCGTTCATCTTCTGCGGATCGCTCTTGAAGCGTTCGCGCAGCGCCTGCATGCGCGGCGTGATTTCCTTCATCCGCGCCATCGACTTGTAACTTGCAGCCGACAGCGGGAAGAACACGGCCTTGATCAGCACCGTCAGCAGCACGATCGCCCAGCCCCAGTTGCCGACATAGCCGTGGATCTTCTCGAGCAGCCAGAACAGCGGCTTCGCGATGATCGTCACCCAGCCGTAGTCCTTCACGAGCTCCAGGCCCGGCGCGATGCCTTCGAGCATGCGCTCTTCTTCCGGACCGGCGAACAGGCGCGCCTGCACGTCGGCCGACTGGCCCGGGGCGATTGCGGCGACCGGCTGCTTCACGCCGACGCGGTACAGCGCCGGATCGATCTTTTCAGCGTAGATCTCGCGCTTCGCGCCCTGCTGCGGAATCCAGGCCGACGCGAAGTAGTGCTGCACCATCGCGACCCAGCCGTTGTCCGCGGACTTCTCGAAGTTCGCCTTGTTCTTGTCGAGGTCGCTGAAGTCGATCTTCTGGAAGTGCTTCGCGTCCGTATAGACCGCCGGCCCGAGGAACGTGTGCGAGAACATCGGCGTTTCGACGGCCGTGTTGTCGCGAACGAGTTCCATGTAGACCGTCGGCGTGACGGGCGCCGTGCCGACGTTGTCGATCTTGGTGTCGACGCCGATCACGTAGCTGCCGCGCGTGAACGTGTAGGTCTTCACGACCTTCACGCCGCCCTTCACCGGCGATTCGAACGACAGCTTCAGCGTGTTCTGGTCGCCCGTCAGCGACGTCGAGCCGGGGTTCAGCTGCGTGTAGACGTCGTTGTGGTTCGGGAAATCGCCGCCGAGCAGGCCCGTGCGTGCGAGGTACGTGTGGCCGGCCGTGTGGTCGAACAGCGTGATGTACAGGTCGGGCTGCTTGCCGTCGCCCTGCTTCTTCAGCGTCAGCTTCGCGAGCGTGCCGCCGCGCGTGTCGATTTCGCCGTCGTACACGTCGGTCGAGAACTTCACGAGCTGCGCCTGCGCGGCCGGGGCCGTCGTCGACGGCGCGGCGCCGGCTGCGGCGGCAGGCACGTCACCTGCGGTCGTCGTCGCGCCCGTGCCCGATGCGCCGCCGGCAGCGGCCGGAGCCGTGTGCGTGGCGCTCGGGAAGAACATCGACGGGCGTCCATGGTCCCGCTGCCAGTTGTCGTACAGCATGACAGCTGACATGAAGAAGATCACCCATAGGACGGTGCGTTTGATATCCATGCGTTGTCTCAGAGTCGATGGGACCGCGCGTCGGCTTCGCCGCGAGCGCGAGTGTCGGAGTTGGGCGGCGGGACGAGGTCGATGCCGCCCGCGGAAAACGGATGGCATCGGCACACGCGCCTGACGGCGAGATACGTGCCGCGCGCGGCGCCATGATACTGGATTGCCTCGCGCGCGTAATCCGAACAGGAAGGATAAAAACGGCAACGGTTGCCGAGCATCGGGCTCACGGCAACCTTGTAGAAGCGCAGCAAGGCGATCAATACCGTTTTCATACCTTGGGCGGCGCCGTACGACGCCGCGTCAAAACCGGCCGGGCGGGCGCGAACGCCGCGCGGGGCACGGATGCGTCACTCGGACGCGGGCTTCGACGCACGGCGGGCGATTTCCCGGACTGCCCTGTCGAGCAGTTCGCGGATCTCGGCCGCGCACATCGCCGCGAGCGGGGCGGAAGCCGCGCTCGGCAGCGCTTTCTTGTCGAAGCGCGTGTGCTGCCGCAGCAGCAGGTCGTAACCTGCGAATTCGGCGCGGCGCAGGCGAAACTGATCGCGCGCCAGCCGCTTCACGAGGTTACGGGTGACCGCTCGCGGCGCATACTTCTTGCCGATGACGAGCCCCAGGCGTGCGGGCTGACCGGTCGGCTTGCCGTAAATCACGAAGTGCGCGGAGCGCCGCCAGGGGCGCAAACGAAAAACGGATGAAAATTCATCCGTTTTCAGAAGTCGCGCAGTTTTCGGGAAGGCGGCTTTCGTCTGCGACGGATTCGCACCCGGCTCGACGGCACCTTCCGCAGGACTGCGGACGGCGGACACAGCGCGCAACCTGCCTTAGATGGCGAGGCGCTTGCGGCCCTTCGCGCGGCGAGCGTTGATGACCTTGCGGCCACCTGCCGTCTTCATGCGGACACGGAAGCCATGGGTGCGCTTGCGGCGCGTCACGGACGGTTGGTAAGTACGTTTCATGATGTTCTCACTTGTTCGAGAATGTCGAAATTCAGGGGACCGCGTGCCCTTAACCGGAGGCATTCGGGCGAACGCAATCGCCGGGAATACAGGATTGGTTTTCGCGGAACCCGCTATTTAAACCGTTTTTCTCTTGACGGTCAATACTTTACGAGTCGTCCGCCTGTGCCGGCCCGCGCCGATCCGGCCCCGCGACCCACACAACCGGCCTGTGGATAAGTCCCGCTGTGGCCGCGTTTGGCGTTAGAATCTCGCCTTATCTCCAAGAATCCCGCACGCCGCTTCGGCTCGCGCCTGCCCCTCCAAGACTGTGACGCAGGCGTCCGAGGCACGCTCGCACGACCGCTTCGGGCCTTGTTGCGCCACCGCGACAAGGGCGCCGGCGAGCCGCGCTGTGCACGCAAAAAACGACAGTTACTTGATGAACGATTTCTGGCAACACTGTTCCGCACTGCTGGAGCGCGAGCTGACGCCCCAGCAGTACGTGACGTGGATCAAACCCTTGGCCCCGGTGGCCTTCGATGCGTCGGCGAACACGCTGTCCATCGCCGCGCCGAACCGCTTCAAGCTGGACTGGGTCAAGAGCCAGTTTTCGGGCCGGATCGCCGATCTGGCCCGCGAATTCTGGAACACGCCGATCGAAGTCCAGTTCGTCCTCGATCCGAAGGCCGGCATGCGCAGCGCCCCCGCGGGTGCCGCACCGGCCGCCCCGCGTGCACCGCTGGCGCCGAGCGGCCCCGCCGCGACGGTCGCCGCGATCGCCGCCAACCTGACCGCGAATGCTTCCGCTGCGCCCGCCGCGCCGGCCGACGTGCCGATGACGCCGTCGGCGGCCGCCACGCACCACCTGAACGCCGACGACGCCGACATCGACCTGCCGAGCCTGCCCGCGCACGAAGCGGCGGCCGGCCGCCGCACGTGGCGTCCGGGCCCGGGCGCCGCGCCCGCGAACGGCGGCGAAGCCGATTCGATGTACGAACGTTCGAAGCTGAACCCGGTGCTCACGTTCGACAACTTCGTCACCGGTAAGGCGAACCAGCTCGCGCGCGCCGCCGCGATCCAGGTCGCGGACAACCCCGGCATCTCGTACAACCCGCTGTTCCTGTACGGCGGCGTCGGCCTCGGCAAGACCCACCTGATCCACGCGATCGGCAACCAGTTGCTGCTCGACAAGGCCGGCGCGCGGATCCGCTACATCCACGCCGAGCAATACGTGTCGGACGTGGTGAAGGCGTACCAGCGCAAGGCGTTCGACGACTTCAAGCGCTACTACCACTCGCTCGACCTGCTGCTGATCGACGATATCCAGTTCTTCTCCGGCAAGTCGCGCACGCAAGAGGAATTCTTCTACGCGTTCGAGGCGCTCGTCGCGAACAAGGCGCAGGTGATCATCACCAGCGACACGTATCCGAAGGAGATTTCGGGCATCGACGATCGCCTGATCTCGCGCTTCGACTCGGGCCTCACCGTCGCGATCGAGCCGCCCGAGCTGGAAATGCGCGTCGCGATCCTGATGCGCAAGGCGCAGTCGGAAGGCGTGAACCTGTCGGAAGACGTCGCGTTCTTCGTCGCGAAGCACCTGCGCTCGAACGTGCGCGAGCTCGAAGGCGCGCTGCGCAAGATCCTCGCGTATTCGAAGTTCCACGGCCGCGAGATCTCGATCGAGCTGACCAAGGAAGCGCTGAAGGACCTGCTGACCGTGCAGAACCGGCAGATTTCGGTCGAGAACATCCAGAAGACCGTCGCCGACTTCTACAACATCAAGGTCGCGGACATGTACTCGAAGAAGCGCCCCGCGAACATCGCGCGGCCGCGGCAGATTGCGATGTACCTGGCGAAGGAACTCACGCAGAAGAGCCTGCCGGAAATCGGCGAGCTGTTCGGCGGGCGCGATCACACCACCGTGCTGCACGCGGTGCGCAAGATCGCCGACGAGCGCAGCAAGGACGCGCAGCTCAACCACGAGCTGCACGTGCTGGAACAGACGCTGAAGGGCTGAGCGCGCGCGCCGCGCTTGATAATTCGGCCTCCGCCCCAATTTAAGGGGGGCGGTTCGGTTTTGAGGCACAATACTGGTTTGACCGCCCCGGTGGTGGCGGGCCAAGAGCCCGGCCGGCGGGGCGCTGCGAGGCTGCTGCGCTGCAGGCCGTTACTCAACGAAGGAACTCTATGCAACTGGTCAAGACCGAACGAGACACCCTCCTCAGGCCGCTGCAAACGGTCAGCGGCATCGTCGAACGCCGCCATACGTTGCCGATCCTCGCCAACCTGCTGATCACCAAGAACGGCCCGGACGTTTCATTCCTGTCGACCGACCTGGAGCTGCAGATCACCACGCGCGCCGATTTCGGCGTCGGCGGCGACCAGATCGCGACCACCGTCGCGGCCCGCAAGCTGCTCGACATCCTGCGCGCGATGCCTGACGGCCAGGTCACGCTGTCGCTCGCCGACAAGCGCCTCACCGTTCAATCGGGCAAGAGCCGCTTCGCGCTGCAGACGCTGGCGGCCGACGAGTTCCCGACCGTCGCGCAGGCGAAGGATTTCGGCGCCACGCTCACCGTCCCGCAGAAGTCGTTCCGCCAGTTGCTCGGCATGGTGCACTTCGCGATGGCGCAGCAGGACATCCGCTACTACCTGAACGGCATGCTGCTCGTCGTCGACGGCGACCAGCTGATGGCCGTGGCCACCGACGGCCACCGCCTCGCGTTCTCGTCGATGAAGCTCGAAGGCGGCACGTTCGGCCGCCAGGAAGTCATCGTGCCGCGCAAGACGATTCTCGAGCTGCAGCGCCTGCTCGAGGACATCGACGACACCGTCACCATCGACATCGCGCAGACCCAGGCCAAGTTCACGTTCGGCCAGGTCGAGCTCGTGTCGAAACTCGTCGAGGGCAAGTTCCCCGACTTCCAGCGCGTGATCCCGAAGGCGCACAAGAACACGTTCGAGATCGGCCGTGAAGAACTGCAGCGTTCGCTGCAGCGCGCGGCAATCCTGACCTCGGACAAGTTCAAGGGCGTGCGCTGCATCATCGCGCCGGGCCAGCTGAAGATCATGTCGACCAACGCCGATCAGGAAGAGGCGCAGGAAGAACTCGAAATCGCCTACCAGGGCGATACCGTCGACATCGGCTTCAACGTCACGTATCTGCTCGACGTGCTCGCGAACCTGAAGGTCGACACCGTGCAGGTGAGCCTCGGCGACGCCAGCTCGAGCGCGCTGATCACCGTGCCCGAGAACGACGAGTTCAAGTATGTCGTGATGCCGATGCGCATCTGACGCGCTCGACATCGCGACACACACCAGGGGGCGGCAAGCCCCTTTGGCGTTTTTATGGCGAACTGACAACCCGTCCCTTTGGTGCCTTTTCGGCACCTGGGGCGGGCCAGGAAACTGGAGCGGCCCGGCGATTTCTCGCTGAAACGCACCGCGCCGCCACGAGAGTGGCCCCGCAGAACCGGAAGATATCCATGAGTGAACAGCACAATTCGCAACCCGATAACAGCAGCTACGGCGCCTCGTCGATCCAGATCCTCGAAGGTCTGGAAGCGGTGCGCAAGCGCCCCGGGATGTACATCGGCGACACGTCGGACGGCACCGGTCTGCACCACCTCGTGTTCGAGGTGCTCGACAACTCGATCGACGAAGCGTTGGCCGGGTACTGCAACGACATCCACGTGACGATTCACGCCGACAACTCGATTTCCGTGACCGACAACGGCCGCGGGATTCCGACCGACGTGAAGATGAACGACAAGCATGAGCCGAAGCGCAGCGCCGCCGAGATCGTGATGACCGAGCTGCACGCCGGCGGCAAGTTCGACCAGAACAGCTACAAGGTGTCGGGCGGCCTGCACGGCGTGGGCGTGTCGTGCGTGAACGCGCTATCGAGCTGGCTGCGCCTCACCGTGCGCCGCGACGGCAAGAAGCGCTTCATGGAGTTCCACCGCGGCGTCGCGCAGGATCGCGTGATCGAGGTCGTGGACGGCGTGGAAGTGTCGCCGATGCTCGTGACCGGCGACACCGAGAACCGCGGCACCGAAGTGCACTTCATGGCCGACCCGACCATTTTCGGCACGGTCGAGTATCACTACGACATCCTCGCGAAGCGGATGCGCGAGCTTTCGTTCCTGAACAACGGCGTGCGGATTCGGCTCACCGACCTGCGCTCGGGCAAGGAAGACGATTTCGCGTTCGCCGGCGGGGTGAAGGGCTTCGTCGAGTTCATCAACAAGACGAAGAGCACGCTGCACCCGACGGTGTTCTTCGCCAACGGCGAGAAGGACGGCGTGGGCGTCGAAGTCGCGATGCAGTGGAACGACAGCTACAACGAAAACGTGCTGTGCTTCACGAACAACATTCCGCAGCGCGACGGCGGCACGCACCTGACCGGCCTGCGGGCCGCGATGACGCGCGTCATCAACAAGTACATCACCGACAACGAAATCGCGAAGAAGGCGAAGGTCGAGACGACCGGCGACGACATGCGCGAAGGGCTGTCGTGCGTGCTGTCCGTGAAGGTGCCGGAGCCGAAGTTCAGCTCGCAGACGAAGGACAAGCTGGTTTCGTCCGAGGTTCGTGCGCCGGTTGAGGAAGTTGTGGCGAAGGCGCTGGAAGAGTTCCTGCTCGAGACGCCGATCGACGCGAAGATCATTTGCGGGAAGATCGTTGAGGCTGCCCGGGCGCGGGATGCTGCTCGGAAGGCGCGTGAGATGACGCGCCGCAAGGGCGTGCTCGACGGCGTCGGCCTGCCGGGCAAGCTCGCGGACTGCCAGGAGAAAGACCCGGCGAAGTGTGAAATCTACATCGTCGAGGGTGACTCGGCAGGTGGGTCGGCCAAGCAAGGGCGTGACCGCAAGTTCCAGGCAATCCTGCCGCTGCGCGGCAAGGTGCTGAACGTCGAGAAGGCGCGCTACGACAAGCTGTTGTCGTCGGAGCAGATCGTCACGCTCGTGACCGCGCTTGGGTGCGGGATCGGCAAGGAAGACTACAACCTCGAGAAGCTTCGCTATCACCGCATCATCATCATGACCGACGCGGACGTCGACGGTGCGCACATCCGGACGCTGCTGCTCACGTTCCTGTATCGCCAGATGCCGGACATGATCGAGCGCGGGTACGTGTATATCGCGCAGCCGCCGCTTTACAAGATCAAGGCGGGCAAGGACGAGCGGTATCTGAAGGATGACGTGGAGCTCAACGCGCACATGCTGCGGTTGGCGCTGCAAGGGTCGGAGCTGGTGCCGGGTGAGAATGCGGCGGCGATTTCTGGGGATGCGCTTGGGGAGCTGGCAAGGTCGTATCTGCTGTCGCAGAGCGTGATCGAGCGGTTGAGCCGGTTGTATGATCCGGCTGCGTTGGAAGCGGTTATGGATGGGGTGGTGATCGATCTCTCCAGCGAGGAGTCGACCGAGGCTTCGGCGAAGGCGCTGCACGCTGCGTTGCATGATGAAGCGCTGAAGAACGAAGTGCGGGTTGTGCCTTCGTATGACGCGGTTCGCGAACAGCGGGCGCTGCATGTCGAGCGTACGCATCACGGCAACGTGCGGGTCTCGGTCATCGACCAGGAATTCCAGCACACGGCGGATTATCAGCAGCTCGTGACGACGGCGAATACGTTCAAGGGGCTGATTGGGGAAGGTGCGGTCATCAAGCGCGGTGAGCGCAGCATGGCCGTGGCGGACTTCAAGAGCGCGATGAAGTGGCTGCTGGCGGATGCTGAACGCAACGTGTCGAAGCAACGCTATAAGGGCCTCGGCGAGATGAATCCCGAGCAGCTGTGGGAAACGACGATGGATCCGGCAGTGCGGCGTCTGCTGCGTGTGCAGATCGAGGACGCGATTGCTGCGGATGGGATCTTTACTACCCTCATGGGGGATGATGTCGAGCCGCGGCGGGCGTTTATCGAGTCGAATGCGTTGCGGGCGGGGAATATTGATGTCTAACACGGCCGGAACATAGCCGTACAATGCAGGAAAGTAAGGCCCATACGTTGAAAAACTTATGGGCCTTTTCTATTGAGTAAAACATTTCGCATTACGTCTATTCTTACGGGAGTTGAAGGCACGCTATACACATGAGTTCAGGAGAAGCCACTAATGGCTATTATCGTAAAGCGAGGTATCACCGAAGAGTACTGGGGCCTCATGAGCGAAGACCGCAAGCTCGGCTGGGAGCTTTTTACGAAAGGGTTGGCCATCGTCGTTGCATTGTTCGTCACAAAGACCGGCGTAACCATCATCGATTGGAGCATCGGGGCGTTTGCTGGATTTACACCACTCATCATCATCCGGAGCCAACGCTCGTTCCGGAAGTACAGCAAGGATCTTCGAAAACGTCTGCTCTGTGCAGTTGTTTTTCTCGGCAGCACGGGCACTGCCGTCCTCGGGATACTCTACTTTGGCCTCGCGTTCCTAAACGGGATATTGCAGACCTACGCATCGGAAGTTGCTCCGCTGCGTCATCACTCTAACCCGATCTTTTCCGGCATCGCGCTGGGAGTGCTCCTTATCGTTGCCCCGGTCGCGGGGGTAAAGATTTGGCGTGATCTTAAGCTTAGCGAGCTCATCTTTCACTTGCCGAAGCGAGCGCTTAAACGGCTAGTGCTCCAACGGAAATACGTAGCCGATAACTTCATTGCCTTCGCACACTTCGAACTAGGCGTCCAGGGTGTCGGATTCTTGTATGCATCGGTATGTGCTGAGATCGTCAAGGTCTATCTAGGCCTCTTCCTATCAAGGTAGAGCCATCGACACTGCCAGGCACATCAGCTTCGTCGCCCTGACGAGCCCGCTATAAGGCTATGATTGCCGTATCTCCGTCTCCAAACGAGTCACATGCCTTTCTTACTCAAGTCCGCGCTCCAGGATCGCAACGTCAAATGCGAAATCGTCCAGATCGGCCGCAGGCATGTGTCGCCCACAGTCGCCGCGACGCTGCACATCTAGGGGAATCGGCATGGAGCAATCAGAGCTGAGGACCCTACTTGGACAGTTGGTCGCGGCATGGGAAAGTGAGGTCGTGGAGTTCAAACAGGCAGGCAACGATTACGACACGGACAGGATCGGAGAGTATTTCTCTGCCTTGTGCAACGAAGCTAACCTACGTGGCGCGGATCGTGCCTGGCTAGTATTTGGCGTCAACGACAAATCGCGTGCCGTCGTAGGAACGAACTATCGTCCAGAGCCGGATCGGCTCAACAACCTAAAGAACCAAGTCGCACAAGGCACTGAGCCGAGCATCACATTCCGCAACATTCATACTCTGAACGATGACTGTGGTCGCGTAGTGTTATTCGAGATTCCCGCCGCACCACGGGGCATCCCCATCGCTTGGAAGGGCCACTATTACGCTCGCGCAGGTGAGAGCCGAATTCCTTTGGGTTTGGACAAGCTAGACGAAATCCGCCAGCAAACCATCTCGCAAGATTGGACCGCTCAAGTTGTTGTTGACGCGACGCTTGATGACCTAGACGAGGCTGCGGTACGCAAGGCCCGAGAGTCCTTCGGGCAAAAATATGCCAACCGCTTTGCGCCGGATGAAGTTGCGAACTGGCCTCTGGCGACGTTCCTGGATCGCGCCCGTATCACCCAAAATGGTCGGATTACGCGCACCACGTTGCTGTTGTTAGGCAAAGCTGAATCCACGTGGCGCCTGTCACCTCATCCGGCACAATTGACCTGGAAGCTGGACGGCCCAGAACGAGCCTACGAGCATTTCGGCCCGCCCTTCTTGTTGAATACATCGCGCCTGTATCAGCGTATTCGCAACATCCAACTTCGACTGTTGCCACTGGACGAATTGCTACCGATCGAAGTCTCAAAGTATGACCAGAAGATCGTGCTGGAAGCGTTGCACAACTGTATCGCGCACCAGGACTATGCTCGCAACGGTCGTATCGTGGTAACCGAGCGTCCGGATCAATTGATTTTCGAAAACGAAGGCAGCTTCTTTGAAGGCTCGCCGGACGACTACCTCGAGGGCAACAAGATCCCCCGGCGCTACCGCAACCCGTTCCTGGCGCAAGCCATGGCCGAATTGAACATGATCGACACAATGGGGTACGGCATTCATGACATGTACGCTCGTCAGGCCCGGCGTTATTTCCCGATGCCGGACTACGATCTGGACGAGGCCGGTGCAGTGAAGCTGACGATCTATGGTGGTGTAGTCGACCCAGCATACAGTCGCTTATTGATCCAGCAGACCGATCTGCCACTGGCGGACGTGTTAGCGCTGGATCGCATACAGAAGAAGCTCCCCATTCCCGACGATGCGGTGGCACGCTTGAAGCGCATGAAACTTATCGAAGGCCGCAAGCCGAACTACTACGTGTCTGCAGCTGTGGCTGAAGCGACGGCGAACAAGGCCGACTACATCCGCACGCGTGCGCAAGACGATGAGTTCTATGCAAAGCTGCTGACCGACTATCTCAGGAAGTTTGACGAAGCAAACCGCACCGAGATCAACAAGTTGCTGCTCGACAAACTTAGTGATGCTCTAACTGACAAGCAGAAGTACAACAAGGTCAGCAACCTGATCACCAAACTCCGTCGCCGGGGTGTGATCGTGAATACGGGATCGGACGCGGCACCGTGCTGGCAGCTTGCAGAGAGACATGCCGAGAAAAATTAGAGCTCCGCAGAGAGCCGCCCAAAACAGTCCATACAAATCAATAACTTAAAATCCTGCCATTACCAAATTTGCAGAGAGATAGCAGAGAGGAGGCGTTGCAGCGAGCACCGTAGCTGAACTCGAATAGAAGGGCCTCCTGATATTATTGGGGTCCGATTTGATAATAAATGGCAAAAAGAGGGAAACATGGCCCGTATGTGGATGGTGCGCGGTGAGGGCGGAAGCCTCTACGATGCGTTTCGTGAGCGCGGCGTAGCAGCCATCGGCTGGAACCAGCTAGCCGCACACGCCAAACCGGGGATCGATCGCAAACAGCTGATTGATCGGTATAAATCCGCCGACCCGCAGGCAAAGCACGGGACAGTCGTCTCAGGTGCATCCCAGGTATGGCGGTTCGTCAACGAAATTCAAAAGAACGACTGGATCGTCACCTATTCACCGGCCAACCGCACCTATCTGGTTGGCACGGTTACAGGGCCGGCTGAACACCATCCGGACTGGGCAGAGCAAAACATGCCTCTGGCTCGAAAGGTACAGTGGCAGTTTCAGGAACTGTCGCGCGACAAACTGGGAACCTCGACCAAAAACAGCCTTGGCGCAACCTTAACCGTCTTCGAGGTTCCCTCGAACGCTATGGCCGATGTGTTGGCTGCGTTGGGAGGGAACACAACTGTCCCGGAAGACGAAGACGATGAGGAAATTGCAGATCCGTTAGCCGATGTCGAGTCGCAAGCACTGGAACGTATCAAGGATCGCGTGAACGAACTCGACTGGGACGAGATGCAGCAGTTGGTTGCCGGCATCCTACGCGCGATGAACTACAAAACCCAGATCTCCCCACCTGGCTCTGATCGAGGAAAGGATATCGTTGCGTCGCCTGACGGCTTCGGTTTTGAACATCCGCGCATCGTCGTAGAAGTCAAACATCGGCGCGAACAGATGGGAAGCCAGGACATCCGGAGCTTTCTCGGCGGCCGGCACAAGGATGATCGCGGTCTCTATGTCAGTACGGGTGGTTTCAGCAAAGACGCGCAATACGAAGCCGACCGCGCCTCAATCCCGTTGGCGTTGTGGACGCTCGATCATGTTGTCCGTGCCCTTATCGAGCATTACGACAAGACGGATGCGGAGACGAAACGCATCATTCCGCTGAAACGGCTCTACTGGCCAGCTTAATGGCTTGGCTACAAGAAACGGCTCATGTCAAGGTAGCAATCCAGTCGGCCGCGCAACAATATGAGTCCCCCGCTGGGGCAAATCCTCGTCGAAGCGCTGCCACCGATGCTAACCGACGTCGGTTGACATCGCGGTCGGAAAAGCTGCTCGATGGTATCGTTGAAGGCCGCGTGCCGCTGCCGGTGTTCGAAGCGAAGATGGTGGAAACGCTGCGCAAGCTGGTCGACCCTGCGAGGGCCGCCAAGCTGGCACCGCCTCCATTCGGATGCGAAGCGAAACTGCAAGCGGCGGACAAGCCCGGGCCAAAGGATGCGAAGCTGTGTCCGCAGTGCAGCAAGGGCACCTGGTTCAGAAAACCGCGAACGCCAGCGGTAAGACGTTCCTGGAGTGCACGGTCTGGCCGGCGCGCGATCACAAGGGGTGGAAGAAATAGGTTCGTCAGGGTCGGTGGTAGGGACAACACTCGCCGGACCTGCTGCCACCATTTGAAGCACCTTATCACGACGACCGCTCGCTAACGTATAACGGCCACCGACCGCTGTGACCGATGCGTCGGATCGCAGTCAAGTCAGTCTCGAATCGCCGTCTTATCGCGCGGGTTGCGGGTCGGTAAGGGAGTGAAGCTATCTGGGTGATTACCGACCGACATCATCACTTCCGGCACGCAGAGTGGAGGCGGCCCGCTCCAGCGCGAACTGAATGCGCGCCGCTGTCTCAGTTAGGTCTTGTCAGCCCGCCCGGTGAGCCTACGCGCTGGCTTGAGCACACTCAACCGACAACCCGGAAAGTGAGACGCCGAGGCTTCTCAGGACAGTAAGTCCTCGAACTTTTGTATGACTTTGAATTGTACCGTTTCAAAGTTCTTGAAATGCCGCTTGCCGCACTCAATATGAAGCTCTTCGATCGGACGCAACATGCTCGAATCAACGTTCTCGCCGTTGCCTGTTTTCTTGGTTTCGGCGATGAAGTACAGCGTGGTGTCGTTTCTATACGCTACAGCCCAATCTGGGTTATAGGGACCGACGGGCGTTTCGATCTGAAACTGTCTCGGTAGCTTGATGTAAAACAGCACGTCTTCGTTTTCATCACAAGCCTGCGCGAACAACCGCTCCGGCTCTGAATTCGAGTCGATCACAATGTGCGAGAACAGGGTCTTCTCCTTGTTCTCGACGGCCCGAACGTTCGAACTGAACACGTCCATCCAGTCCTCGCGCTCGAAAATCCGCATTTCGTAGACTGCGCCATCGATTTTGGTGTATTTCACACCACTGCCCTCCGATCGATCGCCGAAGACCAACACTTCGCGTTTTTCAGCATTGATGAGCTTCGATACTTCATCGATGTAGAGCTGTGGGTTATTAACCGCATCCTGCAAACGTTCACTTTGAAGCAGAATTTGTGCGATGGTTGATTTCGACAGCCCCGTTTTCGCCTGCACCTGGGTAACGAAATCCGGCATCACGTACTTCGCCTCGACCGGCTTTGTACGCATCCCAACCTGTTTCGCAACAACTCCTTTTTCACCGATTTCAAGCTCGGTGCGGAACAGCGCGAGTTTAGGACGCTCGATGGGCTTCAATCGCTCGCGGACACGCTTAGATGCCCGTGCGATAAGTTCATCTGTTTTGTAGGCCACGCTATATCGGGTACGTGCCCGAATCTTCGTCCACAAATCAAGAAATTTGGGATCTGTCTCGTAGCCTTTCCGTAGACGAACTTTGACCTTATCCCGTTCGTTCTGCACCATCTCGCGCTTGAACCGTACGCCGGCCTCGGTCATCTCGCTCTGCAGCTGGTTAGCGAAATCCTCGTAGCTCTCGTTGGCAATCAACGTAAGTCGATTGACCGATGCATCGCGCACCCGCACGCCATCCTGGTTCACAGCCAAACGCAGACCCCGCCCAATTTCTTGCCGCTTTTTGACGTCCGACTTAGACTCGGCCAGCGTGCAAATCTGGAACACATTGGGATTGTCCCAACCTTCGCGCAACGCCGAATGACTGAAAATGAACGACAGCGGCTCGCTCAAATCCAGCAGGCGCCCCTTGTCGCGCATGATGAGTTCGAAGGTCGTGGCTTCGGCGTCCGCGTTGGTCTTACTGGTCAGGGTTTCAAAGGGCGACACGGCTCTTTTGTCCTGCGAGAAGTAGCCGTTGTGCGCCTTCTCAGCGTCCACGGTCAACAATCCGGCAAACTCGTCCATGGCTTGGTAACGGGCGTAAAGCTCCTCGAACCATTGCGCCAGCTTCCCTTTAGAAACAACACCGCCATCACCGTACTGCCGATAGTCGGCCACATGTTCGATGAAGAACACCGACAGTACCTTGATGCCCATCGGGTGCAACTTCTTAGCCTTTTCAAAATGTCGGCGCACCGTTGCTTCAATCTGTAACCTCAAAATGGCGTCGGTCAGAGCCCCATGGGGTTGCCCCTGGACCACGCGCACGTCGTTGGCGAAAGTCACTACGCCGTCTTCAGCATCGATTTCGTTAACGATAAAGCCGTTACGATACATTTCCCGTTGTTGCGACAACGCAAACAGATCGTCCCCATTTTTGACTGTCACCGATTTCTTCGTCGGGCCACCTGCTTGGCCAACCCAAATCGTGAGTTTTGCCGACATGCTTCGCTTCGCAGCCTTGATCGAGTTGACTGCGATGTACGCTCGGTTCGCGTCCGTCAGCTCAATGACCGAGTCCACACCAATGCGCTTGACCAGGCCCAATTCGTAAGCTCGAACCGGATCAAGCGAATAGATCAGGTTGTAGGCGTTACGGTGTGTGGCTGAGTAGCGCAATGTACACATAGGATTGAGGCGGGCGATGGCTCGCTTACGAATATCGGTTTCCAGGTTCTGCGGTTCATCCAAGATGACAATCGGATGAGCAGCCTGAATGAACTCGATTGGCCTTACCCCTGTTTCCCGCACCTGATTTATGACGTTACCCTTGGATTTCTTGCTCTTACCGCGATCGCCTGCAGTGGATGCTCCGTCGTTATCGGCCGAGTCCTTCGCAAACGCGTCGATGTTGATGACCAAGATTTGAATAGCGTCCGACAGCGAAAAATTGCGAAGCTGATTGACCTTTCCCGAATCGTACACCATGAACTCCACACGTTCGTAGTCGTACAACGTCTGGAAGTGTTCGTGGGTATTTTTCAAGCTGGACAGAACGCCTTCGCGGATTGCGATCGATGGAACGACGATAACAAACTTCTTAAACCCGTAGGTCTTGGACAGCTCGTAGATTGTGCGCAAGTACACATACGTCTTGCCCGTGCCGGTTTCCATCTCCACAGTGAAGTTGGGAAACCTCCCGACAGGCGTTCCGTCATCCAGTACCATCGCGGCCAACTCAGAGGAGCGCTCCAGCTCGTGCGCGTCTTGTACGGCGTGCAGATTCTTTAGCCACTGCTCGTCGCCAATCACACGACGGTTCGCAATCCCCGTCGAGGACAGCTCCAAACTGGACAAATCATCGCTCTGCGTCACCGCGATTTGCGAAGCATCAGGCTGGCCCGCGAATAGATCTACCGCGGCGCGAATGGCTTCCAGCTGGTAATCCTGATTGGCATCGAATTGAAATTTCATGCGTGCGACCTCACAGGCACGTGAAGCGGATTCCCGCGTCGCGACATTGCAAATCCAAGTTCGTTTTGAGCATGTCGGAGTCTTGGAACACGCCGTCGATGGCAACAATCTCACGGGGTTTGATCTCGACCAGCGGCAAAATCATGGCCTCCGTGAACCCGTCGAGCACGAAGATCATCTGCCGGTTGTGAACGGCGAACACCCGGGTACCAGCGACTTCGAGCGCCTCAACGGGCGTAGTCACTTCCTGCCCAAACTTCAAAAGCAACTCATACAGAATGTCCTCTACTGTGGCGCCGTCCTTCCCCGCGTGGACAAACAGCTTCATCTGTTCGGCGAGTTGATCGGGCGTTTCAATGCCATCCCCGCGCCATTGCTTGAAGTTTGACGGACTCAACCGAAAATATTTGTAACCCTCTTCCTTAGGCAATCTCTGATCAAACTCAGCCGCTAGACTGCGATCGATCCGAAGACGGGCTAAGTCAGCGATCGTTGCGCAGCCAAGTTGCTGCGCATTGCGCCCCGCCTCGGTATCTGCCTCAATTGGCTCAGGAAGTTGTACGGCAATGATCTTTCGCTGTGTGCCGCTTTCGCGATTTCCAGCGATCACACCGTGCACCGTTGACCCGGATCCTGCGAAAAAATCGAGGACGAGATCTCCCGGCGACGTCAAATAAGCGACCAAGCGAGCCATGTCCAAATAGTTTTTTGGGTTCTCGAAGACCTTTTTTCCGCCGAAAAGCGCCGCGAGATCCTGACTTGCCTTTTGTGCGTAGCTGAACTGCACACTTCGCATTACTTGCACGTCTTTGGAAAAGAGATCGCGTCGCACGCTCGGGATCGTTGACTCATCGTCGCCGAAAACAACATTCTCCGCATCAATTTCTTCCTGCATGCGCTCATATGTCGGCCAAACCCATCCACGACTAGGAACTTTGCAGGGTTTTCCCGTTACCGGATGAGGGACGTCGTAGCGAGGCCCGCCACCGCCAGGCCAGCTCGCATCACCATCGTCTCGAAATGGTCCACGCTCATCTACTTTGGTAAACCGGGCAAGCGGCTTTCGTGGATCGTCGTCTTCAAACGTTGCGTAATACTCTTTGAGCCCCTCCGCAACCTTATCCCATTGATGGTCATAAAGTTTCTTAAGTCGTTCAAACTCAACACGAACCTCTTCGACCCCTTCCTTGGGAGCTCGCAGAACCAAATCAATGTCTTTCAGTTTCTGGCGACTACGAGCATAGACCAGCATATATTCGTGGCCAACCGAGAATAATTTCGCATCATTTTTTCGGTTTCGATCGAAGATTAAATTGCAGACGAAATTTTCGGATCCGAAAATTTCGTCCAGCAACAATCGTAAATTATGAACTTCATTATCGTCGATGCTTACCACCAGAAACCCGTCTTCGCGCAACAAATTTCGCGCAATGTATAAACGGGGCAGCATCATGGACAACCAGCTGCTGTGGTAATGG
The DNA here is from genome assembly GCF_015712225.1 of Burkholderia sp. 9775_39. Lineage (NCBI taxonomy): Bacteria > Pseudomonadati > Pseudomonadota > Betaproteobacteria > Burkholderiales > Burkholderiaceae > Burkholderia > Burkholderia sp. 9775_39. The sequence continues at coordinate 2,396 of NZ_JACCQC010000041.1, read as the reverse complement.
CCGCTTTCTTTAGTATTTTTTCTAAAGAAACCTTCCCGCATTAACGTTCCGTCATCGGACAGATCGTTGATGCGGCGCAAATAGTCTTCTTTGCTTTCTTGGAAACGATCTGGGTAAATAAATCTGTCCGACCCCGTGTTGTACGGCGGATCGATGTAAATCAGTTTGATCTTACCGAAATAGGCCTTCTGCAAAACCTTGAGCACCTCAAGATTCTCTCCCTCGACGAAGACGTGCTGCGCGTCGTCGAAGTTCACCGATTTATCCCGCTCTGGCCGCAAGGTCGCGGTCGAAGGCGTCTGCAGCACCTTGTACGCGTCGCTCTTGCCGGCCCACGTTAGCGCATAACGCTCGCCACCGTCGGCAACAACAGATTCGCCCAACGTCCGTTTCAGCGCGGCAAGGTCGAGTCGACCTTCTGAAAATGCCTCCGGTACCAATGCTGCAAGCTGCTCACGCAGTTCGTCTGCCGGGTTAGGTGAAGATGCTAGGGCTTTATCGCTGTTCTGATCGGTCATGTCTGTTCTGTGTTTGAGACGCGCACGCGGCAGTCAATCGACCGTCGAGTTGCGGAGATTTGTCGATTTTGCCATGTACCGGATAGCTGGCCAACCCAACGAAGACAACATCCGAGCCGCGTCGCTTGGAGCGTTTCCCTCACGTTCTGCATTTTGGTGATGGACGCTGATTGACCCTCAATTCCCGAGGAGGCCAAAGCCGCTGAAACGATCAAGCGGCTTCTGAGCAATCTCGCCAGTATCACCCAAGGGGTTTCTGAACTTCGCAGCCGTTACGGCACCGGACACGGTAAAGCCCGGGTGCCCGAGGGGTGCAGCCGCACCACGCACGCCTCGCCGTCGGGGCGACGTCGACCCTGGCGGTCTTTCTCGCCGAAACGCATATCGCGAGTACGAAGTAGAGCGATCGAGGGATGAGCACAGGCGCTCAGCAGAGAAGACGATGTCGTAACGAGCAACGCTTCAGCGTACGAGACAGACAGGTTGTTCGCTACCACCATCAGCTCGAGGCACTCGACCTGCCGTGCCGGTTTCATCTTGCGTAGAGCTCGCGCGAGCTCCAGCGAAAACGAAGTAGTTGTTTATGGAGGGTCTCTGGCCAGCGTCGCTGCGAAATGTCCACCATCTCTCCGTCTAAGCCGGCGATTTGGCGTTCCAGGTTGCAAAGCGTGTCGTAGTCTTGCCGGATTAGCTGCCGTATTCTGACGAACCTCTGCCCGCTACAAATGGCAGCATCACGATCCTGATCTAGCCGCCGAGGCCGCGATATCGCTTCGAGAGAAGTTCGGACGATAAAGGTCATCACCTGAAAAGCGCCGTAGTGGATCAGGGCGCGTCCATATCTATGCCGGTTGGCCATCCTCCGAATTTCCCATATTTCGAGATGCTCAGTTAGGTAGACTCAAATGGCGTCACCGCAAAAAGCGCGGGCCGGATGGGCTGCCACCCATACGACCCGCTGACCACAACCAACTCGCTCTAGGAGTCGGAAATGGCTAACGCCAATCATAAGTCACGCCCCGTCGTAACGGAACGCTTCGTCACTGTTCAAGAATCAGCGCGCCATCATTCCTTGTCTAGGGTTCTCCGTGCCATCAGAGCGCACAGGAAACTGAACACGACGTACTTCCCGTGGATCAAATTGGCTGGAGTATGGCTTGAGGACGCGGGATTCGAGGCCGGAGAACGCGTTCGGATTACTGTCGAGGACAAGCGGCTCATCATCACGCCGATGTGATCGGCGTATTGCCCATGGTGGGCATCGCAAGTCACCACCGCTCAGGTAGCTCAGTACCCGAGACTCGATACCGTTAGTAACTGTGACAAGCGACGATTGCGATGCAAGCGCAGCGGGCCAGACACCCAGGTCCGCTGCCGCTTGGCCTGTCAGCACGAGCTGCAACCCATATCAGGCGCACCGCACATTTCTATCGCCAAAATGCAAAAACCCCCGCCTTTCGGGCGGGGGTTCTTGGCTTAGGGAGCCTGACGATTACCTACTTTCACACGGGAATCCGCACTATCATCGGCGTAGAGTCGTTTCACGGTCCTGTTCGGGATGGGAAGGGGTGGGACCGACTCGCTATGGTCATCAGGCAAAGAGGGTTGTTGCGTTGCTTCGCAGCGCAACCAATCTTGGAAGAAGCAGTAATTTAGGTTGTGAGCTGTATCTCACACGTATGCGGTACTTCAACCGTCGTACGTCGAGTGCCTCGCACTCGACGCTCGATGTCCGTAAGCGCTAAAGCGCTAACGGCTATCGAGACAGACTTGTTATAGGATCAAGCCTTACGGGCAATTAGTATCAGTTAGCTGAACGCATTACTGCGCTTACACACCTGACCTATCAACGTCCTGGTCTCGAACGACCCTTCAAGG